>NZ_QUFG01000002.1:0-389901 GCF_003478405.1 Faecalibacterium sp. AF28-13AC | reverse complement strand
TGGGATATCTTATCTTTGGGTCGGCTTCACGCTTAGATGCTTTCAGCGTTTATCCGATCCGTACGTAGTTGCCCAGCTATGCTCCTGGCGGAACAACTGGTGCGCCAGAGGTACGTCCGTCCCGGTCCTCTCGTACTAGGGACAGCTCCCATCAAATATCCTGCGCCCACGACAGATAGGGACCGAACTGTCTCACGACGTTCTGAACCCAGCTCGCGTACCGCTTTAATTGGCGAACAGCCAAACCCTTGGGACCGAATACAGCCCCAGGATGCGATGAGCCGACATCGAGGTGCCAAACCTCCCCGTCGATGTGGACTCTTGGGGGAGATCAGCCTGTTATCCCCAGGGTAACTTTTATCCGTTGAGCGATGGCATTTCCACTCACATACCACCGGATCACTAACTCCAACTTTCGTTACTGCTCGACCCGTCAGTCTCGCAGTTAGGCTCGCTTCTGCGTTTGCACTCTTTTGCTTGATTTCCGTTCAAGCTGAGCGAACCTTTGAACGCCTCCGTTACTCTTTAGGAGGCGACCGCCCCAGTCAAACTGCCCACCTAACAATGTCCCCCGACTCGATTCAGAGCCGCAGGTTAGAATTCCAATATCGCAAGGATGGTATCCCAACGTCCTCTCCATGACCGCCAAAGCGATCACTTCCCAGAGTCCCATCTATCCTGTGCATGCAACATCGAAACCCAATATTAGGCTACAGTAAAGCTCCATGGGGTCTTTCCGTCTTGTCGCGGGTAACCGGCATCTTCACCGGTACTACAATTTCGCCGGGCGGGCTGTTGAGACAGTGCCCAAATCATTACGCCTTTCATGCGGGTCAGAACTTACCTGACAAGGAATTTCGCTACCTTAGGACCGTTATAGTTACGGCCGCCGTTCACTGGGGCTTCGATTCAATGCTTGCACATCTCCTCTTAACCTTCCAGCACCGGGCAGGCGTCAGCTCGTATACGTCATCTTTCGATTTAGCACAAACCTGTGTTTTTGGTAAACAGTTGCTTGGGCCGATTCTCTGCGGCTCCATCTCTGGAGCACCCCTTCTCCCGAAGTTACGGGGTCAATTTGCCGAGTTCCTTAACAACCCTTCTCCCGTTGGCCTTAGAATCTTCTTCCTACCTACCTGTGTCGGTTTGCGGTACGGGCACCTCAGAAATCCACACAGCTTTTCTCGCCATCTTCCATCCCAGACTTCGGTACTATTTTCCCTCGATCTCTACCGGAACCAACACCCGGCTCTGAGACTTCTTATGTGTCCCTGTGCTTAACTCTTTTGGTGGTGACGGAATCTCTACCGTCTGTGCATCGGCTACGCCTTTCGGCCTCACCTTAGCTCCCGACTAACTTGGAGCGGACGAACCTTCCTCCAAAAACCTGAGGCTTTCGGCCATGCAGATTCTCACTGCATTCGCGCTACTCATTCCGGCATTCTCACTTCTATACACTCCACAGCCGCTTGCGCTACTGTTTCGCCGCGTATACAACGCTCCCCTACCCAATGTATTACTACATTGCCTAAGCTTCGGTGCCAGGTTTAGCCCCGTTAAATTCTCCGCGCAAAGACGCTCGACCAGTGAGCTATTACGCACTCTTTGAATGAGTGGCTGCTTCTGAGCCAACATCCTGGTTGTCTGCGTATCTTCACATCGTTTTCCACTTAACCTGACTTTGGGACCTTAGCTGTAGATCTGGGCTGTTTCCCTTTTGACAATGACATTTATCTGACACTGTCTGACTCCCAGGCATCAATATTCTGGCATTCTGAGTTTGATAAGCTTCGCTAACCTCTCGGCCGCTAGGCTATTCAGTGCTTTACCTCCAGATATCTAACCTGAGGCTAGTCCTAAAACTATTTCGGGGAGAACCAGCTATCTCCGGGTTCGATTGGAATTTCTCCGCTACCCACAGTTCATCCGCCGCCTTTTCAACGGAGGTCGGTTCGGTCCTCCATGGAATTTTACTTCCACTTCAACCTGACCATGGGTAGGTCACCCGGTTTCGGGCCCATTGTATGCAACTTAACGCCCTTTTCAAACTCGCTTTCGCTTCGGCTCCAGTCCTGAAGACCTTAACCTTGCTGCATACAATCGCTCGCCGGACCGTTCTACAAAAAGTACCCTATCACACTTTGACGTGCTCTAGGTGCTTGTAGGCACAGGGTTTCAGGTTCTTTTTCACTCCCCTCCCGGGGTGCTTTTCACCTTTCCTTCACAGTACTATACGCTATCGGTCACTGGGTAGTATTTAGGGTTGGAGGGTGGTCCCCCCATCTTCCGACCAGGTTTCACGTGTCTGGCCGTACTCTGGAACTTGCTCAGCTCTTGTCGTTTTCACCTACGTGGTTCTCACACTCTCTGACCGGCCTTCCCATGCCGTTCGGTTAACAACTCAAGTCTTAAATGCAGTCCGTACCCCGGAAGTCTTTCGACTCCCGGTTTGCCCTCTTCCGCGTTCGCTCGCCACTACTTACGGAATCTCGTTTGATGTCTCTTCCTCGCCCTACTTAGATGTTTCAGTTCAGGCGGTTCCCTCGATCTACCTATTTTGAAGTTCAGTAGATCGTACCTGAGTATGAACCCAGGTGAGTTTCCTCATTCAGAAATCTCCGGATCAATGCTTATTTGCAGCTCCCCGAAGCTTATCGCAGCTTATCACGTCTTTCATCGGCTCCCAGTGCCAAGGCATTCGCCCTGCGCCCTTGTTCGCTTGACCTTTCAAACGTTCTTTCAAGAACATTTGGTATCCTCTTGATTCTCTCTTGCCAACGAAGATTATGTTACCCTTCCTTTTGAAATTGTAATATTTCTTAAAAAGAACTTACTATAATCTTTGTTTCGCAGTTATTATTCAGTTTTCAAGGTACGTCTTGGTGATGTCCCTCAAAGCCCAGTTTCCTGAAACTTCGATTTTCATCACATGGTGGGCCAAAATGGACTCGAACCATCGACCTCACGATTATCAGTCGTGTGCTCTAGCCAGCTGAGCTATTGGCCCATGTGGTGGAGATTAAGGGAATCGAACCCTTGACCCCCTGCTTGCAAAGCAGGTGCTCTCCCAGCTGAGCTAAACCCCCACATAAGGTTTTGAGTAACCCCTTTTCAGGGCCCTCAAAATCGAACAATATCTACTCTACTTGTCTCTGTCACCTGTTCCAGAAAGAAACCATCTTCGATGCTTCCTTCCTGCCTGACTCCTTAGAAAGGAGGTGATCCAGCCGCAGGTTCTCCTACGGCTACCTTGTTACGACTTCACCCCAATCACCAGTTTTACCTTCGGCGGCGTCCTCCTTGCGGTTAGACTACCGACTTCGGGTCCCCCCGGCTCTCATGGTGTGACGGGCGGTGTGTACAAGGCCCGGGAACGTATTCACCGTGGCATGCTGATCCACGATTACTAGCAATTCCGACTTCGTGCAGGCGAGTTGCAGCCTGCAGTCCGAACTGGGACGTTGTTTCTGAGTTTTGCTCCACCTCGCGGTCTTGCTTCTCTTTGTTTAACGCCATTGTAGTACGTGTGTAGCCCAAGTCATAAAGGGCATGATGATTTGACGTCATCCCCACCTTCCTCCGTTTTGTCAACGGCAGTCTGGCCAGAGTCCTCTTGCGTAGTAACTGACCATAAGGGTTGCGCTCGTTGCGGGACTTAACCCAACATCTCACGACACGAGCTGACGACAACCATGCACCACCTGTCTCTGCGTCCCGAAGGAAAGACATATTTCTATGTCCGTCGCAGGATGTCAAGACTTGGTAAGGTTCTTCGCGTTGCGTCGAATTAAACCACATACTCCACTGCTTGTGCGGGCCCCCGTCAATTCCTTTGAGTTTCAACCTTGCGGTCGTACTCCCCAGGTGGATTACTTATTGTGTTAACTGCGGCACTGAAGGGGTCAATCCTCCAACACCTAGTAATCATCGTTTACGGTGTGGACTACCAGGGTATCTAATCCTGTTTGCTACCCACACTTTCGAGCCTCAGCGTCAGTTGGTGCCCAGTAGGCCGCCTTCGCCACTGGTGTTCCTCCCGATATCTACGCATTCCACCGCTACACCGGGAATTCCGCCTACCTCTGCACTACTCAAGAAAAACAGTTTTGAAAGCAGTTCATGGGTTGAGCCCATGGATTTCACTTCCAACTTGTCTTCCCGCCTGCGCTCCCTTTACACCCAGTAATTCCGGACAACGCTTGTGACCTACGTTTTACCGCGGCTGCTGGCACGTAGTTAGCCGTCACTTCCTTGTTGAGTACCGTCATTATCTTCCTCAACAACAGGAGTTTACAATCCGAAGACCTTCTTCCTCCACGCGGCGTCGCTGCATCAGGGTTTCCCCCATTGTGCAATATTCCCCACTGCTGCCTCCCGTAGGAGTCTGGGCCGTGTCTCAGTCCCAATGTGGCCGTTCAACCTCTCAGTCCGGCTACCGATCGTCGCCTTGGTGGGCCATTACCTCACCAACTAGCTAATCGGACGCGAGGCCATCTCAAAGCGGATTGCTCCTTTTCCCTCTGGTCGATGCCGACCTGTGGGCTTATGCGGTATTAGCAGTCGTTTCCAACTGTTGTCCCCCTCTTTGAGGCAGGTTCCTCACGCGTTACTCACCCGTTCGCCACTCGATCGAAGAAGCAAGCTCCTTCTCTCTCGTTCGACTTGCATGTGTTAGGCGCGCCGCCAGCGTTCGTCCTGAGCCAGGATCAAACTCTTTATAAATGATATTTATCACTTAAAAAGTGTTAAATCTTCTTCGCTCAGCACGCAATCGCTTGCGTCCTGTGTGAATTACTTTGTTTGGAATTGTTTACCGTGTTTTTCCAACACGAAAATAGGTTCCGTTACAAGTTTTTCGATATTGTTCAATTTTCAAGGTCCTGTCTCTCAACCTCAGCGGCTGATAGCTTAAATATTCTACCAGATTTGGTTTTGAATGTCAAGCACTCTTTCAGAAGTTTTTGAATTTCTTGGAAGAACTCGTGGAACTTCGTACTTTTTCATCCGTTTTTGTTGAGATTTGTCTGTCAGACGTCCGCCTGACAGTAATGTATTTTAGCACATCCCCGGACAAAAAGCAAGCCCTTTTTTCAACTTTTTTCAAGAAAATCCAATTTTCTTACTCTTCCAGCAATTTTGCCCGCATCAGCTTGAGGAGCTTGCGCTCCCGCCGGGAGATCTGCACCTGGGTGGTGTGCAGGATCTTTGCCGTTTCGCTCTGGGTGCGGTTCGCATAAAAGCGCAGTCGGATGAGGCGCTGGTCTTCCTCCGGCAGCGTCCCCAGGACCTCTGCCAGACCGATTTTATCCGCCAGCGCCTCTTCGGGCGATTCTACCGGGATGTCGATCTGGCGGTCCGGTTCATCCCGATTCTCCGGCGTCAGGCTCATGACAGGCTGCGCTGCCTGAACGGCCAGTGTGATGTTCTCCACGCTCTCCCCCAGCTCTTCCGCCAGCTGCGAAAGCGTCGGCTCGGTGCCGCAGAGCTTCCGGTGATGCTCCCGCGCTGCGTTGATCCGCAGATTCAGTTCTTTCAGTGACCGGCTCACCTTGACCGTGCCCCCATCCCGGAACAGCTTTTTGATCTCGCCGAGGATGACCGGCACCGCGTAGGTGGAAAAGCAGACGCCGCGCTCCGGGTCAAAGGCATCGCAGGCTTTGACGAGCCCCATGCAGCCTGCGCTGTAAAGGTCGTCGTATTCGATGCCGCGCCCCCGGAAGCGTCCGGCGCAGGAATGCACCAGCCCCAGGTTCTGTTCGATAAATTCACTGCGCCGGGTCTTGTCCGTTACCATCGTATCCCCTCGTTTTCTTTTTTATGTAGAGGGCTTTTCCTCCAGTCGCTTGGTCAGGGTGACGCGGGTGCCGTGCCCCGGTGTGGAGCTGACCCGCACCTTATCCATAAAGCTCTGCATGACCGCGAAGCCAAGGCCGGACCGCTCTTCGGGGTTTCCGGTGGTGAACAGCGGCTCCATCGCCTTGGGGATATCCGGAATGCCGACGCCCCTGTCTGCCACCGTGATCTTCACCAGCCGCCCCGGATAGACCGCCAGTGTCATCACGATCGGGCCGACCCGGTCCGGGTAGGCGTGAACGATGCAGTTGGTGACCGCCTCGGACACGGCCGTCTTCAGGTCTGCCAGCTGGGGCACGGTGGGGTCGTACCGGGCCAGAAAGGCCGCCGCTGCGCCGCGGGCATAGGCCTCGTTGACGCTGAGAGAGTCAAATTGAATTTTTGTGGTGTTTTCCGCTTTCATCCTCATTCCTCCTGTTCTTCCCGGCCGGGCTCGTCCGCGCACGGAATGCCCGCAAGCCGCAGCACACGGCGCAGCTGTTCCGGGGCGTGCTGGATGCGCAGGGTCCCGCCGAGGCTCCGCGCACAGCGCTGCCGCCCCAGAATGAGCCCCACGCCGGACGAATCCATAAAGCCCACCCCGCCCAGATCCAGCACCAGCGTGTGAGGTGTGCGTGTGAGCAGCGCATCGTCCAATTGGATGCGCAGGTCCTGCGCGGCATCGTGGTCGATCTCGCCCGCCAGATAGGCATAGAGCAGATCGTCCGCCGCGCTGAAGGTCACAGTCGCCATGTTATCAACTCCTTGATGGCATAAAAAAGAGCCTGTACACAGCTTCAGTGTACAGGCTCTTCGGGGTAGATTTTAGAAAATGGTGTCGCTCAGCGGGCTTCCAGCTTCTGTTCGGCTTCCAGCGCGATGGCTTCGCTGCCGCAGATCAGAAGACCGCGGCGGCTGTTGGCTCTGGCCAGACCGATGGCTTCGTCCAGGCTCGTGCAGCGCTCAGCGTCGAAGTGATACCGAGCCTTTTCCAGCAGGCGCTCGGTCAGGGCGTCGTCGATGCCCTGCGGCGTGACGAGGAACACCTTATCAAAGGGGCTGTCACTCATGCCGGGCATGGACTGTTTGTCCTTCTTCTGCTCATCCGGGGTCAGACCGGTCTCCAGCGCGGTGAAGAACGCCTCAGCGCCTTCTTCCTCGGTCAGGCCGATGACGGCGCTCAGATGGCGCACCTTGGCCATATTGAGGACGCGGAGCAGGGCCATGGCCTGCTGCGGGGTGCGGCAGGCGTCCAGAATGATGAGCGGGCGCTGCGACAGCACCCGGATGCTGCTGCGGTTCTCGACGGCAGCAAGGCCTTCGAGGATCGCTTCGTCCGGGATGTCGAGGCCCTTTTTGCAGAGGGCCAGCGCCGTCTCGACTGCAATGGCCGCGCTGCCCGCCGCATGACGGCCCAGAAAGGCCAGCGGCACGGTGTAGCCGCCGTAATCCACCCTGCTTGTGAATTTCTCGGCTTCGAGGAAGGTGATGTCGTCCGGGTCCGGCACGACCAGTTCACAGTCCTCGCGGCCAGCCGCCACGATGAGCTCGCTCAACGCGGCCTTGGGCTGCTCCGGTGCGGTGACGCAGATGGCACCTTCCCGCATGACGCCCGCAGCCAGAGCCGCCGAACGCTCCACCGAGCGGCTCACGCCGTCCGGGCCGATGGAGGTCACCACGCAGACCGGCATGTGGGAGAGCGCTTCGGCCAGACCGGCATCCGGCAGCTCCACCACCGCCAGCCTGCAGCCCGCAGCCCCAAAGCAGACGGCTGCTGCGGCCAGCTCTGCCGCTGCGCGGGGCAGCGGCTTTGCACGGCTCAGCGTTTCCGCTGCGGCGCAGAGCAGGGCATCTGCCACCGGCTCGCCGTTGATGCGGACCCGCTGTTCCAGCGGCTCGCAGCCTGCACGGTACAGGCCGGTGACGAAACCGGCGGCCTGAAGCACGGCTGCCGTCAGGGCGGCGGCAGCGGTCTTGCCCGCCGTGCCGGCCACACCCACATAGGCCACCTGCTGCGCCGCTGCGGGCAGCGCTGCGCGCAGTTCTTCCGCCGGGGCGAACCCCTCCGGCAGAGCAGCAAAATATTGATTTGCCTGTTCGATGGTCATTGCGTCAATCCTCGTTTCGATGTTTATAGAGCAGGATGCACATCCGGATGAGCCCCAGCAGGATCAGCCCCACGATGAGGCCGGTCATCACGCCGGAAAAATCGATCCAGACGTCTGTCACCTGGCTGCTGCGCCCCGGCACGAACAGCTGGATGGTCTCATCGGTCAGCGCCGTGAGCAGGCCGCCCAGGATAGGCCACGAGACATGCTTGAGCACATGTTTGGTGTAGACCCGCAGGCAGAGCATGAACAGGAAGCCCTCCAGCAGATATTCCGAGAAGTGCGCCAGCTTGCGGATGATGTGCATCGTGAGATGGTTTGCCGCGCCGGGCATGCCCAGCTTGCGCAGAACCTTCTGCATGAAGTCCAGCACCCGTCCGCTGGCTCCCTCGGAGACGGTTGCTACCTGCATCGAGTTCGAGAAGATGAAGACGATGCAGCCGATGAGCGCAAAGGTGAAGATGACCCGCCAGGCGATGAGCCAGGGCGAGGTGCGATTTGATGTTTCTGCCATTGTATTTAACCCAGCGCCTGGATGCTCTGTTCGATGTTGGCCAGCTTATCCTGGCTCTTTGCGTGCTTTGCACGGATATCCTCGACCAGAGCCGCCGGGGCGCGCTCCACGAACTTGGGGTTGTTGAGCTGGTTTTCGAACATGGCCAGTTCCTTTTCGGCCTTGGCCTTTTCCTTGTTCAGGCGGGCCAGCTCCTTCTCGCGGTCGATCAGCTCCATCATGGGGATAAAGCCGCGGGCCGCGTGGGTGGAGACCTGCACCATGCCGTCGGTGCTGCCCTCGTACTTGGCGGTGAAGGTCACCTCGGTGGCAAAAGCGAACTTTGCCAGATAGACCTGTGCGTTCTGGAACGGGGTCGCATCGGCGGTCTCGATGATCATGCTGGTCTTCTTGGCGGGGTGGACGTTCATCTCGGTGCGCATGGTACGCACCGCCTTGATGTAGTCCATGACCTTCTCAAAGGCTTCCTCTTCCTCCGGCCAGTTGTGGGCCTCGTCCACGGTCGGCCAGGCCTGGGTCATGATGGTCTCGGCAGAGCCGGGCAGCGCCTGATACAGCTCCTCGGTGACGAAGGGCATGAAGGGGTGCAGCAGCTTGAGGGCCTTGTCCAGCACATACACCAGCACACGGCGGGCGGTGTCAGCCTGCTCGGCATCGCCGGAGTTCAGGCGGGGCTTTGCGATCTCAATGAACCAGTCGCAATAGACATCCCAGATGAAGCTGTTGATCTTGGCAGCGGCCAGACCCATCTCGTAGTGGTCGAGGTTGTCGGTCATGGCACCGGCCACCTGGTTCAGTTTGGTCAGGACCCACTTGTCGCTCATGTCCAGCCGGTCGTCGGCGGGCAGGCCCGGCGCAAAGTCTTCGGGCAGGTTCATCAGCACGAAGCGGGTGGCGTTCCACAGCTTGTTTGCAAAGTTGCGGGCAGCCTCCACCTTCTTCTCGCTGTAACGCATATCGTTGCCGGGGGTGGAGCCGTCCAGCAGCATAAAGCGCAGGGCGTCCGCGCCGTACTTGGCGATGACCTCCAGCGGGTCGATGCCGTTGCCCAGGCTCTTGGACATCTTGCGGCCCTGGCTGTCGCGGACGATGCCGTGGATGCAGACGGTGTCGAACGGTGCCTTGCCGGTATAGGCCAGGCCGGAGAAGATCATGCGGCTGACCCAGAACCCGATGATGTCGTAGCCGGTAACGAGGGTGTTGGTGGGGTAGAAATACTTCAGGTCGGCGCTGTCCTCATCGGGCCAGCCCAGTGTGCTGAAGGGCCACAGTGCAGAGGAGAACCAGGTATCCAGAGTATCCGGGTCCTGGGTGAACTTGCTGCCGCCGCACTTGGGGCAGGTGCAGGGGGCGTCCTTGGCGACCACGGTCTCGCCGCAGTCATCGCAGTAATACGCCGGGATCTGGTGGCCCCACCACAGCTGGCGGCTGATGCACCAGTCGCGGGTGCCCTTCATCCAGTTCATATAGTTCTTGGTGAAGCGCTCCGGCACGAACTTGATCTCGCCCTTTTCCACGCTTTCAATGGCGGGCTTTGCCAGCGGCTCCATCTTGACGAACCACTGCTTGGAGACCATCGGCTCGATGGTGGAGTGGCAGCGGTAGCAGGTGCCGACCTCGTGCTTCAGAGGCTCGATCTCCTTCAGGAAGCCACCCTCCTTCAGGTCGGCCAGGATGGCCTTGCGGGCTTCGAGGGTGGTCATACCGGCATACTTGCCGCAGTCCAGCACTTCCGGCTCGTTCACGGTGTTCTTGCCTGCGGCGAAGATGGCATCGGCCGCCGCCTTGTCGGCAGCGCCGGTCATGCGGCCGTCGTAGGTGAAGACGCGGACGATGGGCAGGTTGTGGCGGAGGCCGACCTCAAAGTCGTTGGGGTCGTGGGCCGGGGTGATCTTGACGACACCGGTGCCCTTGGTCATGTCGGCGTGTTCGTCGCAGACGATGGGGATCTCCTTGTTCAGCAGCGGCAGGATGACATGGCAGCCGTGCAGGTGCGCATAGCGGGGGTCCTCACCGTTGATAGCGACGGCGGTATCGCCCAGCATGGTCTCCGGGCGGGTGGTGGCCAGCTCCAGCATCTCGCCGGTCTCCTTGACCGGGTAGAGCAGGTGCCAGAAGCTGCCGTCCTTCTCCTCATACTCGACCTCAGCGTCCGAGATGGAGGTGTTGCAGTGCGGGCACCAGTTGACCATGCGGTTGCCGCGGTAGATCAGCTGCTTGTCGTACAGGCGGACGAACACTTCCTTGACGGCATCCGAGCAGCCCTCATCCATGGTGAAGCGTTCCCGCTGCCAGTCGCAGCTGGTGCCGAGCTTCTTCAGCTGGCTGACGATGCGGTTGCCGTACTTGGTCTTCCAATCCCAGGCGCGCTCCAGAAAGCCGTCGCGGCCGACCATCTCCTTGGTCAGACCCTCGGCGCGCATGGCCTCCACGACCTTGGCCTCGGTGGCGATGGACGCATGGTCGGTGCCGGGCACCCACAGGGCAGCGTAGCCCTGCATCCGCTTGGTGCGGATGAGGACATCCTGCATGGTGTTATCCAGTGCATGGCCCATGTGCAGCTGGCCGGTCACGTTCGGCGGCGGCATCACGATGGTGTAGGGTTTCTTGTCGGGGTCTGCTTCCGTGTGGAAGTAGCCGCCGTCCAGCCAGAACTGGTAGATGCGGTCTTCCACCTGGCTGGGGTCGTACTGTTTTGCGAGTTCTTTCATAGGGGTTCCTCCCAAACTGTTGATGACGTGGGACGAAAAAAGCCGCCCCACGGAACGTTCCATGGGACGGCTGTAAATCAATTACACCGCGGTACCACCCAAATTGCACAAAAAGCGCCTTGCATTTTTGTGCCCCTTGATGCCCCGATAACGTGGGACAGGCCCGGAGGCGACTACTGATTTCCCCGCCTCTGCTCAAAAGCGACAGCGCATCCCCGCACACTTACCGGCTTTCACCTGCCCCGGCTCTCTGGAAAGCTGCCTGCGATGCACACTCTTTTTCATTGCATTTATACAAAGAATATAGCCGTTTTTGGGCGTTTTGTCAATCTCTTTTTTCAGAAACCGATCTTGTTCATCCAGCTTTTGGTCAACAGCGCCGCGCGGTACAGCGTTGGAGAACAGAGGAACAGCCGGAACTTGATCCGGTCGGCCCGCGAGCCGCTCCCGCTTTTCAGCAGGGTCTTTGCCAGCGCGTTCATCCGGCCGCGCATCTCTGCGCACCACCGCCGCTGCGCCGGCTGCAGGTCCTTCCGCCTGTGGGCCTGCGCAAACACCAGCATCGACGTCTTGGCTGCTTCTATGGCAAGCCTGGTGAGCTGCTGCTCCTGCTCGAAGCAGGCCCGCTGGAAAATGCCTTCTGCCAGATCCATCGTTTTCTGGGGCGAATCGGTATGGATGATGCTGCCGCCCCGCTGCACATAAAAATACAGCGGCTTTGCTGCAATCGTGATCCGTTCACACTGCCAGTAGAACTGATGCGCCGTGTATTCATCCTCGTGGATCTTCCCCACCGGAAAGCGCACCATTTCAAAGAGCTCCCGCCGGTACAGCCGGTTCCATGCCACTTTGAAGTGGCCTCGGTTCATCTGTTCCAGCGCCCCCACACGGTCGAGCACCTTGTCTTCCTCCAGACGATACGACGACGGAAGCGGTTCTCCGGCTTCCGTCACCAGCAGGTAATCGCAGACCGCGATCTGTGCCCCGTCCCGCTGGGCGTAGGTGAGCAGTGTCTCGTACATCTCCGGGGCGATGCTGTCATCGCTGTCCACAAAACCGATCCATTCCCCGCGCGCAGCCTCCACCCCGGTGTTCCGCGCAGCGGAAAGTCCGGCGTTCTTCTGGTGGATGACCCGGATGCGCGGGTCGCGCGCTGCTGCTTCCTCGCACAGCGCCGGGCAGTTGTCCGGGGAGCCGTCGTCTATGAGAAGGAGTTCAAAGTCCCGGAAGGTCTGCGTCAGAATGGAATCCACACATTTTTCGAGGTAGGCTTCCGTTTTATAGACCGGGACAATGATGCTGATGGTCGGTTCTGCCATAGACTGTCGCTCCTTTCATCGAATCGTTTTGCCGTTTCCCTCTTCAGGACTCCTGCAGCACCTCGGTGCGGAGCCGGGCGATGAGCCGTTCCATCAGGGCGACCCGGTTGAAGGGAGTCATCAGATAAAAGCCGTCGGCATAGGGCAGGGCCTCCCGCGCCATCTTCAGCGAGATGGCAAGGCCCAGCTCCTCGCCCTGGGCGCGGTCCAGCCCGGCAAACTGCCGGATGATGTCCTCCTCCACATGGATGCCGTTGATCTCGTTCTCCATGAAGACGGCGTTCCGCTGGCTGACCACCGGCATGATGCCCGCCAGGATCCTGGCCCGGCTGCCCAGCACCTCCCGCGCATGGCGGAGGTTCTCCACCGCCTGCCCGGACAGCACCGGCTGGGTCAGGAATCCGGACATGCCGTGTTCCAGCTTCTCACCCGCCCGGCGCAGTTCCACTTCAAAGTTGCGGGCATTCAGGTTCAGCGCACCAAAGACGGTCATCGCCGACGGCATCTCGCGTCCCTCGCCTGCCAGCGAGACGATGTACTGCGCCAGCTTGCGGGAGTTGAACTGATAGACGTTCTTCACCTCGTCCCGCTCCGCCGTGGGGATGGGGTCGCCGGTGATGGCCAGCACCTCCCGCACTCCCTCGGCATACAGCCCCAGCAGCAGCGCCTTGGTGGCGTTCAGGTTGCGGTCCCGGCAGGTCATGTGGGGCAGGGTGCACATCCCCAGCTCTCGGTGCACCCGGCAGGCCACCAGTGAGGAATCCATCCGGGCCTGCGCGATGGGGCAGTCCGCAATGGTCAGCAGGTCTGCGCCCGCCGCCTGCAGCTTCCGTGCCCCCTCCAGATAAGCCGTCAGGTCTGCATTGCGGGGGGAGTCCAGCTCAATGGCAATGACCTTTTCGCCCGCGTTCAGCTTGCACAGGAAGGCGTCCTCGTTTTCCACCGGTTTTGCCTCCGGTGTGGAAAATTCTTTCGTCCGCGCCGGAGCCGCCGTTTCGGGCAGGGCGTCCAACGCAGCCCGCAGGGCCGCGATGTGGGCCGGTGTCGTGCCGCAGCAGCCGCCCAGAATGCGGACCACGCCGTCTGCCGCCAGCCCGCTCAGTTCTTGCGCAAAATATTCCGGCTTGCCCTGATACCGCACCTGCGTCCGGGTCACGACCGGGTAGCCCGCATTCGGCATCACCGACAGCGGCAGTGCACTGCTCAGGCTCCGGGCCAGCGTGCGCATCGCGCCGGGGGCCGACACACAGTTCAGGCCCACCGCATCCACGCAGCCGCTCTCGCTCATCCGGCGGACAAGGTCTTTGCAATACAGACCTTCGCGGGTGTAGCCGTCCGGCAGCACCGCAAACGAGACGAGCACAAAGGTGTCCGGCTCCGCGGCCTTGAGTGTGCGCACAGCCTCCAGAATGCCTGCATCCGAGCTCAGCGTCTCGAACAGGAAGTTCTTTGCCCCCAGCTTCCGGAACTGCTCGGCCACTGCCGTGTAGACCTGCGCCGCCGGGAGCGCTTCGGTCTCCGGAGCCGGGCCAAGGTCTGCAAACACGAAGGCTCCGGCCGGCGCCGCTGCCGCCTCGGCCAGCTTCCAGCCCGCTTCGGCCAGCGCTTCCCAGCCCGGCGTATGCGCCGCCGCCATCCGGGGCAGGCCGAAGGTATTGGTCTTGATGGCATCCGCCCCGGCTTCCAGATATTCCCGGTGGACTGCCTGCACCCCGGCCGGGTCGGTCTGGTTTGCCCGCTCGCACTCAATGCCCGGTGCCGCTTTATAATAGGTACCCATGCCGCCATCGAACAGCAGCGGCC
This sequence comes from Faecalibacterium sp. AF28-13AC, assembly GCF_003478405.1. Classification (NCBI taxonomy): domain Bacteria; kingdom Bacillati; phylum Bacillota; class Clostridia; order Eubacteriales; family Oscillospiraceae; genus Faecalibacterium; species Faecalibacterium sp. AF28-13AC. The sequence continues at coordinate 375,614 of NZ_QUFG01000002.1, read as the reverse complement.
TGCGGGATAAGAATTCTCGAATATCGTTCATATAAAAGCCTCTTTTTCCTATTTCGCTTGCTTTTGTACAAAAATTCAGATATAATTTTGTTATAAGGGAGGTGTATTCTATGCCCAAGATCCGTTCCAGCGCAGACCTGCGCAACAACTACAACGATATTTCCACGTTCTGCCACACCTATGCCGAACCCGTGTTCATCACGAAAAACGGCAAGGGAGATCTGGCCGTGATGAGCATCGAGACCTACGAAGAGATGGTCGGCCGTTTTGAATTATACGGCAAACTTCAGGAAGGTCTTGACGATGTCGCCGCCGGGCGGACGCGCCCACTGGAAGATGTTATTTCCGATCTGCGCAGCCGGAGGAATTTCCGATGAATTATTTCGTCCATGTAACCGACAAGGCCGGCCAGGACTTGGGAGAGTCATTCGACTATATTGACCTTACTCTGAAAAATCCATTGGCTGCCGATGTTCTTGTCGATACCGCCGAAAAGAAGCTGGCACAGCTTTCCACTTTTCCCAAACGCTATCCCGTTGTCCGTGACCCATTTCTGGCCAGCCTTGGCATCCGGTTTGTGCCTGTGCAAAGCTACCTGGCCTTTTATCAGGTCGATGAAGCTGCACAGACCGTCCATATCCTTCGGTTCCTTTACGGCAAAAGCAGTTGGGAATCCATCCTGAAGACCGATCTTGCACCTCATTGAACCCTCTCCCCGATCCTTCGGGGATTTTTTCGTTCTTTCTTCAGTTTAATGAAGTTTTCGCCCTTGTCAAGCATTTTTTCGGCGCATGGGACGGTTTTGCTTGCACCGGGGGCAATTTTGTGCTATCCTATGCGTAACTTTTATGGATGGGAGTGGAAGAACCATGCGCCATGCAGGCACACAGGAGATCGAAACGGAGCGGCTGATCTTGCGCCGCCTGACCCCGGAGGACGCCGGGATGATGTACACGAACTGGGCCAACGACCCGCAGGTGACCAAATACCTGCGGTGGGAGCCGCACAAAAACGCCGAAGAGACCCGCGAACTGCTGACCGCATGGGCACTGCTCTACCCGAATGGAGATTACTACCAGTGGGGCATTGTGGAAAAGGCCACCGGGCAGGTGTTTGGGTCCATCAGTATTTTCACATCCAGTTCCGCCGAACTGGAGCGTGACCCCTGGCCCGGTTTCGACCACACGAACGGCGTGTGGGAAGTGGGCTACTGCATCGGCAGAGCGTGGTGGAACAAAGGGTTTACCACCGAAGCCCTCCGCGCAGTTGTAGAATACTGGTTCAAAAATACAGACAGTAACTGGCTGGCCTGTGCACACGCATTCGAGAATCCCGCCAGCGGCAAGGTCATGACCAGGGCAGGCTTCGTCTACGACCACGACTCCGCATACCACAAATTCGACGGCACCCCGGTCCCCTGCAAGTGCTATGCTTTGACAAGAGAACATTACAACACCCTTGCCTGCCGGTGAGGGCCGCATTTTCCGCCCGTTTTTCGCAACATTTTGTTGAGTAAATGAGCAATTCAACAGAGAGGAACTATTTTGAGCGAACTTTACGATATTTTAGTCGAAACACCCCCGGCGAAGGTCATCCTTCTGGCACTGGATCAGGGCCTGTGGGACTGCGAGCGCAGCCTTGCCGAGCTGTCGGCCCTGTGCGAAGCCAACCACATGGAGGCCGTGGCTGAAGTGACCCAGAAGCGCCAGACCCCGGAGACCGGCATCGTGCTGGGCAGCGGCAAGCTGGAAGAAGCCCATCTCGCCGCCGAGGAGCTGGGTGCCGTGTGCGCCGTCTTTGACGGCGAACTGACCGGCAGCCAGATCCGCAACATCTCCACCGCGCTGGGCGGGCTGGAAGTCATCGACCGCACCATGCTGATTTTGGAGATCTTCCGCAGCCGCGCCGTGACCAACGAAGGCAAACTGCAGACGGAACTGGCCCTGCTGCGCTACCGTCTGCCCCGCCTGCAGGGTATGGGCGAGAGCCTGAGCCGCCAGGGCGGCGGCGGTGGCGGCGGCGGTGGTGCCCGCCGCGGTGCCGGTGAGACCAAGCTGGAGCTGGACCGCCGCCACGTCCACGCCCGCATCGACGCATTGGCTGAGAAGCTGGCCGAGATGGAGAAGCGCCGGGGCGAGAGCCGGAAGGCCCGCGCCAAGACCGGGATGCCGGTGGTCAGTCTGGTGGGCTACACCAACGTGGGCAAATCCAGCCTGATGAACGCCCTGTGCGGCCCCAGCGTCGCCGAGGCCGACATGCTGTTCGCTACACTGGACCCCACCAGCCGGAAACTGGTGCTCCCCAGCGGCATGGCGGTACTGCTCGTGGATACGGTCGGCTTTGTCTCCCGTCTGCCCCACAACCTGGTCGAGGCGTTCAAATCCACGCTGGAAGAAGCCGCCTGGTCGGACGTCATCGTCCGGGTGGCCGATGCAGGCGACGAACAGCGCGAAGAGCAGCTGGCCGTCACCGACGAGGTTCTGGACGGGCTGGACTGCGCCGACATCCCCCGCCTGACCGTCTACAATAAGTGCGACAAGCCCGGTGCCCTGTCCTTTGACCCGGATATCCTGCTGACCAGCGCCAAGACCGGCTATGGTCTGGACAAGCTGCTGCAAAAGCTGGATGAGACCCTCAGCGACCGGGTCCACACCCTCAAGGTCCTGCTCCCCTACGACAAGCTCGGCCTCGCCGCCCCCATGCGGGAGCGCGGCAGCGTGCAGGTGGAGGAGTACCGGGAAGACGGCCTTTACCTGGAAGGCATCGTCAAGACGGAAGATCTCCACTGCTTCGAAGGGTATCTCGTCTGACGAACGGTTCTGTAGAAAGTAAAATAGGTACGGTCTGCCGGACCGTACGGACTGCAAAGCGCGGAGTTTTTTGGCCGAATGGCTGAAAACTCCGCGCTTTTTTCGTGCAATCGGAGGAGCCAAAGTGTGTCAGAATTGTAAAAGATAAAATATTTTAACTATTTTTCTTGACTTATCCAACGATTTGGGTATAATGGTCGTGTTCGCAAGAAAACTCAAATTATTTAGATAATCATTGAAACAATAAAGGAGAAACCTACCATGACGTTTGAAGAGATGAAGAAGATCGTTGTTGACACCCTGAACTGCGATGCCGACAAGGTGACCATGGAAGCCAGCCTGACCGAGGACCTCGAAGCCGACAGCCTGGACGCTGTGGAACTGAACATGGCGCTGGAGGATGCCTGCGGCGTCTCCATCCCGGACGAGGAGCTGGCAAAGCTCAAGACCGTGGGCGACATCTACAACTACATCACCGCACACGTCTGAGGCTGAACGCTATGAACGATATCCGAGACCTGCTCCCCGGCCGGATGCGGGAGCGCACCTTCCAGCTGAAGGCCAAACGGGATGCCGGAGCCATCTGGCACGAACCGCAGTTCGTGGAGTGCAAGCAGTGCGGCCGCCGCGCCGCCCGCACCCTGTGGACGAAAAGCCTTTATGTCTGCCCCAACTGCGGCTATCACATGCCCATCGGCGGGTATTACCGGCTCAGTCTGGTGCTGGACCACGGCAGCTTCCGGGAGCTGGATGCAGATCTGGCCCCGCAGGATGTGCTGCATTTTCCGGAATATGAGGAAAAGCTGACCGCCGCCCAGAACAAGACCGGCCTGCGCGAAGCTGCTGTCACGGCAACGGGCCGCATCGGCGGGGTCGCCTGTGTGGCCGCCGTGCTGGACAGCCGGTTCTTCATGGGCAGCATGAGCACCGCTGTGGGCGATAAGATCACCCGCGCCGTGGAGTATGCCACCGCCAAGCGCCTGCCGCTGGTCATCTTTTCTGCCAGCGGCGGTGCCCGGATGCAGGAGGGCATCTTCAGCCTGATGCAGATGGCAAAGACCTCGGCCGCCATCCAGCGCTTTTCCGCCAAAGGCGGGCTGTACGTCAGCGTGCTGACCCACCCTACCACCGGCGGTGTGACGGCCAGCTTCGCCAGCCTGGGCGACATCATGCTGGCCGAACCGGATGCCCTCATCGGCTTTGCCGGGCCGCGCGTCATTGAGCAGACCATCGGCGAAAAGCTGCCCGCCGGGTTCCAGCGCAGTGAATTTCAGATGGAGCACGGCTTTGTGGACCAGGTGGTGCCCCGCAGTCAGCTGCGGGATACCCTGATCCAGGTCTTGCAGCTCCATGCAGGAGGAAAACACGCATGATCAAAGAGATTTTAGAGCAGCTGGCCCCGCTGGATGCCCAGATCGCCGCGCTGAAAGGCAGCGGCAATGACATGGAGGCCATCACGGCCCATGCGTCCGAACTGGCCGAGCTGGCCGTGGAAGAGGACGAGATCCTGCGCTCCTGCGGCCCGCTGACCGCCGAGGACCGGGTCTTTCTGGCCCGGCACCCGGAGCGTCCCCACATCGACGAAACGGTCTCGGCTCTGTTCACCGATTTCTTCGAGCAGCGGGGCGACCGCCAGTGCAAGGAGGACAGCGCCATCCTGGGCGGCGTGGCCCGGTTCCACGGGCTGCCGGTGACCGTCATCGGCCACCGCAAGGGTTCCACGCTGGAAGAGAATCTGGCCTGCAACTTTGGGATGCCCGGCCCGGAAGGGTACCGCAAGGCCCTGCGTCTGATGAAGCAGGCTGAAAAGTTCGGCCGCCCCATCATCACCTTTATCGACACGCCGGGCGCATACCCCGGCAAGGATGCCGAGGAGCGCGGGCAGGGCGAAGCCATTGCGCGGAACCTGATGGAGATGAGCGGCCTGACCGTTCCGGTCATTGCCGTCGTCACCGGCGAGGGGTCTTCCGGCGGTGCACTGGCACTGGGCGTGGCCAACCACATCCTGATGCTGGAAAACGCCGTCTACTCGGTGCTCAGCCCGGAGGGCTTTGCCAGCATCCTGTGGAAGGATGCCTCCCGCAGCGGCGAAGCCTGCGAGATGATGAAGCTGACCGCGCAGGACCTGTACCGCGACGGCATCGTGGAAGAAGTGATCCCGGAGCCGCTGGGCGGCGCACAGCGCGGCCATGCAGTCCTGTTCGAACACCTGGATACTGCTCTGCGCAACCACCTGCGGGAGCTGTGCCGCATGAATGGCCGGCAGCTGGCCGACCAGCGCTACAAAAAATACCGCCAGATCGGAGAAACGAGGAACGCATGAAGGGTTTGCAGCTGATCGCCACCGGCGGGGCACTGCCTGGCCGGACGGTCACAAACGAGGACTTGAGCCGCATGGTGGACACCAGCGATGAATGGATCACCAGCCGCACGGGCATCCGCACCCGGCACTGGTGCACAGACGAAGAATCGGCTGCAACGCTGGCCGTCCGGGCGGCAAAACAGGCATTGGAGCGCAGCGGCCTTGCCCCGGCGGACATTGCCTGCTGCATCTGCGCCACGCTGTCTGCGCCGGATGCCACCCCCAGTGTAGCCTGCCAGGTGCAGGCGGCTCTGGGTCTGCCCGAAGACCGGCCTGCGCTGGACGTCAACGCGGCCTGCTCCGGCTTCCTCTACGGCATGGGCGTGGCGCGGGGCCTGCTGGCGACACTGGGCGGGCAGTATGCACTGGTCATCGGGTGCGAAGCACTTTCCCGCCTGATGGACCCGGCCGACCGCTCCACCTGTGTGCTGTTCGGGGATGGAGCCGGTGCCGCAGTCTTCCAGCTGGCGGACACCCCCTTTGCGCTCACGCTGGGCGCGCGCGGCAGCGATGTGCTCCACGCCGGCGGGCCGTCCCGCGCAGGCTCCGCGCCCATCACGATGGATGGAAAGGCCGTCTTCCGCTTTGCCGTGGAGGCACTGCCCCACTGTCTGCACACCGTGCTGGACGAAACGCAGCGCACCCTCGACGATCTGTCGTGGGTGGTCTGCCATCAGGCCAACAGCCGCATCATCGACCACTGCGTCAAGGCGCTGCGGGCCGACCCGGCAAAATTTTATAAGAACATGGACCGTCACGGCAACACCAGCGCCGCCAGCATCCCGGTCGCTCTCAACGAGCTGGCCGAAAGCGGGCAGCTGAAGCCCGGCCAGCTGCTGGCCTGCATCGGCTTCGGCGGCGGGCTGACCTGGGGCGGCGCGATTTTTCAATACAAAGAGTGCGTATGAAACTGTTGAATGAAATTTTAGGCACAAAATACCCCATCATCCAGGGTGGCATGGCCAACATCGCCACCGGCGAGTTTGCCGCTGCCTGCTCCAACGCAGGTGCGCTGGGCATCATCGGCGCAGGCGGCATGAACGCCGACACCCTGCGTGAGAACATCCGCCGCTGCAAGCAGCTGACGGACAAGCCCTTCGGCGTGAACATCATGCTGATGCACCCGCAGGCCGATGAATTTGCAAAGATCGTGGTGGAAGAGGGCGTGCAGGTGGTCACCACCGGCGCAGGCAATCCGGGCAAATATGTGCCCGCATGGAAAGCCGCCGGCATCAAGGTGATCCCCGTGGTCGCCGCCGCCGTTCTGGCAAAGCATCTGGAGCCGCTGGGCATTGACGCCGTGATCGCCGAAGGCACCGAAAGCGGCGGCCATGTGGGCGAAATGACCACCATGGCGCTGGTCCCGCAGGTCGTGGACGCCGTCAGCGTTCCCGTGATCGCAGCGGGCGGCATCGCCGACGGCCGTCAGCTGGCCGCCGCGCTGGCACTGGGTGCCTGCGGTGTGCAGGTGGGCACCTGCCTGCTCGTGAGCGAGGAGTGCCCCATCCACGAAAACTACAAGGCGGCCCTGCTCAAGGCCAAGGACAGCGATACCATCGTGACGGGCCGCATCGGCGGCTCGCCGGTGCGTGTGCTGAAAAACCGGATGAGCCGGGAATATGTCCGGCAGGAAAAGGCCGGAGCCGACAAGATGGAGCTGGAAAAGTACACGCTGGGCAGCCTGCGCCGCGCCGTCTTTGAGGGCGACACCGCCACCGGCAGCCTGATGGCCGGTCAGGTGGCCGGTATGCTCCACGAGGTGCGCCCGGTGGCAGACATCCTCGACGACCTGTGGAACAGCGGGAGGCAGCGCATCGCCGCGCTGAACGAGGAATGCTGACCCTCGGCAAAAAGACTCTGTCCGTCCCCATCCTGCAGGGCGGCATGGGCGTAGGCGTTTCGCTGGGCGGGCTGGCCGGGGCCGTGGCGGCCTGCGGCGGCATGGGGTGCATCTCCACCGCCGATGCAGGCTACCGGGAACCGGATTTTGCCCGCGACCCGGTCCGCGCCAACCACCGCGCACTGGCGGCGGAGATCCGAAAGGCCAAAGACCTCGCCAAGGGCGCGGGCATGGTGGCCATCAACGCGATGGTAGCCACACAGGACTATGCCGCCGCCATCCGCACAGCGGTCGAAGCTGGCGTGGATGCCGTGGTGTCCGGTGCGGGTCTGCCGCTGGAACTGCCCGGCCTTGTGGATACGCCGGACGTGGCCATCGCCCCCATCGTGTCCAGCGGCCGGGCGGCAAAGCTCATCCTGCGCCGCTGGGCCAAGGCCTTCGGCCGGACCGCCGACTTTGTGGTGATCGAAGGCTGCAAGGCGGGCGGGCACCTCGGCTTTTCGGAAGAAGAGCTTCTTGCCGGGGCCTGCCAGACGCTGGACGACATCCTGCCGGAGGTCCTGGCCGAAGTCCGGCCCTATGAGGCACAGTTCGGCCACCCCATCCCGGTCTTCGTGGCGGGCGGCGTCTACACCGGTGCCGACATGGCCCATTTTACGAAGCTGGGGGCCGCAGGCGTCCAGCTGGCCACCCGCTTCATCCCAACGGTGGAGTGCGATGCTGCGCAGGGGTACAAGGACGTTCTGCTGAAGGCCCGCCCCGAAGATGTGCGCATCATCCACAGCCCGGTGGGGATGCCGGGCCGGGCACTGAACACGCCGCTGGTGCAGGCGCTGGCGGAAGGCCGACGCTTTCCGCCCCGGCACTGCGCCCGCTGCCTGAAGACCTGCGACCCCGCCTGTGTGCCCTACTGCATCACCCATGCACTGATCGAAGCGGTCAAGGGCAACGTGGAGGAAGGTCTTTTCTTCTGCGGGGACAATGTGGGCCGGCTGGACCGGATGTATACCGTCCGTGAACTGATGGACGAACTTGTGACCGAATGGAGGCAGAACGCATGAAACTTGCCGTGTTGTATGCCGGCCAGGGTGCGCAGCACCCCGGCATGGGCAAAGAATTTTACGAAGCATCGCCCGCCTTCCGGGCCGCATTCGACAGCGCCGTGCTGGATTTTGACCTGCACCGCGTCTGCTTTGAGGACCCGGACGGCGTTTTGGGGCAGACCCAATACACCCAGCCCTGCATGGTGGCCTTTGCCTGCGGCGTGACCGCCGTGCTGGCCGAAAAGGGCGTACAGCCCGCATACACCGCCGGGCTTTCCCTCGGCGAATATTCCGCGCTGGAAGCAGCCGGGGTGTTCACCGCGAAACAGGCCATCGAGCTGGCCGCCTACCGCGGCAAAGCCATGGCCGATGCCGCCAACGGCATCGACTGCGGCATGACTGCCGTGCTGAATCTGGACCGCGAGACCCTTGCACAGTGCTGCGAACAGGCTTCGGCTCTGGGCTGTGTCCAGATCTGCAACTACAACTGTCCGGGTCAGCTGGTCATCGGCGGCGAAAAGGCTGCGGTGGAGCAGGCTGCCGTGCTGGCGAAATCCGCCGGTGCCCGCCGCTGCATCCCGCTCAACGTGAGCGGCCCCTTCCATACCAGGCTCATGGCCCCCGCCGGGGACGCCCTCGCCCGCCGGTTCGAGACCGAATCCTTCGGCGAAATGCGCGTTCCGGTGCTGTTCAACTGCCTGGGCCGCGAAAAGGCTGCGGAGGACAGCATCCCGGCCCTGCTGGTCCGGCAGGTGAAGAGCAGCGTCTACATGGAAGATACCCTGCGCCGTCTGGGCGAGCTGGGCGTGGACCACATTCTGGAAGTCGGCCCCGGCAAGGCCCTGAGCGGTTTTGTGAAAAAGACTCTGCCCGGCGTCGAATGCGCTGCGGTGGAGACCCCGGAAGAACTGGACGCCGTGCTGGACGCATGGAAAAAGGAGACCGTATGAGCGAACAGACTCTGACCCGCGCCGCCGTCGTGACCGGCGGGAGCCGCGGCATCGGCCGCGCCGTCTGCACCGCACTGGCAAAACAGGGCGTGAACGTGGTGGTCAACTACTGCCACGGCGAAGCCGCTGCGGCCGAGACCGTCGCGCTGTGCAAAGCCGCAGGCGCAGACGCCGTGGCCGTGCAGGCCGATGTTTCCACCGCCGCAGGCTGCAAAGCGCTGTTTGACGCCGCCGCGGCCGCCTTTGGCCGGGTGGATATCCTGGTGAACAACGCGGGCATCACCCGCGATAACCTCATCCTCCGCCTGACCGAAGAGGACTTTGACGCCGTGCTGGACGCCAACCTCAAGGGTGCTTTCCTCTGCTGTAAGGAAGCCGCCCGCCGCATGGTGCGCCAGCGGTATGGCCGCATCGTGAACCTTTCCAGCGTTGTGGCGCTGCGGGGCAATGCCGGCCAGACCAACTATGCTGCCAGCAAGGCCGGCCTCATCGGCCTGACCAAGAGTTTGGCGCGGGAGCTGGCCAGCCGGAACGTCACGGTGAATGCCGTTGCGCCCGGCTTTATTGAGACCGATATGACCGCCGCTCTGCCGGAAGCCGTCCGCGCCGAAATGGCCAAAGGCATCCCGGCGGGCCGGGCCGGCAGCCCGGAGGATGTGGCGAACGCGGTGGCATTCTTCACCGCTGAACAAAGCAGCTATCTCACCGGGCAGGTGCTCTGTGTGGATGGCGGCATGGCAATGTAAAAGGAGAACTTTCGCATGGAAAAACGCAGAGTCGTGATCACCGGCCTTGGCACTGTGAACCCGCTGGGCAACAACGTTTCCGCAAGCTGGGATGCTGCCATGGCAGGCAAATGCGGTATCGGGCCCATCACCCAGTTCGATGCCAGCGAATTCAAGTGCAAGCTGGCAGGCGAAGTCAAGAACTTTGACCCGGAGACCGTCGTAGACAAAAAAGAAGCCCGCAAGATGGCCCGTTTCACCCTGCTGGCGCTGGCTGCGGCCGCCGAAGCCATTGCGGACAGCGGCCTGGACACCGAAGCGGAAGCCCGCCAGATCGGCGTCATCCTTTCCAGCGGCATCGGCGGTCTGCCCACCATCGAAGAGCAGCACACCCGCGGCGAGGAAAAAGGGATGGAGAAGGTCAGCCCCTACTTCGTCCCCATGTCCATCGCGAACATGGCCGCAGCGCAGATCGCCATCCGCTTCGGGCTGAAGGGGATGTGCACCTGCCCGGTGACTGCCTGTGCAGGCGGCACCAACGCCGTGGGCGATGCTTTCCACCGCATCCGTGATGGCTATGAGCCGGTCATGGTCTGCGGCGGTGCCGAAAGCTGCATCAGCCCGCTGGGCATCGGCGGCTTCACCAGCATGAAGGCGCTTTCCACGGCTTCCGACCCGGATGCCGCCAGCCTGCCCTTCGACGCCCGCCGCGGCGGCTTCGTCATGGGCGAGGGCAGCGGTGTGCTGGTGCTGGAAGAACTGGAACACGCGAAAGCGCGCGGTGCGCACATCTATGCCGAAGTGGTGGGCTACGGTGCCAACTGCGACGCCTACCACTTCACCGCACCGGCCCCCGGCGGCGCAGGTGCCATCGACTGCATGAAGCTGGCGCTGGCCGACGGTCAGGTCGCTCCGGAAGCCATCGACCACATCAATGCCCACGGCACCGGCACCCACATGAACGACAGCTGCGAGACCGCCGCCATCCATGCGGTGTTCGGTGCCCATGCCGGGGACATCGCCGTCGTTTCGACCAAGAGCATGACCGGCCATCTGCTGGGCGGCGCAGGCGGCGTGGAAGCCGTGTTCACCGCGCTGGCGCTGCGCGACCAGTTTGCACCGCCCACCATCCACTACGAGCAGCCCGACCCGGAATGCGACCTGGATTACGTTCCCAACACCGGCCGCTCCATGAAGATGGAATACGCGCTCAGCAACAGTCTGGGCTTTGGCGGGCACAATGCCTGCCTCGTGTTCCGGAAATGGGAGGGCTGAGCCATGGCTGAACCCCGCATCGTGCGCGAAACGCCCCATGCCCTCACGGCAGAGCAGATCGCAGCCATCCTCCCGCACCGCTACCCCTTCGCCCTCGTGGACCGCATCCTGGACTACGAGCCGGGCCAGTGGGCCATTGGCCGCAAATGCGTGACCCGCAACGAAGAATTTTTCAACGGCCACTTCCCCGGTGCGCCCGTCATGCCCGGTGTCCTCATCCTCGAAGCACTGGCCCAGACCGGCGCTGTGGCGGCGCTCAGTCTTCCGGAGAATCAGGGCAAGCTCGCCCTTTTCGGCGGCATCAAAAACGCCCGCTTCCGCAAACAGGTCACACCCGGCGATGTGCTCACCCTCCACTGCGAGCTGGTGGAACAGCACGGCCCGGTGGGCATCGGCAAAGCCTCGGCCTATGTGGACGGCAAGTGCGCCGCCACCGCAGAGCTGACCTTTGTGCTGACCGAAAAGGCAGACGCCTGACATCCGTTTTTTCAAGCGAATAAAATACGCAAAAACAGCAGCCGCCGGGAATCTCTTCCCGGCGGCTGCTGCTATTAGGAGGACCAAAAGCGATCCCTGGAAAAACTTAGTTCAGGATGGTCTGCTCGGTCTCGACGTCGAAGACATGGACCTTGTGCGGATCGAAGGCGACCCTGACGGTGTCTCCGTTGCGGGCCTTGGAGGTGGGAGCCACACGAGCGGTCATCTTGTTGCCCTTGTACTCCAGGTACAGGTAGATCTCAGCGCCCATCATCTCGGAGACGTCGACCTGAGTTTCCAGGTGGCAGTCCGGATGCTTTGCCATAAATTCGGGCTCGTCGTCGATGTCCTCAGGACGGATGCCCATCTTGACCTTCTTGCCGACATAGGAGTCCAGCTTGCCGTCTGCCGTCTTCTCCTTGGGCAGGGGGATGGAATCGCCGCCCAGGTCGATGGCATACTGGTCGCCATTCTTGGTCACGGTGCCGTCCAGGAAGTTCATCTGGGGGCTGCCGATGAAGCCTGCGACGAACATGTTGCAGGGCATATCATACAGGTTCTGCGGGGTATCGACCTGCTGGATGATGCCGTCCTTCATAACGACGATGCGGTCGCCCATGGTCATAGCCTCGGTCTGGTCGTGGGTAACGTAGATGAAGGTGGTAGCCAGCTTCTTGTGCAGCTTGATGATCTCGGTGCGCATGCTGGTACGCAGCTTTGCATCCAGGTTGGACAGAGGCTCGTCCAGCAGGAAGACGGCCGGGTTACGGACCATTGCGCGGCCCAGAGCAACACGCTGGCGCTGGCCGCCGGACAGAGCCTTCGGCTTACGGTCGAGCAGGTGCTCGATCTCCAGGATCTTGGCAGCCTCGTGGACGCGGCGGTCGATCTCGTCCTTCGGGGTCTTGCGCAGCTCCAGACCGAATGCGATGTTCTTGTAAACGGTCATGTGGGGATACAGAGCGTAGCTCTGGAACACCATGGCGATATCGCGGTCCTTCGGGGGGACGTCGTTGATCAGACGGCCGCCGATGTACATCTCGCCCTTGGAGATCTCCTCCAGGCCGGCGATCATGCGCAGGGTGGTGGACTTGCCGCAGCCAGAGGGGCCGACGAAGATGATGAATTCCTTATCCTGGATCTCCAGGTTGAAGTCGGTAACAGAAGGAGCGGTAGCGCCCGGATAGATCTTGTAAATGTGCTGGCAGCTAATCGAAGCCATAGGTCATTTGCCTCCATTATTTTTTATCAGGTTCGCACCGCTTCTTGACGAGGGGTGCTTTCGTTGTTATTATAATAGCAGATTATTTTGTGATATAAAATAGCATTTTATTGATTTGAGGTGTCAGATATTGATTTTTGATTGGAGCACCACCGCAGCGCTGGCCTCGGTGCAGGATGTCCAGCCCGAAAGCCCCCTCACGCTGGCGGGCGAAGGGCTGTGGGTGTGCCTGGTCTCCAGCGGAAAATGCACGGCTTCCCTGCCCGCTGCCGGGCCGTCCCCGGCGGGGTCGGCTCTCGTCCTGCCGCCCCAGAGCGTGTCTGCCGGCCATCTGATCCTGAGCCGCGCTCCGCTGGCCCTTGCCCCGGAGGGCGGCTGCCATCTGCTCTGCATCCAGCTCACCGGGCAGGCGGCGGCGCAGTTCCTCGCCGGGCTGACCGAGCTGCCCTTTCTGGCCCGCGGCGAGACCTGCCCTGCCGCCGCCGAACTGATGGGGCGGCTGGCCGCAGAGGCCGGAGCAGAGCTTCTCAGCGCCCCGCACAGCCGCGCCGTCAGCCAGCTCGCCTTTGCACTGCTGTGCGAGCTGTCGGGGGCCGACAGCGCTGCGCCCTCCCTGCCGCCCCTCGTCACCGCCGCCATCGAGGACATCCGCCAGAACTACGCGGGCCTCTACGGCGTGGAGGAGCTCAGCGAGCGGCTGGGCGTCTCGAAAAGCCACCTCGTCCGCACCTTCACGGCCGCAGTGGGGGTGCCGCCGGGACGGTATCTGACCACCGTCCGCATCGAAGCGGCCATGCGTCTGCTCCTCCACCGGGAATACACGCTGGACGTCATCGCCAGCCTGTGCGGCTTTTCCGGAGCGAACTACCTCTGCCGCGTCTTCAAAAAAGAGACCGGCCACTCCCCCGCGCAGTGGCGGGCCATGGCCGGTCAGGCAGTGCGCCCCCTCTCGCCCGCCGAAAGCAAACGGGAGCAGGAGCTCTATATTTAATGTACCGGGGCTGCTCTGCCCCGCTTTTTTATGCCCTTCCGGCCTTCCGCTTCAGCAGGAAGACGGTCAGCGCCAGTGTGATGGCCTCCGAGACCGGGAACGCCGCCCAGACGCCGTTCATCCCGAACAGTGCGCTCAGCACCAGCGAACAGACCACGATGGCCACCATGCCGCGGCACAGTGAGGTGATGGAGGCCTCCGCCGGGCGGTTGACGGCCCCCAGATAGCCCGCCGCCACGATGTTGCAGCCCGCGAAGAAGTACCCCACGAAGTAGATGCGCATCCCGCTGTGGGCAAACTCAGCCATGAGCGCGGAGTTCTCGCTGTTGAAGAGAGCCGTCAGCACATCGGTATACCCGAACACGACGCCGTACAGCAGCGCCGCCAGTCCCAGCGCTGTGCCGCAGCCCAGCAGCAGGAGCTTTCTGGCCCCGGCCATCTCATTTTTGCCGTAGCACTGGCTCACCAACGGCTGCGCGCCCTGCGCCACGCCGTTGAAGATGGCTGTTGCCACCAGCGCAAAGTTCGCCACGACGCCATAGGCCGCCACAGCCACATTGCCCGCCAGGCGCAGCAGCAGGAAGTTGAATACGGTGGTCGTCACGCCGGAGGAAAGCTCCCCGACAAAGCCGGAGATGCCCAGCTGGCAGCTCTGGGCCAGCAGCCTGACGGACGGTGCCTTGCGCACAAAGGTGATGGTGTTGCTCTTCTTTATAAAATGTGCGCTGCATACGGCAATGCTCAATATCGGCGAGATGGCCGTTGCCAGCGCCGCACCGGGCAGACCCAGGCCCATCGGGAAGATGAAGATGTAGTCGAACACCACATTGAACAGACTGCCGCTCAGCGTCGCCACCATGGCCAGCGAGGGGTCGCCGTCGTTGCGGACGAAGGACGCCACCACATAGTTGCACATAAAGAAGGGGGTGAACATCAGGAAGATGCGGGCATAGTTCATGCCCAGCGCCACGATGTCCGCATCGCCGCCCATCAGCCGCAGCAGGCCGTCCGGGCGGAAGATGCCCACCAGCATGAACGGCACCGCCAGGATGCAGACGCTGAAAATGGCATTGGAGAAATAGCGCTGCGCCCGCGCATCCCCCTGCGCCCGCAGGATGGCATAGCGGGTGGCCGCGCCCAGGCCGATCATCGAGCCGAAGGCAAAGATGAGATTATAGATGGGCAGGCAGAGGTTCAGCAGGGTCACGCCGTCGGTGCCCGCCGCCTGCGCAATGAAATAGGTATCCGCCAGGATGTAGCACGACGTTCCCAGCAGGCCGAAAATGTTCTGGGAAACGTATTTGAAAAACTGCTTTGTCAGGTTCATGAAGCGTCCTTTCTGTCCATTCTTACACTTGTTCGCCAGTTTAGCACAGGTTTACGCAAAATGTCAATCTCGTGCGGCAGACCGCTCCCACGGAACGGTTGCTTTTCCCCGCCGCACGAGGGGAGTTTTACCGGCGAGTATCCGAGGTAGGGACCCGACGCGAAACATTGGGGAGGGCATGGAATGCCCTTTGACTCGCCGGGAAAAACTCCCGGAGATGCGGCTCATATAGAGCTCCCGCCAGATTTCCCGTTGACGAATCGCTTTTACCGGGTGTATACTTGTACCCTATTTTGATGGAAAGGAGGGAGCCGCCATGCCGGAAAAGCCCCTGCTCTGCCTGGGCGAAACCTGGCTGGAACTGACCGCTGACACACCGCCGGAGCTTGCCGGACAGTTTCAGGTGCAGGTCGGCGGCTGGGGGGCCGGACTCTGCCGCGCCTACACCCGCTGCGGCGGGCGGGCGGTGCTTCTCTCCCAGCTGGGGGCCGACTCCTTTGGCCGCAAGGCAGCAGCCCAGCTGGCGGCAGACGGTGTGGACTGCTCCCGCCTCTGCTTCACGGATGCAGCCCCCACCCCGGTGGTCTTCTCCGGCGCGGGCGAGACGCTCCCCTATCGCACCCGCTCCTCCGAGCTTTGCTATGCCCCGGAACAGCTGGACGCCGACACTTTCCGGGACGCCTTCGCGCTCTGCTTCTCCTCCGCCTGCCTGCTGGACTCCCCCGCCCGGCTGACTCACCTCAAGGCCATCGCCGCCGCGCGGGATGTCGGCACCTTCGTCTGCTATGCGCCCCGGATGACCGAGTCTGCGCCCTTCTGGCCGGACGAAGCTTCTTTGCAAGAAACAGCCCGCGCATTTTTTCCACAGGCGGACGTTTTGTTGTTGAAAAACAGCGACCTTTTCCCGCTGTTTGGCTCTCATGAGCTGCGCACGGCCCTGTTTGCCCTTTTTTCCGGCCATGTTCAGCTGATTTTTTATTCCGATTCGGAAAACATTCATCTTTTTACACGGAGCGTACTGCTTTCTGCGGCAAAAAACGACCTTGCCGAGGCCGAACTGCTCCACCGGCTCTGCCGCCTGAACACCTGGCCGGACAAGCTGGCCGGCCTGCGGGAAAGCACGCTCCGCAAGCTCTTATTCTGAACTGCCTTTCATCCGCCCGCACCCCGTACAACGCACAAGACCCCCGGCCTGCGCCGGGGGTCTTGTGCTGCATTCTGCCAAAAATGCAAAAACAGGCAGCGCCGTGGAAAGGAGGAGAAAGCGGCGCTGCCTGTCGTATGAGAACTCCCAAACATTTGCGGTTGTCAGGAGATGGTTGGTAGTCTGCCCGCCGCATTGGCTATTGCCTCGCATCCGCGGGGGACAGTGTTTTTTTTCAAAGGGGGCCGCAGCATCGGTTTTCTGCCGAGGTGTGCGGTTTTCATTGCCTGCATTGGCATCCTGCGGGAGGATCGTTCGTTCCTCCCTGACTGCACCCTTATTGTACCGGATAAAAATGGAGTTTCTTTGTGAGGTTTTTGAACAAATTGAAAATAAAAAAATCAGCCGCTCCGGGCAAAGCAAAAACCGGAGCGGCTGATTTCGAAGGAGGTAAACGAATCGGATCGGAGAGCACCCAGACGCTCATCCGGGGGTGCAGGCCCCGGACGGGCGGTCAGGCAAAGAAGGAGATGACCAGTGCCACCAGGAAGCCCACACCGCCGACCAGCGTTTCCATGATGGTCCAGGTCTTGAGGGTGGTCTTTTCATCCATGCCCACAAGACTCTTGACCAGCCAGAAGCCGGAGTCGTTGAAGTGAGAGCAGACGGTGGAGCCGCCTGCGATGGCAGCGGTGACACAGGCGAGGTACAGCGGGCTCAGCTCGCTGATGCCAGGCATGGCGGAGATGATGCCGGCGGCCATGGTCATGGCAACGGTGGACGAACCGACCGAGATGCGGACCAGAGCGGCCACGATGAAGGCGACCAGCACCAGCGGCAGGCTGGCGTTTGCCACGGCGTTGCCGATGACATCACCCAGGCCGGAGTTCTGCAGCATGTAGCGCAGCACACCGCCGCAGGCAGTGACCAGCAGGATCATGCCGGTGGGCTCCAGAGATTTGGTCATGATCTTTTCCAGCTGGGCGTTGCTGTAACCATGGCGGGTGCCCAGCAGATACATGGCAGCGATGGTGGCCAGCAGCAGAGCCATGAACGGCTCGCCGAGGAAAGCCAGGACCGGCTGAATGCCAGCCAGAGCGGGCACGACCTTGGCCACGGAGTTTGCGATGATGAGGACCAGCGGGATCAGGATGATGCCCACGATGGTGCCGAACTTGGGCAGCTTGCTCTCGTCGATATCATCCTGCTGCGCCACATGTTCGGGGACTTCGATCCTGTATTTCCTGCCGCAGATGGAACCCCAGATGGGGCCGGCGGCGATCATGGCGAAGATGCCGCAGAAGATGCCGATGAGGATGACCCAGCCCAGGTCCACGCCCAGCATGGTCGCCACCAGCACAGGGCCCGGCGTGGGAGGGATGAACGCATGACCGACCGCCAGACCGGCCAGCAAGGGGATGACGTAGTACAGAACGGAGCGCTTGGTGCGCTTTGCCAGCGAGAACGCCAGCGGGATGAGGATGATCAGACCGGCATCGAAGAAGACCGGCATGGCCACCACCAGACCGGTGATGCCCAGTGCCCACGCGGCTTTTTCGTCGCCGAACTTCCGTACCATGGTCACGGCCAGCGTCTGTGCTCCGCCGGATTCTTCCAGAATGGCACCGAACATGGAGCCAAGACCCACCAGAAGGGCGATGCCTTTCAGGGTGTTGCCGATGCCCTCATTGACCGAGCCAACGATGTCGGACAGGGGCATTCCGGCCATCAGGCCGATGCCAACGGCACCCACCAGAATGGAGATCATGGCGTGGACTTTGAATTTGATGATGAGAATGAGCAACAGGATCAGGCCTGCTACGGCAGCAAATACCAGCCGTGCCGCATCGGGAGTCGCAACTGCTGTCATAATAGTTCCTCCATTTTTTGATTTTTTGTTGCACTTATCCAAGCCGTCCGGAAAAACGCACCGGGCAGTTTCCTTTTTGTTATTTTTTCGGAGTGTTTTACTCCATGTAAGCGCCCTTCATGGGGCTGACGGCATGCTGCGAGTAGAGCTTCAGCAGGCCCTTGGTGTACTTGGGAGCCTTGGGCTTCCAGTTGGCGCGGCGCTCGGCGAGGATGGCGTTCATCTCTTCGGGGGTCTTCGGCTCACCCTTCACGCCCACAATGGCCAGCTTGCGGCCCGGCACATCGATCTGGATCAGGTCGTCCTGCTCCACCAGTGCGATGGGGCCGCCCACCGCAGCCTCCGGGCTGACATGGCCGATGACCGGGCCGCGGCTTGCGCCGGAGAAGCGGCCATCGGTGATGAGGGCCACGCTGGAAGCCAGCTTCGGGTCGGCGCAGATGGCCTCGCCGGTGTAGAACATCTCCGGCATACCGCTGCCGCGGGGGCCTTCGTAGCGGATGAAGATGGCGTCGCCGGGCTTCACCTCGCCGTGCAGGACAGCGGAGATGCACTCCTCCTCACTGTCGTAGGGCTTGGCGCGCAGGGTGGCTTCAAACATGTTCTTGGGGCAGGCGGTGTGCTTGATGACGCAGCCTTCCGGAGCCAGATTGCCCTTCAGGATGGCGATGCTGCCGTCGGTGCCCTTGGCGTTGTCGAAGCTGTGGATGATATCCTCGCGGCTGACCGGGCGGGCAAAACCGGCGGTCTTTTCGGCCAGGATGGCGTCGCAGTGCTGGTAGAAGCCGTTCTTTTTCAGCTCCTCCAGATTCTCGCCCAGCGTCTTGCCGGTGACGGTCATCACGTCCAGATGCAACATGGACTTGATCTCTTCCATCACGCGGGGCACACCGCCTGCATAGTAGAAGTACTGTGCGGGCCAGTCGCCGGAGGGACGGATGTTCAGCAGGTAGTGCGCACCCCGGTGCATCCGGTCGAAGGTGTCGGCGTCGATCTCGATGCCGAACTCATGCGCGACAGCGGGCAGGTGCATGGTCGCGTTGGTGGAGCCGGAGATGGCGGCGTGGACCATGATGGCGTTCTCAAAGCTCTCCTTAGTCACGATGTCCTTGGCGGTGATGCCCTTCCTGACCAGCTCCATCAGCTGCTTGCCGGCGTCGTAGGCAGCCTGCTTCAGCTCCGGAGCGGTGGCGGGCATCAGGGCGGTGCCCGGCAGCATCAGGCCCAGCGCCTCGGCCATGACCTGCATGGTGGAGGCAGTGCCCATGAAGGAGCAGGCACCGCAGCTGGGGCAGGCGTTGTGCTTGTAGTAGTCCAGCTGGCTGTTGGGGATGACGCCGGTCTTTTCCCAGGCGTCAAACTTGCCGATCTGCTCCAACGTCAGCAGCTCGTTGATGGCGCAGGCCGGGTCGTTGACCACATACTCTTTCGGCAGGGTGTGAGCCTCCATGACGCCGCCGGTGACGACGATGGCGCTCATGTCCTTCAGGCGGCCGATGCTCATCAGCATGGCGGGCACGGACTTGTCGCAGCTGGCGATGAACACGCCGCCGTCGTAGACGCTGGCGTTGGCCTGTGCTTCCACCAGATTTACGATGGCGTCCCGGTGGGGCAGCGAGTAGTTGATGCCGTCATGACCCTGTGCGATGCCATCGCACATATCGGTGGCAAAATAGCGGGCAGCCTTGCCGCCGTTCTCGTTGACCGCCTGCACGGCCTCTCTGACGAACTGATCCAGATGGGCGCTGCCAGGGTGGCTGTCGCCGAAGGTGCTTTCCACCAGGATCTGCGGCTTTGCAAGATCCTCGACCTTCCAGCCCATCCCCATTTTCAGCGGGTCGTTTTCAGGTGCCAGCGTGCGGACTTCCTGTGAACGAAGTTCCATAATCCCTACCTCCAAATATCGCTTGTTTTCGTCCTTTTTTCGTAGAACCTTTTGTGATTCAATTGTAAATCTGCAGACATCTTTTTGCAAGTTGTTCCATATACGTCCTACTATTTGCGCAAAAAATCTGGGATACATCATGCACTCTGCCCAATTTCGGGCGACTTTTTCATAAAATTCACCCTCACAGCCGGGTTTTGCAAACTGCCGGGGTAAAAAGTCATCAGATGACTTTGGACATAAAAATACCCTGCACGGTATTTCGCCGTGCAGGGCCGGTATCATTTGAGAAATCCCGCCATTCCAACTGTCCCATCATCGGGATCTTCGCCGTCGTAGATCTTCTTGATATAGGTGCGGTTGAAGTTCAGGTGCATCACCATGGCCGACTTTGCCCCGATGGGGTCGTGCCTGGCGATGGCCTCCGCGATCATCCGGTGGGTCATGATGGTCTCGTCGATGAGCTTTTTGTGGGTGACGTTCACGAACATCATCACCGCCGTATCAATAATGGGGATCAGCTGCCCCACCACCAGATTCTTGCTGCTCTCGGCAATGCAGGTGTGGAAGGCGATGTCGTCTTCAATGTAGCGGTCGCCATTGTGGATCTTGGTCTCGACCCGCTCGCACAGCCGCCGCAGCCGCTCAATGTCCTCGTCGGTCGCGTTCTGGGCCGCGATCTCCGCGATGCCCGGTTCCAGCAGCAGCCGCAGGTTGACCAGATCAAAGGCCAGCGCATTCTTATCCTGCACACTGCGCAGATTCAGCGGGTCCGAAAGCCCTTTCACCGTTGTGACCACATAGGTGCCGGAGCCTTGCCGCACCTCCACGATGCCTTTGCTGGACAGCAGCTTGACCGCCTCCCGGATGGTGCTGCGCCCCACCCGGAACTTTTCCGCCAGCGCAAACTCGTTGGGCAGTTTTGCCCCCGGCTCCAGCGGGGTATCCAGAATATAATGGTAGATCTGGTCTTCGACCTGCTCAGCCAGCAGCTTGTTTTTTAAGTGTGAAAATTCGCTCATGGCTTCCTCCCCTTTTGTACCGCCTATGGGTCAGGGCCTCCCACTTTCGGCCCTTTCCATTGCAGCCGCCGCAGCCTTCCGGGCCTTTTTGCAGCGGTACATCTCCCGGTCGGCCTGGTTTTTCACGGCCAGCAGGTCCTCCCCCGAAATGGGTGCCGACCCCAGGGACACTCTGGGCAGACAATGCACGACCTCACGCCGCAGTGCCAGCCAACGCTCAAATTCCTGCGCGCACCAGGCCTCCCGGTCTGCGTTTTTCAGCAGCACACAGAACTCGTCGCCGCCGATGCGGTAACAGTAGCCGCAGTGGGCATAGGCTTTTTTGATGCAGTGGGCGATCTCGGCCAGGCAGACGTCTCCCTGTAAGTGGCCGTAGCGGTCGTTGACCTGCTTGAAGTCGTCCACATCGAACACCACCAGCACCCCGCCGCTGCGGCGCATCTCTGCGGTGCGGTTCAGGTAGCTGTTCTGGTTCAGCAGCCCGGTGAGGGCATCCAGCTGGTTCCACATCTCACTGCAATAAATAAAGTACAGCACCGACAGCAGGGTAACGCACAGCCATGTAACGTGGAGGCTCGGCAGAGCCACCTGAATGATGGTCTCGATGGTCAGAAAGAGCATCAGGGGGTAGATCAGCACCCGGCTGCGGTTCTGAAACTCCCGCGCCGTGACGATGGTGGACGCCGAAAGGTACACGATGGCCGCAAGGTACATCAGGATGTAAATGCAAAAGTAAGGCCCGCGGGAATAGACGTTGTCTTCGCTGACGGAGAACACCAGCCCGGCGGGGATGGACAGAGCAAGAAACAGCAGGTAGCACCCCTCGCAGCACACGGCCGCCCGGAACCAGAAGTTCACCATTTTCTTCCGGTCCATGACGTACACCAGGCAGAGGGACACCGCCGGGGAGAGGCCGAACCCCAGATAGTTGGACAGGATGTTCAGCCAGCGGTAGCCCGCCGGTGCGCCATCCACCGCCAGCGTCACAACCTCCAGCACCGAGATCCCCGCAATCAGCGCAAAGGCCAGAAAAAATCCCCGTTTTTGCTTTTTGTTCAGGGATTCGCTGAACTTTGTGAGGATGCACATGAAGCTCAGCACAAAAAGGTCAATGGCCGTCAAGACATAAAAATAACCGTTCATTGTAAGACATTTCACCTTTGGATTTCTGTAATCAAGGCACGTATATGCTATTTTAGTATATCACGTTGCAGTGTCTTTCTCAACCAGACCCCGCGTTCTTTCACATTTTCGCGGCCAAAGGCCCCGGAATGCTTCATCGGCGGCTTTGCTTCCGTTGCTCCTGTCGGGACAGGGCACAGACCACTTCAATATGCTCGCTGTTCGGGAACATATCGACCGGGGTGAAGCCCTCGGCCCGGTAGCCTTTTTTCGTCAGAAGAGCCAGGTCGCGGGCCATGGTCTCCGGGTTGCAGCTGACGTAGACCACCCGTCTGGGAGCCATGCGGACGACGCTCTCGATGAACTGGGGCGTCGAGCCTTCGCGGGGCGGGTCCATGAAGATGACGTCGGCCCGCTCCCCGGCGGCAGCGGCTTCGCAGATCCAGGCCGTGGCGTCGGCGGCAAAGAACCGGGCGTTTTTGACGCCGTTGTGCTTCGCGTTGCCGATGGCGTCGCGCACCGCGTCCCGGTTGAGCTCCACGCCCACCACCTGCTTTGCCCGGTCGGCGGCAGTCAGGCCGATGGTGCCGATGCCGCAGTAGGCATCCAGCACGACCTCTCTGCCGGTCAGCTGGGCGGCCTCCACGGCCAGACCGTAGAGCACCGCCGTCTGCACCGGGTTCACCTGATAGAAGCTGCGGGGGCTGAGCGCGTAGGTCTTGCCGCAGAGTTCATCCAGAATGAACCCCTTGCCGTAGAGCACCTTTTCCTGCTCGCCCAGCACAACGCTGGTGCGGCGGGGGGTGTAGTTCTGCACGATGGTCGTCACGGGGACCTGCCGCTTTTCAGCCTCTGCCAGCAGGGCGCGGACAAAGTTCTTTGCGCCGGGCAGAATGGGCTGGGCCGTGACCAGCACCACCATCACCTGCCCGGTGGCGGCGCCCCGGCGCAGCAGGCAGTGGCGGAGCAGGCCGGTGCCCTGGTCTTCCCGGAAAGGCTGATACCGGCAGGCCGCTGCCGCTGCGCGGACGGCTTTCAGCACGGTATCCAGCACCTCGTCTTCCAGCAGGCAGCGCTCCACCGGCAGCACCTTATGGGTCCCGGCGGCATAGATGCCGGACACGAGTTTTCCACCCTGCCCGGCGGCAAAGGTCGAGATCACCTTATTCCGATAGTGGTAAGGCGTCTCCATCCCCCGGATGGGGTGCACCGGGCCGTATCTGCCCAGCAGGGCGCGGACTTTTTCCTCCTTCTGCTTCAGCTGGTCTGCATAGGGCAGTTCCAGCAGCGGGCAGCCGCCGCAGTTCTTTGCGCGATTTTTACAAGTCATCGTTCTTTCCTCCTCTTTCCGGCTCGCTGTCCAGCCAGCGAAGCCCCATCGTTCCGGCTCTGCGAAAGCCGTTTCGTCCAGCACAGCCAATACCGGCCTGCCAATGGCTCTCCCTTCGGGAGAGCTGGCACGCGAAGCGTGACTGAGAGGGCTCACCCATACGGGTCATACAGATCATATTCTTCGGCCTCGGCGTGCTTTTCTTCCAGCACGGCCATCGCCTGTTCCAGCTGGCTCTGGGAGCAGCCGCTCTCGCTGACAAGGGCGCGGACGGCCTCGGCCAGGTCGCCGCCAAAAACGGCATCCAGCCGCTGGCGCATGGTCCAGACGCCGTAGGCGCGTTTCGTGAGGGTGGGCGTGTAGGTGTTTCGGTTCTGCTCTTTGCCGCTCTTCACCCAGCCCTTGTCTTCCAGCCGGTAGAGAAAATTCAGCACGGTGGCCGGCCGCCAGCCTTTTGCGGCCAGCTTCTCTCCGATGTCCCGCCGGGAGGCGGGCTGTTTGCAGCTCCACACGGCCAGCAGCACCTGTTCTTCCGCCGCCGAAAGCGGTCTCAGACGGTCCGGGATGCCATACATTGCAGGGTTCGCCCTCCTTTTTTGTTTTACATTTGTCTCTGTTTATTTGATTTTACCGAAAAGTCCCGCGTTTTTCAAGGGCAGGATTTTGGCTGCTCTGCCCTGTTTTGCAGCATATTTTACATTCGTCTCCGTTTCTGTGTTTGTGTCAAATACATTTGTGTGTTCCGTGCTTTCAGTGCACGGTCAGACGCGCATCTTTGTGCAAAGATGCTCTTGTTTTCGCACCCTCAAAACCATTATACTACGGACAAAACCAGAGCACAATGCCGCCGGAGATTCGGGCGGCGCGGAATCAGGAAAGGGAGAGTCGCATTATGGCACGAGTTTACAATTTCAGCGCAGGCCCCAGCATGCTGCCCGAAAAGGTCCTGAAGCAGGCCCAGGCCGAACTGCTTGAATACGGCAGCAGCGGCCAGAGCGTGATGGAAATGAGCCACCGCAGCAAGTGGTTCGATGCCATCATCACCGAGACCGAGGCCTCGCTGCGCCGGGTGATGAACATCCCCGACAACTACAAGGTCGGCTTCTTCCAGGGCGGTGCGACCCAGCAGTTCGCCATGGTGCCGTTGAACTTCATGACCACCGGCAAGGCCGACTACCTTGTCACCGGCAACTTCTCGAATCTGGCCGCCAAGGAAGCCGCCAAGTTCGGCGAAGCGAACATCGTGGCCTCCAGCAAGGACAAAAACTTCACCTACATCCCGGATGTGAACGCCATCGCCTACGACAAGGATGCCAGCTACATCCACATCTGCCAGAACAACACCATCTTCGGCACCCAGTACGTCGAGGTCCCGCAGGTGGAGGGCATCCCGCTGGTGGCGGACATGAGCTCGATGATCCTTTCCAAGCCCGTGGACGTGACGAAGTACGGCTGCATCTACTTCGGTGTGCAGAAGAACGTTGCCCCCGCCGGCATGGCCATCGCCATCGTCCGGGACGACCTGCTGGGTCACGCCGCTGACACCGTGCCCACCATGATGAACTACACCACCCTGCTGGCCAAGGACAGCATGTACAACACGCCCCCCTGCTGGTGCATCTACATGACCGGTCTGGTGCTTCAGTACCTCGAAAACGACATCGGCGGTCTGGCCAACATGCAGAAGATCAACGAAGCCAAGGCCAAGGTGCTGTACGATTACCTCGATGGGCAGGACTTCTTCACCAACCCCGTCGAGCACCGCTACCGCAGCACGATGAATGTCACCTTCACCAGCCCCAACGCCGATCTGGACAAAAAGTTCTGCGCCGAGGCCGCAGAGGCAGGCTTCGTCAACCTGAAGGGCCACCGCCTCGTCGGTGGAATGCGCGCCTCCATCTACAACGCCATGCCCGCCGAGGGCGTTGACAAGCTGGTCGATTTCATGGAGCAGTTCCGGAAGGAGAATGCGTAATGTTTACCATCAAAACCTTGAACGCCATCAGCCCGGTGGGCCTGGCGAAGCTGAACAAAAACCTTTTTGATGTCTCGGTGGATGCCGACGCGCCGGACGGGATCCTCGTCCGCAGCGCCGACCTGCTGAACACCACCTTCAACAAGAATCTGCTGGCCATTGCCCGCGCCGGTGCCGGTGTGAACAACATCCCGCTGGACCGCTGCAGCGAGCAGGGCATCGTGGTCTTCAACACCCCCGGTGCCAACGCCAACGCCGTGGCTGAGCTGGTCGTCGGGATGCTCATTGCCGGCAGCCGCAATGTGGCCGCCGCCGCCCAGTGGACGCAGGGCCTTGCGGGCGACCCCGCTCTGGCCAAGAGCGTGGAAAAGGGCAAAAAGCAGTTCGTGGGCAACGAGATCAAGGGCAAGACGCTGGGCGTCATCGGTCTGGGTGCCATCGGCTCCCGCGTGGCCAACTGCGCCATTGCGCTGGGCATGGAGGTCTACGGCTACGACCCCTACATCTCCATTGATGCCGCCTGGAACCTGAGCAGCCAGGTCCACCATTGCGTGAACCTGAACGACATGCTCCCCCTGTGCGACTACATCACCATCCATGTGCCCTATCTGCCCACCACCAGGGACACCATCAACGCCCAGACGCTGTCCCTGTGCAAGGACGGCGTGAAAATCCTGAACTACGCCCGCGGCGAGCTGGTGAACACCCCCGCCCTGCTGGAGGCGTTGGAGAACGGCCGGGTCTCCGGCTACATGACCGACTTCCCCGCCGAAGCACTGCTGGGCAGGCCGGGCGTCATCTGCACCCCGCATCTGGGCGCTTCCACCCCGGAAGCCGAAGACAACTGCGCTGTCATGGCCGCGCAGGAGATCAGCGATTACCTCAAGAACGGCAACATCACCCACTCGGTGAACCTGCCGGAGGTCGTCCAGCCCCGTGCGGGCGGCCGGCGCATCTGCATCATCCACAAGAACGAGCCCGGCATGATCAGCCAGATCACAGCGCTGACCACCGAGGCCGGTCTGAACATCGAGAACATGGTCAACAAGAGCAAAAAGAACATGGCCTATACCATGCTGGATGCCACCGGTGCCGTGAACGCGGCTCTGGCCGACAAGCTGGCGGCGATTCCCGCTGTCATCCGGGTGCGCATCCTGTAATTTTCTGCCATTCTCCGTTTCCTATATTCCTGATCGCTGCATCCGCAGCCCAAAAAGCCTGAGGCCTTTTCTGCAAGGTCTCAGGCTTTTTGGGCTCTATTCTCCCGCAAAGAGGACGGTGCGGCCGTCCTCCTGCGCCGTCTGCATCGCAAATCGGACGGCATCCCGCCCGGTCATCGGGTCCACGATGCCCAGCGTGATGCGCCGGTCCTGCTCCTCCCACCAGCGGCCCGGCACACCGGCCAGTTTCGTTTTCACGGTCTGGCAGCCGCCGGGCAGCAGATCCGGCAGAGAAAGCGCCAGCGGCTGGGCCTCCACGGTCGTGCCGTCCGCCTCCTCCACATAGACGTTCACGGGCCAGTCCCAGTAAAACGGGGCCGTACCATCGTTCGTAAAAGTCAGGGTCAGCACCGTGCCGCCCGTCACCCGCCGCAGCGACGCTTCCGTGACCCGCAGCCGGTAGCCGAGAGCGGCCAATACGGCATCATATCCCTCCCGGAAAGCGATTTCCGCCGTCTTCGGCCCCAGAAAGCTCATGTGCGACTGCCGGATGAGGGAAACGGTCCGGCTCAGGTCGGTGGTGAGCAGCTGCTCCATCGAAAGTCGGCTGGTCAGCTCCCCGCCGATGGGGGCCGTCTGCCAGGCATCCGGCATGGGGACCAGCCCCTCCGGGTCGCCCTCATACCAGCCGCCGCAGGCGATCCAGCCCAGCCACTCTTCGGTGTCTTCGGGCAAGCCGGTCATGTCGTTGTAAAGGCCGAGCCCGTGTTCGGCCGCGAACCGGAAGGGCCGCCGCATCAGCAGCGCAGCCTGCGGGAATGCCTCCCGGTAAAGCGCCGCATAGCGGTCCCGGACAGCCTCATCGGGCATGGAGGGAAGCCCCTCCCCGGACTTGACGTGCCACTCGCCCCAGTGGCCGAGGCTCCCCAGCTCCACATAGCTGACGAAACCGTCGGCCCCCAGCCGCTCCCCCACCGCCCGCAGCAGCCGCTCGTGGGCGGCAAAAAACACAGGGTCGGTGTAGTCCGGCGCATAGCCCTTTCCGTAGGCGATGTCGTACCAGCGGCCGGTGCCGGTCTGTTCATAGAGCCAGTCCGGGATGTCGAGATGTGCTTCGTCCCCCGGCTCATCGCAGGAGATGCGCAGCACCAGATGGACTCCCTGCGCCCGCAGTTCCGCCAGATGGCAGGTCTGCTCGATGGCCTCCCAGGCGTAGGCCCCCTCTTCGGGTTCCAGCTGCCGCCAGGTCAGTCCCAGATAGCGCAGGGTGGCACCCTCGGTGCCGCTGTCCAGCACACCGGGCGCATAGCCGATCTGCGCATTGGGGAAGGCGCTCTCGTCCGGCAGATAGGTCACGGTCCGCTTCCGCCCCGCCCAGACCAGGCACCCGGCCAGCAGCAGGCAGGCGGCCGCCGCAGCGGTGTGCCGCTTAGCCATGGTATTCTCCGTTGTACTGGATCATGGTCACGTCCTCCACGCCCTCGATCTCCTGCAGCCGGTCGGTAACATCCCGGACATCGTCCCTGCAGCAGACCTCCACCGCCATCTCGACCGCCTCGCCCCGAAGCGTCTTTGATTTGACCGCGTACCGGTTCCGCCCCAGGGCACGGACGATTTCATCCCCCGGCTTTTCGCCCTGATAGTGCAGCACCGCCACATAGATGCGGCCTGCCGTCTGCCAGCGGGAGAGCAGGGCGAGGACCCCGATCATCACCGCAGACGCCGACGCGGCCAGCAGGTACATCCCCGCGCCGGTGGTGATGCCCGCCGTGATGGCCCAGAACAGATACAGCAGATCCAGCGGGTCCTTGACCGCCGTGCGGAACCGCACGATGGACAGTGCGCCCACCATGCCCAGTGAGATGACCACATTGGAGCTGATGGCCAGCGTGACCATGCAGGTGAGCACCGACATGCCCACCAGCGTCATTGCAAAACTGCGGGAAAAGAGGACCCCCGCATAGAACCGCTGGTAGACCCAGTAGATGAGCGCCCCCAGCAGCACAGCCGCCAGCAGAGCCGCCGCCATCTGCGGGACATTGTAGGGACTGAAATTTTCCAGCACCGATTTTTTGATGAAATCCTTCACACTCATAGCGTTGTTCCTTTCGCATTGGTTCAGCCCTGCCAGCCGGAACTGCCGTGGCAGTAGGCCGTTTTGTCGCAGCAGAGCACATATTTGGACACGGCCGTCCACTCCTGCGCTTTGGGCGGCAGCAGCTCCCGGAGGGTCTGGGGCAGAAATTCCGTAAACTTCACCTCCATCACCAGGGTGCCGGGGTCCAGCACCGGCAAAGTGGGCAGGTGCGGGTCGAACAGGTCCCAGCCGCCCACTGCCGCCCGGACGTCCCGGTCAAAGGTGATGCGCACCGTTCCCTCCTTCTGCACCCACGGTTCCCGCTCGTAGTCCACGACCACGCGGGGCCGCAGCAGGTTGGAGACGCACTCGAAGTAAAACTCCCGGCAGAGCGGCTGCGGCGAAGCGAGCAGGAAGCCGTAGTCCCCGCTCAGAAGTTTCTCCAGCTCCGCACGGGTGAGGGCGGCCTCCTCTTTGCAGATCCAGCTGCCCACTTTTTTCTTCCGCTCCAGCCGGATGACGGCATCGCTGCCGTTGTAGATGCGGATGCGGTATTTTTTGCGGGCCAGGATGCCCGCATCCTTTTCGGCATAGGCGGAGTTCCAGCAGTCGTCAAAATAAAGGCTCCGGATGAGATACCCGCCCGGCCCGGCGTGGGCGTCCCGCTGCAAAAGCGGCGCGAGCCGCAGCTCCAGCGCCGCCTTTTCGCCGTACGAGATCCGGTACTTCAGCTCGTGGCGGTAGCGTTCGCCGGTGCGGGTGCGCAGCTGCGTTTTTGCGTGGACCGGTGCGGGGAAGATGGTCTCACTCTTCATACAGGTCCTCCGTCACGCTGCCGTCGGCCTCCACAAAAAAGCTCTTCATGCCGTAGGCCTTGCCGGTCTCCATCACGTAGTAATCAAAGGCATCCTGCGTGTAGCCGGAGGCGTTCGTCGCCCGCACCCGCAGGAAATAGTGCCCCGCCGGGAGGGCATAGACCACCGTTTCCGGCAGCCGGATGTCCGCCTCCGACCAGAACGTTGTCGTGAACTGGTAGTCCTTCGCCAGCTCGGCGGTGTAGACGATGTCCTCGGCGTTCAGGTCGAACGAGGCATCCCACAGCAGCCTCAGCTGTTCACCGGCTGGCTCCGGCATCCCGATGTAGAACGGCATCGGCTTGTGCAGGCTCTCACGGTAGGCATCCCGGTTCTCGGTGATCTCCCGGTGCAGCCCTCTGGCCACGGTGTCGTACTCAGTCCGGCTCAGCGGCTCGTGGAGGATATCCGGCTGCTGCCAAACGAAGGGCTCCACCACGCTGCGGTACTGCGCCGTCATCTCCCCGATGCGTTCCGCGCTGCAAAAGCGGAATAGTTCCTCCACGGCGGCGTCCAGCTTTTCCCGGAAGCACCGGGTCTGCAGACAGCGGCGGAAGAGCACGTTGCCCCAGTAGTTGCTCACGCCCCGCTCCCAGCTCAGGCTGTCGGAATAGTTCCGGAACGCCCACTCGGTGCGGGGAAGCATGGCGTCGTTGTCCCAGTCGAGGATATACCACCGCGCGCTGTTCAGCGGGCTGTAGAGGTACATGTTCCGGCTCTGGGTGTCGGTGTTGCCCATCAGGAGCTGAAACGCCATCCAGTAGGCGATGTTCTCGGTGTCGAAGGTCGTCTCAAAGAGTTCCTCCATCGGCACGGTCTCGTCGTTGAGCGCTTCCAGCATTTCGATGAGCTTTGTGTGGTCGTCGCTGCCCTTGATCTCCAGATGCTGTTCAAAGGCGACCGGGTCATAGGCCGGGTCGGTCTTCCGGCGGATGGCGTCCTCATACCGAAAAAACTCGAAGAAGTTCACCTTGTACAGCTGGCCGTTCTGGTCCAGCCCATGGGCCTTCAGGGCGGTCGGGTTCAGCTGCTCCACCTGGGTATAAAGCCCATAGTCCACAAAAGCCCCACTGTCCGCCTGAGTCAGGTCCTTCACATACAGATGCACGAACTGGGTGCGCAGGCCCACCATCTGAGGGATGCCCCGGATGAGGTCATACGCCATCTTGTTGCGGAAGCGCAGGCCGTCGCCCTGATGCTTGTTCAGTGCAATGGTCCGCTGGCCCCGCCAGGTCCCCTTGTTCTTCTTCAGCTTGATCTTATAGTTTTTCTGGGCGTTCCGGCTGGACGTCTGGCCGCGGATCTGGACCGTCGCGTTCGGCACCGTCTCCCCATAGCCCACCTCCGAGAGGAGCGGGCCGTTCTCGTCTCCCACCTGCAGCAAGGCCGCCGTCTGGTAGCGGGGCACCTGCATGTACTCGTAGTCGTAGACCGAATAGGAATTGATCTCCGCCCAGGTATGGTCGGTGTTCTCGGCTTCGTTCCCACGGGTGACGGTCAGATACATGGTCACAACGCCGCTGTCGTCATAGACCGTATACAGCCCGTCATTGTCCCGCAGGTGGATGCTGTCATCGGGCTGTTTTTCCACCGGCGTTCCCGAAATCGTGGAAACTTCCTCCGACGCCGCCGTTTCCTCCGCCGTGGGCAGAACGCTGCACCCCACGCAGAACCCCGCCAGTGCAGCCCCCAGGGCCAGCACTCTGCGGCGGGGGATCGTTTTTCCCTGCATCATGCTTCCTCCTTTTTCTGCAGGCTGTGCCGCTCCAGAAACAGCCCCAGCCGGGTGAATGCCCCGGCCTTTTCCTCGGCCACGACGGGCTGCTGGCCGAGGATGCGGTAGGGCAGGTTCCGGGTGAACCGGTCCAGCCGCAGCAGCGCCGTCAGGAACAGCACCGCTGCCCCGGCCAGGAACCCGAAGCCGTAATACGCCGGGTCAAAACGCAGGGACAGGGCCGTCAGCCCCGCAGCCGCTCCCGCAAAGCTCAGCGCCGCCCCCAGCGCCCCTTTGTAATCTGTGAAATAGAGCAGGATGAGCAGCACCGTGTTGCCCACCGCATACAGCCCATACCCCACGCAGAGGGTGCGGAAGTATCCGTGCATCAGGTCATTGAAGCCGAGCGGCAGATACCCCATCACCAACGCTTCCAGCGAGATGACCCCTGCCGTGGTGAACAGCTGCTTGAGGGCCGTGTAGAAGAGTTCCCGGTTCAGCACCGCCAGCATCTCTTCCCCGGCGGCGGTGATATCGCCCACCACGCCGCCGTCGTTGAACAGGCTGTAATAGGTGCGGTAGCGGGGGTAGAACTGCACTTCCACCGACACCACGAAGTTCACCGTGGTGACCAGGATGCTCAGAAAGGCCAGCAATGCCGGGACGTCGTAATACGGTGCCCCGTAGAACAGCCCCTTCACCTGCACACCGATGGGGCCCAGCCAGACCAGCACGAGGTGGGCAAACAGCCCGATGTCGGTGCACAGGCCCGTCAGGGCCAGCGGCAGAAAGCGGTCCACCCAGCGCAGAAAGAGCCAGGGGCTGCCCTGCCGGTCCGGAAAATAGCGGCAGAGCCGCCAGACGTCCAGCATCAGCATGACGCCGTACCCCAGCGCCACTGCAAAGAGAAAGCCTTCCAGCGCCGGAGCGCGCGCCAGCAGCACCAGCAGCGCCCCGGCCCCGAAGGCCGTGCCCACCGCCGCCGCAAAGGCGATGAGGACGCTGCGGTAGTCCTTGAGAGCGGTCAGAAAGCTCATGGCGTTCCAGTTCACGATCATCTCCGCAAAGAGGGCCAGGCAAAGCAGCCCCTGCAAAAGCGTCGCACCGGACACCAGCAGAAACAGCCCGTACAGCCCACATCCGCCCGCCAGCAACAGAGCGTTCGCGCCCCAGAATGAGGGCAGCACCAGCTGCTCCTGCTCTTCATAGAGCATGTCCGCCAGAAACCGGGTCACCGGCATGGCAAACAGGCTCGTCACGGTGAGCGAGGCCAGCAGGGTGTCCGTCACCATGCAGACCAGAAGGTCCTGCTCGGTCTTCGCCGCCCCGGCCCAGCTGCAGAGCACCAGGATGCCCAATTGCAGCAGCACACCCAGCAGCATCGGCCCGGTGCAGAGGATGCCCGCGCAGCCGTAGGCCCGCAGACCCGCCAGCAGCCCTTTGCGGCGGAACAGCTTTTTCAGTTCGAACCCAATTCCAGCCATAATTCCTCCGAATCCGTTTGATCCGGCAGGCCGTGCGCCTGCGCGGTCTCTGCATACAGGGCACGGTACTGCTCCAGCATCTGTTCGTAGCGGTAATCCTGCGCCACCCGCTTCTGCCCGACCGCGCCCAGCTTCTCCCGCAGGGCACGGCTCGCGCAGAGCTTCTCCATCGCGTCCGCGAGGCCCTGCCGGTACATGGGCGGCACACAGTACCCGGCCCGGCCCAGTGTGTCACCGGGGGCTCCTTCCAGCAGCTCCCGGCAGCAGCCCACATCGGTGGTCACACAGGGGCGGCGGGCCGCCAGCGATTCCAGCACCGAGAGCGGCTGCCCCTCCGAAATGCTGGTCAGGACGGTGAAGTCCAGCCGGTGCAGGTACGCGGCGCTGTCCACCCGCCCGGTGAACCGGACGTTCTCCAGCCCCAGCTGCCGGGCCAGTGCCGTGCACTCGGCCGCGTACTCCGCATCGTCCACCCCGCCCAGGATGTGGAGCCGGACGTTCTTCCGCCGGGCGCTCAGTTCCCAAAAGGCATAGAGCAGGGTCTTGATGTCCTTGATGGGAGCCAGCCGCACCAACGCCCCGATGTCCACCCAGCCGTCCTCCGCCTTGAGCGGGATGCCGCAGAAGGTCTCGTACGGGATGCCGTTCGGGATGACGACGCACTTTTCCGCCGGGCACCCCATCCCGATCTGGATGCTGCGGGCGCTCGTGAACAGGCTCGTCACCCGGAACGCCTGCCGGTAGATCTGCTCCGACAGCATGTAGAAGAATCGGATCCACCGCTCCTTGAAATCCGGCCGCACCCACTCGGCCCGGATGATCTCCTCCTCCCGCTCGCGGGTGTAGATGCCGTGTTCCGTCAGCAGCACCGGCCGGTGAAAGGTACTGCCGCCCCGGCAGGCCAGCAGCCCGCCGTAGCCGGTGCAGATGGCATGGTAGAGGTCCGCTTTGGGCACCTCCCCCGTGAGCAGATAGAGCACTGGCAGCAGCATGGACCGCACCGTGTGGAACGCATCCGCAAAGGCCGTGTAAGGGTACTCCTCCGCGCAGATCTTTGTGAACATCTGCATGAACGCCCGGCTCTGCAAAAAGGCCAGCGGGTGCGCCTTTTTTTCGCCGAACAGCCGGAACAGCACCGCCCAGTCCGGGCTGCCCAGCCGCACCAGCTCCTCCAACGCGGCCTGCTCCTCTTCGGTGAACGGCTGCGGCTTTGCCTCCCCGCGCAGCCGCAGCGCGTCATCCAGAAATACTTCGTGCACTTCCACCACGTTGGGCGGCAGCTCATAGACGAAGCGGCCTCTGTCCTTCGCGTTCGCACCGATGACCCAGAGAACAAATTCGTGCTCCGGCATGGAGCGGATGCAGCTGTGCATCCAGGTGGATACCCCGCCATAGACATACGGGTAGGAACCTTCCAGCACCAGACAGATGCGCATGATTCACCCCTCCTTTCGTTCGATGGTCACGACCGTGTTTTCCGCCTTGAGCAGGTAGAGTTTCCCGGTCAGGCAGGTCAGCTGCCCGCCGGTCACGCGGCCGGGCACCCCCTCGTTCGCGCGGAACAGCAGCCACGCTTCGTCGGTGAAATTGCCCAGCGTCAGGGTCCAGGCGTCGGCGGCGCTCTGCAGCGTCACATTCACGCCCGAAAACCGCTGGATGGCCCCGGCGCACTCGCTGGCCGTCTGCATCCGCAGGCCGGGCGCTGCCGTCGAGAGCCAGGTCAGGTAGCGTTCCAGCCCGCCCTTGTAGACCTCCCAGCCTTCCGCTGCGCCTCGGTCCACGTCCAGCAGGTCATCCGGGTGCATGAAGTGGGTGCTGACGAAGTGGAAGTTCAGCTCGCTCAGCGCGGCCAGCTGCATATAAGGCTCGTTCACCATGCCGCCGGACACGATGCGCGGTTCTTCCACGATGCCGTCCGCTGCCACGCCAAATTCCTGCACATAGGGCAGGTCGGTGCCGTCTTCGAGGTAGGAGCTGGCGATGGTGCGCACCTGCGGCACCCGCTGGCCTAAGATCGCCCGCCCGGAGGCCGACAGGATGTTGGACGGCGGCACATACACCGAACCGGCGGCATAGGGCAGGACCGCCCGCTGGAACGCCGTCAGCTCGTCCATGGCTGCGACGATGGCGTCGGCGCTGGGCCATGGGTTGTAGTCGTACAGACCGGCGTAATCGGTCTGTGGCAGAACGAGGGGCTGGTGGTTGTAGCCGTGGAAGCCCACTTCCCCGCCCTGCCGCAGCAGCAGCCCGCCAAAATAGCGGAACGGCTGGGTATCGCTCTGGCGGAGGGGCGGGTCGGTAGTGTCGTCCTCATAGTTCTCGATCATGACGCCCGTGTACCGGATGCCGAACCGCTCGGCCAGCTGGACGAGGTCCGGCCACCAGACCTTGGCGTAGAAATCCGCGATGCTCAGGCCGTAATCCTGCCGGATGTACTGGCCGTCGCCCTCCGGCACCGGCGAGGGAAAGTCGTCCAGAAAAAAGACGGCGCTGTTGAGCACCGGGTAGGCGCAGGCCTCCCCCAGCAGGCTGTACGAGGCCGCATAAAAGCCTCGCATGACCTTGTCGTAGACGCCGATGTTGTCCACCACCACCCGGCCCTTGCCGAGTTCGGCGCTCCAAATCAGCGGGACGCCCTCGTCCCCGGTGACGGCATACACCGCCGCATCGTCCCGCAGCTGCACCGCCATGGAGGATTCGAACGGGTCGCTCAGCTCATACCGCTGCCCGCCGCCCAGCAGGAAGCCCTCGGCCGGCACGATGCTCTCGGCCGTTTTGCAGTTCCACGCCGAGGCCAGCACCCCAAGTTTCTGGGCCACCACATCGAACGCCCCGCACTTTTCGGGCGTCATCGCAAAGAGGACATTGCCGCCCTGCTCCACCCAGTCCATCAGGTCGAGCAGGCGCAGGCCCAGCGGCTCGAAGTTCGGCACCAACACCACGATGGTCTCGTAGTTTTCAAAGGCCGGAAGTGCTTCCGGGGCGGTGTCGGCAAGGTCTGCGGCCTCGGCGGGGACCTTCATATCCTGCAGGATCTGTTCCAACTGTTCTTTTGCCTCTGCCACGCTCACCTGGCGGCTGTCGCAGAGCAGCAGGCAGACGGGGGCCTGCCCCGCCAGTGCTTCTTCCTTGGTCAGGGCATGGTCGAGCGCCCCGATCTGAACATGGGCCGCGGTGTACTGCACCCCGCTGCGCTCCGCAAACAAAGCCCCTGCCAGCAACAGGAACACCAGCCAGACCAGCAGCAGCCTGCCCCACCGGAACCGCCCCTTCCACAGCCGGTTCATGCGGCACCTCCTTTCCAGAACGCCAGTTCCTGCCGCCCCGCAGCGCTCAGGTAGACCTGGGTGCGCTCCATCTGCTGCAGGATGCTCCGCACTTCGGCACCGCTTTTCCGGGCGGCGGCGCTGCGCAGCCGCAGCAGCCAGGGCGTTTCCCGCACCGGCCAGCGGCGGACCAGCTCTTCCAGCGTCTGCTCCGCAGCCTTGTACTCCTGCAATTGCAGCTGCACCTCTGCCAACCGGCAGCCGACGCTGTAGCCCTCCTCTCTGGGGCTGTCGGCCAGCTGCAGCTTGAGCAGACGCTCCAGCTGTCGGCGCTGCAGTTCGGCTGCGCGGCCCTGCGCCAGTCCCAGCTTCAGCGAGCGTTCCAGCGCGTTGGCGTAAGCCGCCAGCACCTCCCGGTCGTTCGGGTCGTCGGCAAAGCGGCGGGCGTCCTGCTGCAAGGCAAGGTCCGCCTGCTTGGAGATCTGTGCCATGGCCGTGGCCGCGTAGTGCACCACCTCGCTGTCGTCGTTCATGCGGGCCTGCTGCAGCAGGTCGTAATACTGCACCGGGTCCTCCGTGAGCACCGACAGGATCAGCTTCCGCCGCTGCTCGGCAGTGTCCAGGATCAGCGCCTCTTCCAGCGGCACCGTTGCCGCCGTGCCGGCCCGGTCTTCGACCCGGATGCTGCGGTGGAGCTCATCGTCTACCCGCAGTTTTTCCACAAGGTCTGCGTGCAGTCCGTTCCGTCTCATACCCGCACCTCCTGCTTTGCTGCGGGCTTCGTTCCGGCCCGCACCATGGCCGTTTCGGCCAGCCCGCAGAGGATGCGGAACATGTTCTGGTAATAGAGCGACAGCTGCTCCCCTGCCGCATCGTGCAGCAGGATCAGCGCCCGCAGCTCCCCGTTTTCCCGCACGGCCGCGCCGAACATGGGCAGGCCGGGCGTCAGTTCCCGGTTCACCCACAGCCCGTCCTGCTCGATGCCACGCAGCACCGGGCCAAGGCCCGTGCCTTCCAACAATTGCGGGCAGCGGGCGGCAAAGTCCGCGCTGCAGGCGGCCCGCCGGGCCAGATGCCGCCGGGCGTCCACGCGGTAGACCGCCGCGCTGTGATTTTCGAGCACATCTTCCAGCACCTCCACGATCTTCTGGGGCAGCTCCTGCGCCGGGGCCGCGTCCAGCGCTTTGGTCACGGCATACACCTTGCCGAAGCTGTCTCTCCGGCCCAGGATCTGCCGCCGGAACGAGCGCTTGTCCTCCAATGTATCCTGATACAGCTGCCGCACGAACCGCAGCCGCTCTTCCAGCAGTTTCTGCTCCTCCTCGGCAAAGCGGAGGTCCTCGGCGCTGCGCAGCTGCACATAGCCGCACACCGCCCCCACCACGAAATACACGAGGAAGGCCAGCCAGTTGGACGGCTCGTAGAAGAGCAGCAGCGGCGACGCGCCCTCGGCCCAATAGCCCGCCGCCAGCGAGAGCGACGCCAGAAACGCCGCCGCCACGCCTGCGTTCAGGCCGTAGACATCGGCGATGAGCACGATGAACGCCAGCCGGAAATCCACCACCCGGAACTGTGCCTGGGTGCTGGTCATCCGCACCAGCAGTTCGGATACGCCCCAGGCCCCCAGCAGTTCCAGCACCGGGACCAGCAGCCGGTGCCGCGCGGCAAAGCCGCTGAGCCGTTCCGGCCATTTTTTGCGGCGGGGCTGCTTTTCCTGCCGGAAGAACCGGGGCAGGTCGTCCAGCAGGTCGTACCGGGGGAACCACCCATACGCCCGGCGCAGCTGGCCGTCGTCGGGCGGGTACTCCCGGATCAGGTCGCTGCCGTAGGTCACGGTCAGGCCGGGGCAGAGGGCTTTCCACGCCTCGCCCAGCTGCTCATAGTTCCAGTGGAAGACCACCGGGGCGGTCAGGCTCTCCCACTCCGGCGTCCAGTTGTCGAACACCCGCAGCACCAGCTCGGACAGGTCTTCCATGCACAGAGCCGCCACCGGGGCAAGGGCCTGCTCTTCAAAATGCAGTTCCCCTCTCTTCGGGCGGGTCAGCAGCTGCGCGATGCCCACCGGCGCACCGGTGCAGTCGGTGCCGTAGAGATAGGGCAGGTGCAGCACCTTGATCTGCACCCTGCTCGTCTCGGCGTAATGGCGGCAGAGAGCCTCCGCCGCCTGCGCCAGCACCGATTTGCCGATGAACGGCGTCAGCACGGCTTCCGGCCCAGCCAAATAAAGCAGCTGGCTGGGCCGCTCCCGGTTGGCCTGCAAAACACGGCGCAGGCGGTCCAGTTCGCCCTCCTGCTCGCTGTGCGGGGTCAGATACTCCGAGAAATAGACGATGCGGTCAAACTCGTAGCTGTCCACCAGCTGGCCGATGCGCTCCTTGCTGTCCAGCGTGATGGTCCGGATGCGCGGCGGGTGCGGCTGGCCCCGTGCGCAGGTAATGAGGACATGGTCCTCTGGGAACGCCATCTCCACCCAGGCAGGGGTCACGAAACAGGTGTTCCCGGTCAATAGAATCTCCACAGCAGTTCCTCACTCATCCTCAACGTTCTACCGGCCCGCCCCCTCTCCGGCAGGGGCGTTCCGCTAGGGCAATTATAAGCGGTGTCCGCCGCAAGGTCAAGAAAAAAGATGCGACAATACGCATATTTTTGTTCACTGTTTCGATTTACTTCGGATGCTTGCCCGCGCATTCTGCAGCATCCGACAGCCTTTTGGGCGCAGCATTTTCACACAAGTCGGAGGCGCACGTCTTCTTTCGGGTCGCTCCGCTGCGCCGCATTTCGCCAAAATCCACATGGATTTGCAGAAACATTAACGAACTTTATGTTGCGTTTGTTCCAATTTTGCTGTAAAATAAAAAAATGACAGCCTTGGAAATATCAGGAAACTGTGAGGACGATAGTATGATGAAAAAGCTCTCCCGCCGCTCGTTTCTACAGGCCACCGGTGTGCTGGCAGCCACGGCAGCGCTGACCGCCTGCGGCGGCAAGGCTGAAGCCGACAAGAGCAGCAGCCAGAACGGCAAAATTCAAATCACCTTTTATCTGTGGGATCGCTCCATGATGAAAGCGCTTACTCCGTGGCTGGAAGAAAAATTCCCGGAGTATGCGTTCACCTTCATTCAGGGCTTCAACACCATGGACTACTACCGCGACCTGCTGAACCGTGCGGAGCAGCTGCCGGATATCATCACCTGCCGCCGCTTCTCCCTGAACGATGCGGCACCTCTGGCAGAGCACCTGATGGACCTGAGCACTACCGAGGTCGCAGGCACCTTCTATTCCAGCTACCTGAACAACAATCAGGAGCCGGATGGTGCGATCCGCTGGCTGCCCATGTGCGCCGAGGTGGACGGCACGGCTGCCAATGTTGATCTGTTTGCGCAGTACAACATCCCCCTGCCCACCAACTATGCCGAGTTCGTGGCGGCGATCGAGGCCTTTGAAGCGATCGGCATCAAGGGCTATCAGGCAGACTGGCGGTATGACTACACCTGTCTGGAAACCATGCAGGGCTGCGCGATCCCGGAGCTGATGAGCCTGGAGGGCACCACATGGCGCATGAACTACGAGAGCGAGACCGAGGACGGCTCCACCGGTCTGGACGATGTGGTATGGCCGAAGGTCTTTGAAAAATACGAGCAGTTTCTCAAGGATGTGCGGGTGCAGCCCGGTGACGATCGGTTGGAGCTGAACCCCATCGCCAAGCCTTTCTATGCGCGGCAGACCGCCATGATCCGCACCACAGCAGGCATAGCGGATGTAATGCCTGACCAGTACGGCTTTAACGCATCGATTCTGCCCTATTTCGGCGAGACTGCCAACGATAGCTGGCTGCTGACCTACCCCATGTGTCAGGCGGCAGTTTCCAACACCGTAGCGCAGGACGAGGCAAAGCTGGCTGCGGTGCTGAAGGTACTTGAGGCTGTGTACAGTGCAGAGGGGCAGAGCAAGATGGCTGGCGGTGCTGCCGTGCTCTCTTATAACAAGGAGATCAATATTACCTCCTCCGCTTCTCTGGAACACGTTGCGGATATCATCAGCGCAAATCATCTGTATATGCGTCTGGCCTCCACCGAGATCTTCCGCATTTCGGAAGACGTAGGGCACAAAATGATCACCGGCGAATACGATGCTAGGGCCGCATACGATGCGTTCAATGAGCAGCTGGTCACCCCCAGAGCAGACCCCGAAGCCGAGGTGCTGTTCACCCAGAACACCGCATACTCCATCGACATGACCGACCACGGCAGCGCTGCGGCTTCCTCGCTGATGAACGTCCTGCGCGCCACCTATGATGCGTCTATTGCAGTCGGCTATTCGCCGCTGGTGTCCACCTCCATCTACTGCGGCGATTACAGCAAGCAGCAGCTTTTGTGGGTGATGGCTGGCAACTACGCTGTCTCGCAGGGTGAATATACCGGTGCAGAGCTGCGGCAGATGATGGAGTGGCTGGTAAACGTGAAGGACAACGGTGCAAACCCCATCCGTCACCGGAATTATATGCCCGTGACCAGCGGTATGGAATACAAGGTGACCGAATACGAGCTGGGCAAGTTCCGTCTGGAAGAAGTCACCATCAACGGTGCACCGCTGGACGATACCGCCACCTATCCCGTATTTGTGGCGGGCACGGATGTGTGGATAGAAAATGAGGCCTACTGCAACTGCCCCATGCCGGAGAACCTGAAAACCAAGCGGACGGAATACGCCATTGAAGGGGCAGAAAGCCGCTCCTGCCTGAAGGATTCGCTGGCGGTCAGCAAGCAGTTCCCCGCCCCCTCCGAGTATCTGACCATTGTACAGGGAGAATAAACTCTTGAAGAATGAAACTAAGATGTGGTCTACGATAAAAAACCGTATCCTCGCAGTTTTAGCAGCACTGCTGCTCGGCGTCGGTATTTTGACGAGCTTTGTTGTCTTTACGGATTTCATGGAGCAAACCATCTACGAGGAAAGCACGGCACACCTTACCGAGATCTACCATCAGGCAAACCAGACCCTTTACAATAAGGTATCCTTCAACTGGGGTGTCATGCGGATGTGGACACCTTATCTGGAACGTGCGCAAAGCGATGCCGATGTCTGCGCTTTCCTTGCACAGGCAAAAGAAGAATACCAGTTTACAGACTTTTTCTTCGTCTCACGGGATGGCTCCTATATCACGCTGGACGGCGAACAGGGCTATCTTGATCTGGGTCGGACGCTGTCGCAGCTGATCCTGGAGCAGCAGCCTATCGTGGCAAACTCGGTGGTCCCGGACAAGCCGGAGATCATGGTGTTTGCAGTCCCTACGGCAAAAGGCAGCTATCAGGGCTTTGCGTACGAAGCCATTGCCGTCACCTACAACAACAAAGATCTGGTGGACTCCCTGAAGATCTCTGCCTTTGAGGGGCACGGCAGCACCTTTGCTGTGCTGCCGGATGGCCGTGTGGTGCTGGACAGCAGCAGTGCGGACATGCGCGGTGTGCACAACATCCTTGCCATGCTCAGGAATTCGGCTGGTTTTACGGCAGAACAGATCACTACCCTGCAAAAGGCTTTTGCCGCCGGGAAGACCGGCAACCTTGAGTTTTCCATCCATGGCATCGGCTATTACATGGTTTATGGTTCTGCCTCCTTCCAGAACTGGACGATCCTTGGCATTGTTCCCAAAAGCGTTGTGAACGCCAATATGAACCGGCTGCAATACACCACCATGGCCGTGATGAGCAGCATCGTGGGAATGCTGGCTGTTACAGCTTTGCTGCTGGTGGTGCAGAGCAACCGGCAAAAGCTGCGGAAAAAGGATCAGCAGCTGCTGGCCCGTGAAGAACTGTTCTCAAGCCTTTCCCGCAACGTGGACGATGTGTTCCTGATGATCGACACCGGCACCGGCAAGGTGGAATACATCAGCCCCAACGTCCGGCGCATTCTGGGCATCTCCCCCGAAGCAGTGCAAGAGGATTTCCACGTTCTATGTTCTGCCGAGGGCGATAATTGCACATCACGGCTGGACGGTCTGATGCAGATGGAGCAGGGTACGCAGCAGGAATGGGATCGGGAGTTTATCCATCAGGAGACCGGCGAGCCACACTATATCCACGTGACCGGCTTTATCAATGAGGTACAGGGTGCAAAAAAGTGCATCGTGGATCTGTCTGACCGCACAGGCGAGCACCAGACCACGCTGGCCGTGGAAGCCGCACTGGAAATAGCCGAAAAGGCCAG
The DNA here is from genome assembly GCF_003478405.1 of Faecalibacterium sp. AF28-13AC. NCBI lineage: Bacteria > Bacillati > Bacillota > Clostridia > Eubacteriales > Oscillospiraceae > Faecalibacterium > Faecalibacterium sp. AF28-13AC. Next base: position 333,482 of record NZ_QUFG01000002.1, on the reverse strand, counting down.
CCAGGCCAAGACGGACTTCCTCTCCAACATGAGCCACGACATCCGCACCCCCATGAACGCCATCGTCGGGTTGACGACCCTGATGGAGAACGAGCTGGACCAGCCGGAAAAGCTGGCCGAACACCTGCACAAGCTGGAAAGCTCCGGCCAGCTGCTGCTGGGCATCATCAACAACATTCTGGATATGAGCCGCATCGAGAGCGGCAAGACCACCCTGAGCGTTGAGCCGATGCACCTTTCCCAGCAGCTCGACCAGCTCAGCACGATGATCCGCGCACAGGCCAGCGAAAAGGCGCAGACCTTCACCGTCTCCACCCATCTCCGGCACGAAAACCTGCTGGCCGACCCCACCCGCCTGAATCAGGTGCTGATGAACATTCTCTCCAACGCGGTCAAGTATACCCCCCGCGGCGGGCACATCCGGTTCGAGGTCGAAGAGCTGCCCCGGAACGAGCACTACGCCAAATACCGCTTTGTGGTACAGGATGACGGCATTGGCATGAGCAAGGCTTACCAGAAGACCCTTTTTGACCCCTTTACCCGCGAGGAGCGCTCCGGCACCAACAGGGTGCAGGGCACGGGTCTGGGCATGGCCATCACCAAGAACATCGTGGATCTGATGGGCGGCTCCATCAGCGTAGAGAGTGCCACCGGCAAGGGCACCCGCTTTGAGGTCGTGCTGGAATTCCCCATCGACACCGAAGCGGACGCGGTACCAGAGGCGCAGGCGCTCCCGGAGGAGCCGGAGGACGTCTCTCCCCTGTGCGGGATGAACTTCCTCTGCGCCGAGGACAACGCCATCAACGCCGAGATCCTGGAGCTGCTGCTGAAATCCAAGGGCGCACACTGCAAAATTTGCCCCAACGGGCAGGAGATCGTGGATGCGTTTGTCCGCGTCAAGCCCGGCGAGTATGACATGATCCTGATGGATGTGCAGATGCCGGTGATGGACGGCCTCGAAGCCGCCCGCCGCATCCGCAGCAGCGCAAACCCGCTGGGCCAGGTCATCCCCATCCTCGCCATGACGGCAAACGCCTTTTTGGAAGATATGCAGAAGAGCAAGGAAGCCGGGATGGACGAGCATCTGTCCAAGCCCGTGGACATCGACGCGCTGGAACAGACCGTCAAGCGCTTCCGCGTTACCCCCCCCCGATAATAAATAGCGGACAAGCGCGTTTCCGCAGAACAAGCACACAAACGATGTAAATGATGCAGGAGAAGGTTAGAACGTGAATACAGTTTCCGAGATCGAGGGCTATTACAAAAAGCGCGAGCAGCGGCTGTTGAAAAAACTTCATCAACAGGAAGTTGCTCTTGATGCCGCGAATCAAAAGCTGGCGCAGCTGATCCGAAATCAGACAGCACAGCTGGACGAAGCCACCGAGCAGCGTGCGGCACAAGATCAGAAGCTCAAAGAAGAACTCTACAAAGACCCTCTGACAGGCGCATACAACCGCCGCTATTACGAGGAAGTCGTCCGTAAATCCATCGGCCCGGCAGGGATCGCGCTGATGGATGTGGACGATTTCAAGATCTGCAACGATACCTATGGGCATTACGCCGGAGATGTGGCGCTGAAAACGGTGGCAAGCGCCATTCAGTCCTGCATCCGCAGCTCCGATCTGCTCATCCGCTACGGCGGGGACGAATTTCTGCTGGTGCTGCCCGGCATTCCGGGAGACTTTTTGCAAACCAAACTGGAACAGATCTGCACTGCCGCGCAGATGGCATCCGTACCCGGCTATCCGCATTTCCGTGTTTCTCTGAGCATCGGTGGAACGATCCAGTCCATCACCGACCCTGTGGAACGTATCGTTCGCCGTGCAGACTGGCTGATGTATCAGGCAAAGGGCCGCAAGAATGCCGTCATGGTGGAGGTTCCGGGGCATAGTCTTGCAGCGCTGGAAAAACTTTTACAGAATAAGTCGCAGATCTTACTTGTGGATGACTCCGCAATGAGCCGCATGATACTAAAGGAGATCCTGGGCGGCGATTACAGCATTCTTGAAGCAGAAAACGGACAAGAATGCCTGGAAAAAATGCAGGCGGAGGCCGGGAACATCGCACTGGTGCTGCTGGACATCAACATGCCGGTCATGGATGGCTTCGAGGTGCTCAAGGCTATGAACGTCAACCACACCATCGAGGACATCCCGGTCATCATGATCTCCAGCGACGACTCCGACGCCGCGATCCGGCGTTCCTATGAGCTGGGGGCCAGCGATTACGTCACCCGCCCCTTCGATGCCCGCATCGTCTACCGCCGCGTGACCAACACCATCAAGCTGTACGCCAAGCAGCGGCGGCTGGTGCAGATGGTGTCGGACCAGATTCGCGCCCGCGAAAACAACACCGATATGCTGGTGGGTGTGCTGAGCCATATCGTGGAGTTCCGCAACGGCGAGAGCGGCGCCCATGTGCGGCACATCCGCATCATCACCGAGCTGCTGCTCCACCGCCTGCTGGAGATCAGCAGCCAGTACCCCATCACCGCCGAGCAGCAGGACAACATCCCGCTGGCCTCCGCCCTGCACGACATCGGCAAGATCGGCATCGACGAAAAGATCCTCAACAAACCCGGCAGGCTGACCCCGGAAGAATTTGAGGTCGTCAAGACCCACAGTATGCTGGGGGCCGAGATGCTGCACCAGCTGGAAGACTTCAACGAGCAGCCGCTGCTGCAGACCGCCTACGAGATCACCCGCTGGCACCACGAGCGCTGGGACGGGCGCGGCTACCCGGATGGGCTGAAGGGCGATGAAATTCCCATCAGCGCACAGCTGGTCGCGCTGGCCGATGTGTACGATGCACTGACCAGCGAACGCTGCTACAAAAAAGCCTTCTCTCACGAAAAAGCCGTGCAGATGATCCTGAACGGCGAGTGCGGAGCATTCAACCCTTTGCTGCTGCAATGCCTGACGGATGTGCAGACCGACCTGAAAGTCCAGTTGCAGCAGCGGACGCAATAACAACAGGAGAACGAAAGTCCCCATGAAACACATCCTCTCACGCCGTGCATTCCTGAACGGATGCACCCTGCTGGCGGCCTCGACGGTCCTCGGCGGCCTGACTGCCTGCGGCGGAACGGACGCGAAGAACAGCGGTCTGCCGCAGATCCTCATCGGAAGCGACACCTACCCGCCCTATATTTATCTGAACAATGACGGCACCCCGGCCGGGATCGATGTGGAGATCGCCACCGAGGCATTCCGCCGCATGGGATACGCTGCACGATTTGAAGTCATCGACTGGGAGCAGAAGACCGCCCTTGTGGAAAGCGGCGCCATCGACTGCATCTGGGGCTGCTTTTCCATGCAGGGCCGCGAAACGCTCTACCGGTGGGCCGGGCCTTACATGGTGAGCCGTCAGGTCGTGGCCGTGAACGCCGACAGCAGCATCCAGTCCCTCAGCGACCTTGCCGGGAAGACCGTTATGGTGCAGAGCACCTCCAAGCCAGAGGGCATCTTCCTCAGCGGCTCCGACCCGCGCATCCCGCAGACCGTCGAGGTGTTCAGCATCGAAGACCGCAGTGTGCAGTATGCCATGCTGGCCTGCGGCTATGTGGACGCCATCGCCGCCCACGAGACGGCCATCCTGCAATACATGAAAGACAACAACGCGGTGTTCCGCATCCTCGAAGAGCCGCTGCTGGTCACCGGGCTGGGCGTTGCCTTTGCCAAAAATGACAGCCGCGGGCTGGACCACCAGCTGAATGACACCTTTGCGCAGATGCGCGAGGATGGCACACTGGAACGGATCGTCGGCAAATACCTGGAACATGCTTCGCAGTATCTGGAGGTGGACACCATTGACGCGTAACAACAAAACCACTCCGAACACGCGGACCTGGGTGCTCTACATTCTCGTCGGTGCGCTCCTCATGGCGGGGGTCGTCCTGGCTTCCGGCTGGAAAGCCCTGCATGCGACCGAAGAGCGTTTCTGCCAGACGATCGAGTTCGTCAAATCGCAGTCCACCAGTTTTGAGCAGTACAACGATACCATCACGGCCAAGGCGCTCCGCCGCACGGCGGTCTCGGTGCACCAGCTGGCCGGTGACGCCGCACTCGACCTCTCTGACCCGCACTGCCTGAAACAGCAGACCGAGACGCTCTGGCTCACCGGCATTTCCGTGCTGCGCCCGGACGGCACACTCCTGTGCGAGTACACAGCGAACGGCATCGGCTATGCCCAGCTGGAAGACCGGCTCAAAAAGGAGACCGCGCTGGACGTCTTCCGCTTCCCGCAGAAGACCTACCTGAAGCGCGTTCTGCTGGCAGACGGGTCTGCCGTGGATGTGGCGGCACACCGGGCCGACCACGAAGAGGTCATCCTGCTGGCCTATCGCTGCACCCCGGCCAAATTTGTCGAGGGGACGGCACTGTCGGTCCAGAGCATTCTGGACGGCTACCCAGAAGAGACCAGCGGCACCCTGTTCATCGTGCAGAACAATCAGGTCATTGCGTCCAACCGCCCGGAGCTGATCGGGCAGGACACCACCGCAAGCCCGCCGGTGCAGGAGATCCGCAGCACCGGGCTTGCGGAAAAGCTGACGCCCACCCACGGCTGGAACGGCTCCGGCTGCTATTTCGGCATGTACAGCCACGGCCGGTCGTTCGACCTCTATGCGTACACGGATGAAAAAGCCGTGTTCCACGAGTCGCTCACGCTGGTCTTAACGGCACTGGTCTGTTACATCCTGCTCGTTTCGGTCTTGCAGATGCTGCGCCGACGCTCGGTGCAGGAGATGGAGCAGCAGAAAAAAGAGCAGGAGAAGAAATATCAGACCCAGCTGGAAGAGCAGAACCGCAAACTGGAGATCGCGCTCCAGCACGAGGGCGCGGCCAACCGCGCCAAGCGGGAGTTCCTGTTCAACATGAGCCACGATATCCGCACCCCGATGAACGCCATCATCGGCTTCACCTCGCTGGCGGCGACCCACATCGACAACCGCGAGCAGGTGCTGGACTACCTGAAAAAGATCTCCACCTCCAGCCAGCATCTGCTCTCCCTCATCAACGATGTGCTGGATATGAGCCGCATCGAGAGCGGCAAGGTCAAGATCGAGGAAAAGGCGGTGCATCTGCCCGACCTTGTCCACGATGTGCGCTCCATCATCCAGCCCAATGTTGCAGCCAAACGGCTGTCGCTCTTCATTGATACCATGGACATTGAGGATGAGGACATCATCACCGACCCGCTGCGGCTGAACCAGATCCTGCTGAACATCCTGTCCAACGCCATCAAGTTCACCCCCACCGGCGGCATGATCAGCATCCGCATCGCCCAGAAGAACGGTGCGCCCAAGGGCTGCGTCTGCTATGAGTTCCGCATCAAGGACAACGGCATCGGCATGAGCGAAGAGTTCCAGAAGCACATCTTCGAGGAGTTCAGCCGGGAGGAAAGCTCAACCGTCAGCGGCATTCAGGGCACCGGCCTTGGAATGTCCATCACCAAGAACATCGTGGATCTGATGGGCGGCACCATCGCCCTCACGAGCGAGCCAGGCAAGGGTAGCGAGTTCATCGTGACCCTCTGCTTCACACGCAGCGGGCAGAAAGCAGAGCCCAAGCAGCTCCCCCAGCTGGAAGGGCTGCGCGCCCTGGTGGCAGACGACGATACCAACACCTGCCTGAACGTCAGCACCATGCTGTCCAAGATCGGGATGCGGCCGGAGTGGACGATCTCCGGCAAGGAAGCGGTCATCCGCACCAAATATGCGGTGGAGCAGGGCGATGAGTTCAGCGTCTACATCATCGACTGGCTGATCCCCGACATGAACGGCATCGAGATCGTGCGGCAGATCCGCAAGGTGATCGGGAATCGCTGCCCCATCATCATCCTGACGGCCTACGACTGGGCGGACATCGAGGACGAGGCCCGCGCCGCCGGAGTGACCGCGTTCTGCGAAAAGCCGCTCTTCCTCTCGGAGCTGCGCCGCGTTCTGGCCGAACCGTTCCGTGCAGAGCCTGCCTCCGAGCCCGCTCAACCCACTGCGGCCGACCTCAAGGGGAAGAAGCTCCTGCTGGTGGAAGACAACGAGCTGAACCGTGAGATCGCACTGGAGATCCTGAAAGAAGCCGGTTTTGTGGTGGATACCGCCGAGGACGGCGCGGTCGCCGTCCAAAAGATAAAGCAGGCGGCCCCCGGCCAGTATGACCTGATCCTGATGGACATCCAGATGCCCAATCTGGACGGTTACGAGGCCACGCGGCAGATTCGCGCCCTGCCGGACGCCGAGAAGGCCAACATCCCCATCTTTGCGATGACGGCAAACGCCTTTGAAGAAGACCGTCAGAACGCGCTGGCGGCCGGCATGAACGGCCATATCGCAAAACCGCTGGACGTCCCGCACCTGCTGCGCGTCCTCGCAGATGCCCTGAAAAAATAACCCAAAAAACGAAAAATACCGCTGCACAGCTATTTTCTGCGCGGCGGTATTTTCTTTTTGGCTTTTTTACTTCACCTGTGCCCCGGTGGTCAGCGCCTCGGACACGGCGTCCATCAGCGCGACCATGGTGCAGTAGTTGGCACCGTAGGTCTCGGTGTAGGCAGAGTAGGTGTCGATCTGCTCCTGGGTGGGGGCGATGTCCATCGCCTCAGCCACTGCCTGATAGAGCAGCGCTTCGCGAGCATACTCGGTGATGCTGTCGCTCATGGCATCCAGCAGGTCGTCGGCGCTGTTGTAACCGGCAGCAGCCTGCAGGAAGCTGTCGAGATCATAGCCGTAATACTGAGCCATGGTATAGTAGTAGTTCAGGCACTGGTTGACCTGATAATCGGTCACTTCTTTGGGCAGGTCCTTGAAGGTGGAGTTTGCCAGCAGATAATCCATCACCGCAGTGTTCAGGTTGTTCTGATACAGCATCTTCTGGTATTCGGCCCGCAGGTCTTCCACGGTGTGGACGCCGTCGGTGCTGCTGAAATTCTCCTCGACCCAGGCATCGGTCAGTTCCGGCAGGATCTCCTCGCTGATGTAGTTCAACGTGACGGAGAAGACCGCCTTTTTGTTGCTCAGGACTACCGTATTGCCCTCAGCGTCGGTGGAGTCGCTGTAGCCGTCCGGGAAGGTGACATTAACATCGAAGGTCTCGCCGGGCTTGTGGCCCACGATCTGGTCTTCAAAGCCGTCGATGAAGGAACCGCTGCCCAGCGTCAGGCTGTAGCCACTGTAGGTGCCGCCGGTAAATGCCACGCCATCCACGGTGCCCACATAGTCGATGTTGACGGTGTCTCCGTCGGCGGCGGCACGGTCGGTGATCTGCTGCGTGGTGGTGTTCTGGCTGAGCAGGCTGTCGATCTGGGACTGCACGTCCTCCTCCGTCGGCTCGATGTCCGCCTTCTTCAGCGGGATGGAAGCGTAGTCCTCCGGCAGGGTCACATAATCCAGTGCGCGGATGCCGGACCAGTAGCCGTTCTCGTCCAGACCGTCACTGTAAGCAAAGTTCTGGTAGTTATAATCCGAAGCGCTGCCGTAGACAGACGCCTCCGAGCCGGCCGATGCGGAAGAGGACGCCGCAGACTTCGAGCAGCCCGCAGCCGTCAGCGCCAGTGCACCGGCGCAGAGAAGGCAGACTGCCTTCGAGATGATTCGTTTCAAGTGGATACCTCCTGTATCCCGGACGCCGCCGGGAACTGCAATTTTTTTCAGACAGATTTTATTATAAAGGGTAAAAATGAAAAAGAAAAGGATTTTGCGAAATTTCCACAAGTTTCACGCTGCCTGCCACGTGAGGTCGTTGCTTTTTGTCAAAAGCTGTGATATCCTATAATTGCCGCAGCAAAGCGGCAAGGCGCTGTGTCCAGAACGCAGGCGGCAACTCCCTACCGGATGGCTTTGTTTCCATAAACAGGGCGCCGGGAGGGCGACTTTTGAACGTTTCTCCCCGGAGGCTCTGGCCGAAAGGGGGAATGTACCCATGACATTGACCGAGATTCTTGCGCTGTTGACGTTCCTCGTCACAACGGTTTACGACACGATCGACATCGTGCTCCGATTCCGAGAGTTTCGCACAAAAAATGGACAAAAGAAATGACCGCCCCACGTTTAGCACCCGTTGGCGGTCATTCTTTTGATCTGCTGGTAGGGAGCTAGCCGTTTGTTGGGCCAGCGCCTTTTCTATTTGTAGTATAATCGTTCTATCGTCGTTTGTCAAGCTGTCGCCCCGCACACGCAAAAATCCTCTTGCGCTGCCGGGCCTGCGGCTTTATTATAATAAGAGAAGCACATCAACACAAGGAGGAACATCCATGGATTACAACAAAGCCGCTCTCGAAATGCACGAGAGCCACCACGGCAAAGTCGGCATCGTGAGCAAGGTCGAGGTCAGGACCCGCGACGACCTGTCCACGGCTTACACCCCCGGCGTCGCCGAGCCCTGCCGCAAGATCAAAGAGAACCCCGACGACGTGTACAAGTACACTTTCAAGAGCAACATGGTGGCCGTCGTGTCCAACGGCACCGCCGTGCTGGGCCTGGGCGACATCGGCCCCGAAGCCGGTCTGCCGGTCATGGAGGGCAAGGCCGTGCTGTTCAAGGAATTCGGCGGCGTGGATGCCTTCCCCATCTGCATCGACGCCCACGACGCCGCCAGCGTCATCGCGGCCTGCAAGGCCATCGCCCCGACCTTCGGCGGCATCAATCTGGAGGACATCAAAAGCCCGGAGTGCTTCGAGATCGAAGAAACGCTGGAGCGTGAGCTGGACATTCCCGTCTTCCATGACGACCAGCACGGCACCGCCATCGTCGTGACGGCTGCGCTCATCAACGCCCTGCGCGTGGTGGGCAAAAAGATGGAGGATGTCCACATCGTCCTGAACGGCCCCGGTGCCGCCGGCACGGCCATCATCAAGATGCTGATGACCGCCGGTGCCAAAGACATCGTGGCGGTGGACCAGTTCGGCACCCTGTACAAGGGCTGCAACAGCGCCGAGGCCCACAAGAACTGGCTGGGCGAAGTGACCAACCCCCGCCAGATCAAGGGCGGCCTGAAGGAGGCCATCGAGGGGGCCGATGTCTTCATCGGCGTGTCCCGCCCCGGCATCCTGACCACCGAGCTGTGCAGGACCATGAATCCGGACGCCATCGTTTTCGCCATGGCCAACCCCACCCCGGAGATCATGCCTGACGAGGCCAAGGCAGGCGGTGTGCGGGTCATGGCCACCGGCCGCAGCGACTTCCCGAATCAGGTGAACAACGTGCTCTGCTTCCCCGGCCTGTTCAAGGGTGCCCTGAGCGTCCGCGCACGGGACATCAACGATGCCATGAAGCTGGCCGCAGCCTACGCCATCGCCGACCTCATCACGGATGAGGACCGCAGCGAAGAGAACATCATCCCCGGCGCATTCGACCCCCGCGTGGCCGAGGCCGTGGCCTCTGCCGTGGCAAAAGCTGCCCGCGAGACCGGCGTGGCCCGTCTGTAAAGGAGGCGCGGCATGAGGACGATCTCCGCACAGTCCATCACCGATACCGTCGCCCGCCTGTGCATCGAAGCCAACACCCGCCTGCCCCAAGACGTGGAAGCGGCTCTGGCCAGAGCGCGGGAGGAAGAGCCGTGGCCGCTGGCGAAAACCACCCTCGACCTGCTGTGGTCGAACCTCGGTGCGGCGCAGGAGAAGGCTCTGCCCATCTGTCAGGACACCGGCATGGCCTGCGTCTTCGTGGAGCTGGGAACGGATGTCCACATCGACGGCAGCTTTGAGGCCGCCATCCACGAGGGCGTCCGCCGGGGCTACACCGACGGCTACCTGCGCAAGAGCATCGTGGCCGACCCCCTGCGCCGGGGCAATACCGGCGACAACACTCCTGCCGCCATCACAGTCCACCTCGTGGACGGCGACGGCTGCACCATCACCGTGGCCCCCAAGGGCTTTGGCAGCGAGAACATGAGCCGCATCCAGATGCTCAAACCGGCCGACGGCGTGGAAGGGTTTAAGAAATTCGTGCTGGAGACGGTCACGCTGGCAGGCTCCAACCCCTGCCCGCCCATCGTGCTGGGCATCGGCGTGGGCGGCAGCTTCGACAAAGTCGCCTATCTGGCCAAAAAGGCTCTGCTCCGCCCGCTGGACATCCCCAACCCGGACCCCTACTATGCTGCCCTCGAACGCGAACTGCTGGCCGCCGTCAACGAGACCGGCATCGGCCCGCAGGGCTTTGGCGGCAGGACCACCTGCCTGGGCCTTGCCATCGAGCAGATGCCCACCCATGTGGCGGGTCTGCCCGTGGCCGTGAACGTTTCCTGCCATGTCACCCGCCGCGCCAGCGCGACGCTGTAAACGATTCCCTTTCCGTCAAAGGCGTGAGCCTATTAGGAGGCTTGATGAACATGCAATACGAACTGACCACCCCCTGCACCGCGCAGGACCTGGCCCCGCTCCAGGCGGGCGACACCGTTCTGCTGTCCGGTGTGGTCTACACGGCCCGCGACCAGGCGCACAAACGGATGCTGGAAGCACTGGACCGGGGCGAGCCGCTCCCCTTCGACCTCGAAGGCAGCGCCATCTACTACGTCGGCCCCACGCCGGAGCGCCCCGGTGCGGTCATCGGCTCGGCCGGGCCCACCACCAGCGGCCGGATGGACGCGATGAGCCCCCGCCTGCTGGACCTGGGCAACAAGGTCATGATCGGCAAGGGCAAGCGGGATGCCGCCGTCAAGGAAGCCGTCGTGCGCAACGGCGCGGTCTATCTGGCCGCGCTGGGCGGGGCCGGTGCCCTGATGGCCAAGAGCGTCAAAACGCTGGAAGTCATCGCCTGGCCGGACCTCGGCTGCGAAGCCGTCCGCCGCCTGACCGTGGAGCAGATGCCCCTGACCGTCATTCTGGATGCCCACGGCGGCGACCTCTATCTCTCCGGCCCGGAAGCCTACCGCGCGTCCAGATAAGCACGTTCCACAAGATTTCAGGCCCTGTTTCCGGTCAAAATAGCAAAATCATGCAGAAGAAGTCTAGTTTGTTTTAGCAAACTTCCGCCGAACGACTTGCATCCCCCGGCAGAATGTGGTATCCTATAACAAACCGAACCGATGTGCGTTTTTCTGCTCCGGGCCGGAAATCAAGAAAGGCAGGAGGCCGATAACCATGCAGATCCACCAATCCGCAGAAGATTACCTTGAAACGATCCTGATGCTGAATCAGAGGATGGGCCGCGTCCGTTCCATCGACGTGGTCAACGAACTGGGCTACACCAAAGCCAGCGTCAGCATCGCGATGAAAAAGCTGCGGGAGAACGGCTACATTGCGGTGGACGGTGAGGGTAACCTGACCCTGCTGGAACCGGGCCGCGAGATCGCCGAGCGCATTTACAGCCGCCACCGGCTGCTGACCCACTTCTTCGTGCAGCTGGGCGTGGAAGAGGACATCGCCGCAGAGGACGCCTGCAAGGCAGAGCATATCCTCAGCGAGCAGACGCTGGAAAAGATCCGCGAGTATGCCCTGCTCCACGACGCCGAGAGCACCCTGAAAAACGAAGACTGACCCAAAACCACAAAAGGGACTGCCCGAACCGGCAGTCCCTTTTCTGTTTTCACATCTTCAGTAGGCATCCAGCCCCAGGCTGACATCCAGTGCCTGATCGACTCGTTTCTGGTCTTCCGGCGTGATCTGCCCTGCGCGCTCCCGCAAGCGGTGTTTGTCCAGCGTGCGGATCTGCTCCAGCAGCACGACGCTGTCCTTGGCGAGGCCGGTGTCCGCTGCCCGGATATTGATATGAGTGGGCAGGCGGGCTTTGTCCAGCCGGGATGTAATGGCCGCCGCGATGACGGTGGGGCTGTGGCGGTTGCCGATCTCGTTCTGCACGATGAGCACCGGCCGGATGCCGCCCTGCTCGGACCCCACCACCGGCGAAAGGTCTGCGTAGAAAACTTCTCCTCTGTGTACTTCCATGGAATCAACCCTCCCTGTCTGCCTCTAGTATGGGCTGTGCCGGGCGGCGGTATGCACGCGGGGGCTTTCTTCCATTTTATGCAGCGGAGCGGATCAGGTTTCCGCCTGTTCCAGAACGCAGAACGCCAGCGCCATCCCGCCGTCGTGGCTGAGGGAAAGGCGGGCCGTCACGTGATGCTCCTCCACCCAGGCCGCCGTCCGCCCGGAGAAGCGATACACCGGTGCCCCGGAGGGCAGGCGCAGCACCTCGATCTCGCAGAGCGAAAACGGCTCCCGCAGGCCGGTGCCCGCCGCCTTGAGGAAGGCTTCCTTCGCCGCAAAATCTGCAGCGGCGCTGGCGGCTCTGTGGGTGCACCTGCGGGCAGAAGGGTCGGCCCGACACTCGGCCAGCGCAAGCGCCTGCCGCTCCCCGGTGCCAAACACCCGCGCCTCAAACGCCGCCCCGTGCGCCCCAAACAGGCTTTTTTCCATCCGTGCCACCTCACAAAGATCACATCCTACCCCGAACAGCATGAAATCCTCCCCTTTCCAGGGCAAACGCCCCGTTGTTTTGACTTAAAATTTCCGTTGATTTTGGTGAATATGTGCAAATAGAGTCTGGAATCTTGAAGTTTACACTCGCTTCGTGTACAATGAACTATAGTTCTAGTTCCACTTCCGCTTTGGGCGTGGATAGAAATACCGAAGGGGGTGTACTGCGTGGGCGACGCAACTGCTATTTTTTCGATCCACGACAAAAAGGACGACGAAATTCATGAGATCGTACAGCAAGTGTACGACGCATTGAAGGAAAAAGGCTACAATCCGGTCAATCAGCTGGTGGGCTACATCCTGTCCGAAGATCCCACTTATATCACGACCTACAAAGGAGCCCGCTCCCTCATCCGTAAAGTTGACCGGGACGACCTGCTGCAGGCTCTGCTCCGCAGCTACCTGAACGTCTGATCCGCTTTGTCCTTTCCGGCCCGCTGTCTCGCAGAAGACGGCGGGCTGTTTTCAGTTCATCTGCCGCGTGAAGATCTGGTTCACCACCGTCTCATACTCCCACCCCTCGCGGGCCTTGCGGAGAGGCTTTTCCAGCGGATCGGCCCCTTCGAACCGATGGATGAGATAAAACCAGTGCGCCTTCATCCGGCTGACGGCACAGCTGGCCGCGCCAAAGGCCTCGGTGTAGCCGTGGTAGAGGTCGTCGCAGTAGCCGCGCAGTTCCTCTCTGGAAGCCGGTGCGCCGCCCCGCGCACGGCGGAACAGGGCCGGGTCTGCGATGAGCCCCCGCCCCACCATGATGCCCGACAGCTGCGGGAACTCCGCTTCCAGCGCGTGCAGTGCTTCCGGCGTCGTGACATCGCCGTTGTAGCAGACCGGCATCCGGCACTCCGGCAGCGCCGCAGCAAAGGCGGCACGGTCGGCCTCGCCCCGGTACAGCTGCTTCATCACACGGGGATGGATGGTCAGCTCGCAGATGGGATAATGATTGTAAATATCCAGCAGAGCCGCAAACTCCTCCGGCTTCTGAACGCCGATGCGGGTCTTGACCGAGACCGGCCCCTCCACCGCCGAAAAGACGGCGTCCAGAAAAGCGTCCAGCCGGGCGGGGTCCCGCAGCATCCCGGCTCCCTTGCCCTTGGCTGTCACCGTGCCGGAGGGGCAGCCGAAGTTCAGGTTGATTTCCGTGTAGCCCAGCTTCCGCACTTCGCCGATCATCCAGGCGGCCAGTTCGCCGTCTCTGGCCAGCAGCTGCGGGATCACGACCGTGCCTGCATTGGCCTCCGGGGCCAGCTCCGCCATCTTTTTCGGGATGAGGACGCGGTTTTCCGGCGGCGACAGGAACGGCGCATAGTAGCGCGTGGGGGCATCGGCTGCGCCAAACCATTTCTGGTGCACCTGCCGCCAGATGCGGTCGGTCAGCCCCTCCATCGGGGCAGCGTAATAGTTCATAGAAGACCTCACAATGTTAGAATGGCTCTATTGTAGCACAAAAAATGCCGCCGCGCATCTGTTTTGCGCAGCGGCATCGATCGATCTTGCGGGTTATTCGGCGAACAGCGGCGTGGACAGGTAGCGGTCGCCGGTATCGGGCAGGAGGACAACGATCCTCTTGCCTGCGTTTTCGGGGCGCTTTGCCAGCTCCAGAGCAGCCCAGACGGCCGCACCGGAGGAGATGCCCACCAGAACGCCCTCCTTGTGGCCGATCAGACGGCCAGTCGCAAAGGCGTCTTCGTTGGTGACGGGGATGATCTCATCGTAAATCTTGGTGTCCAGCACAGCGGGGACGAAACCGGCACCGATGCCCTGGATCTTGTGTGCGCCTGCAACGCCCTGGCTCAGCACCGGAGAGGATGCAGGCTCCACGGCCACGACCTTGACGCCGGGGTTCTTGCTCTTGAGGTACTGGCCCACACCGGTGACGGTGCCGCCGGTGCCGACGCCTGCCACGAAGATGTCCACTTCGCCGTCGGTGTCTTCCCAGATCTCCGGGCCGGTGGTCTCAATGTGCGCCTTGGGGTTGGCCGGGTTGACGAACTGACCGGGGATGAAGGCGTTCGGGATCTCCTTTGCCAGCTCATCGGCCTTGGCAATGGCACCCTTCATGCCCTTGGCACCCTCGCTCAGGACCAGCTCTGCGCCGTAAGCCTTCATCAGCTGGCGGCGCTCCACGCTCATGGTCTCCGGCATGACGATGATGATGCGGTAGCCCTTGGCCGCCGCCACAGCGGCCAGACCGATGCCGGTGTTGCCGGAGGTCGGCTCAATGATGACCGAACCAGGCTTCAGCTTGCCAGTGGCTTCTGCATCGTCGATCATCTTCTTGGCGATGCGGTCTTTGACCGAACCCGCCGGGTTGAAGTATTCCAGCTTTGCCAGGATGGTGGCCTTCAGATCCTCCTGCTTCTCGATGTGGGTCAGCTCCAGCAGCGGAGTGTGACCGATCAACTGATCTGCGGACGTATAAATCTTGCTCATAAGAATGTTCCTCCCTCTGCGGGCGCCCGGCCCGGAACGATTTCGTCTTTCCATATTTCCTGTAAACCAACATCGTTTGTGGGTTTGATGGTATTATAGCCCTCTTTGCCCCGGTTGTCAATGGAAACGTGCAAAAAACAGATTGAAAAGTTATAAACCCCATTGTATAATAGGTTAAAATCAAAATTTCTCCCTCCCCTGCGGTGACATCTCCCCTGTTCGGAGGTCGGGCGGGCCGGTCTACGGCGTTGTCGCCTGCGGCTGCTGCCCATTTCCGCAGGACCAACGGTGAGACGGAGAGGTTGCTATACAATAAGGAGTGCACTATGATCGTTTCAACCAAAGGCCGCTATGCGCTGCGTGTGATGATCGACCTGGCCGAGCATCAGGCCGAACGCTATGTCCCGCTGAAGGAGGTCGCTGCGCGGCAGGATATCTCGGAAAAATATCTGGAGAACATCCTGAAAGTCCTGGTGCAGAACGGCTTTCTGGAAGGGCTGCGCGGCAAGGGCGGCGGCTACCGCCTGACCCGCAGCCCGGACCAGTACACGGTGGCGGAGATTCTGCTGCTGACGGAGGGCAGCCTTGCCCCGGTGAGCTGCCTGACGCCGGGAGCCCCGGCCTGCGAGCGGATGGCCAACTGCCGCACCTATACGATGTGGAAAGGTCTGAACGACCTCATCGCCGACTACTTCGGCAAGATCACCCTCGCCGACCTCGCCGCACCAGAACAGGCGGGAAATGATTATGTGATCTGATCTGCATCACCCCGCATAAAAACGCAGGGAGCACAGAGCGGCCCCACAGAGGCCGTCATACCAGCCGCGCCCACGCCAGCCTTCATTCCATGGCAGTGTGAGGAAAAGGAGAATATTTTATGTGGTTTGTTTTTGCGCTGGGCTCTGCGGTATTTGCCGCACTGACTTCCATTCTTGCGAAGATCGGCATTGACGGCGTGAACTCCACGCTGGCCACGGCCATTCGCACCGCCGTTGTGCTCCTGATGAGCTGGGGCATGGTGTTTCTGACCGGGACGCAGACCGGCATCGGGGACATTTCTCACAAAAGCTGGCTGTTCCTGATCCTATCCGGCCTTGCCACCGGTGCAAGCTGGCTGTGCTATTACCACGCATTGCAGATCGGTTCAGCATCCAAGGTGGTCCCCATTGATAAACTGAGCGTGGTCATCACGCTGGCTCTGGCATTTTTCATCCTGCATGAGCCGTTCACGGCCAAAAGCCTGATCGGCTGTGCGCTCATTGCTGCGGGGACTTTGTTCATGGTATTATAAAAGAGTATGAAAGCGGGAAAAGGCTGCGGCACGTTGTTTTGTGCCGCAGCCTTTTTGGTTTTTCTTCCGGACTGCTGTGTCGCGGTCAGGTGCGAGGGAAACTTTGGTAAAAAGAGAGAGGGCTAAACGGTGCCAGCCCTCTTGACAACGACTTTCCGATAAACGTAGTGTCCGCAAAAATTTCCACTTGACAATCCAATGTTGCCTTGCTATAATCCAATTTGCAATCAAGTTGCAAATTCAAGAAAGGAGGGCAATGGAATGAACTGCACTGCAAAACAACGCTGCGCTGCGTGGATCCTGCTGGTTGGTTTCCTGCTGGCCGTTTTGGGTGCATTGACATTCTGCGCGGAAGAAGTCAACCACGACTGTACCGGGGCAGACTGCGCCGTCTGCGCACAGCTGAAACTTTGCGAGAATATCCTGCACGCCGGAAAAGATGGTTCCGGGCCGTTCATTCTAACACCCGTGCCGCATTTTGTGTTGGCGGCCTTGCTGTCGCTTTGCTCTCCGCTTTTGCTGATAAAAACACCGATTCGACTAAAGGTAAAACTGTCGGATTAAGAAATGCTTGTCCGTATGATTCTTGATATCAAACAATGGAGCGCATTTCTATGAAAAAACTCAAACGTATATTCGCTGTATTTTTTTGCCTTTTACTGGCTGCTGGTATTTTGGGCGGCTGTGGGAAGGCCGCATCTTCGTCCGCTCCTGCACCGTCTGCATTGCAGAGTGGCAACAAGCCGCTGAAGATCGTCACGACTATTTTCCCGGAGTATGACTGGGTGCGCGAAATTCTCGGCGATAAGGCCGATCATGCCGAAGTTACCATGCTTCTGGACAATGGCGTTGATTTGCACAGCTATCAGCCCACCGCAGATGATATTATTAAAATCTCGGACTGTGACTTGTTCCTCTATGTTGGCGGCGAATCGGATGGCTGGGTCGAAGATGCCTTGAAAGAAGCGACCAACCAGAACATGAAGGTCATCAACCTTCTGGATGTGCTGGGTGAGCAGGTAAAAGAGGAAGAAGTCGTAGAAGGTATGGAGGCCGAGGAAGAAGAATCCGAGGACGAAGATGAGCCGGAGTACGATGAGCACGTCTGGCTATCCCTGAAGAACGCTGAAACTCTCTGCAGCGCCATCACCGACGCACTGGAAGAAATCGACCCGGCTAACAAAGATGCCTACGCTACTAACGCTGCATCCTATCTGGAAAAGCTGGCCGCTCTGGATGGCGAATATCAGACGGTGGTGGACAATGCCGCCCGGAAAACTGTGCTGTTCGGCGACCGTTTCCCGTTCCGCTATCTGGTGGACGATTACGGTCTGAGCTATTATGCCGCGTTTGCAGGCTGCTCTGCGGAAACGGAAGCCAGCTTTGAGACCATTTCTTTCCTTGCTGGCAAAGTGGATGAACTGGGGCTGCCCTGTGTACTGACCATTGAGGGCGCACAGCACAAAATTGCCGAAACTATCGTGCAGAATACCGCCGAAAAGAATCAGTCCATCCTGACGTTGGATTCCATGCAGTCCACCACATCCACCGATGTGGCAAACGGCACGACCTACCTTTCCGTGATGGAAAGCAATCTGGATGTGCTGAAACAGGCTCTGAACTAAAGGAAGGAACCGTCATGTCTCAGCTCATTTGTAAGAACCTTCTCGTTGGCTATGAGGGAAAGGCCATTCTGGATCCTCTGAACTTTGAGATTCACGCAGGCGACTATCTTTGTGTAGTTGGTGAAAACGGTGCAGGAAAAAGTACCTTGATGAAAACTCTGCTCGGTTTGCAGCAGCCTATTTCCGGGCAAATCGAGATGGGCGATGGCCTGCGCCGGAACGAGATCGGCTATCTGCCTCAGCAGACCATCGTGCAGAGGGATTTTCCAGCGTCGGTGCAGGAAATCGTGCTGTCTGGTTGCCAGAGCCGTTGTGGACTCCGCCCATTTTACAGTCGAGAGGAAAAGCAGCTTGCGCAGGATGCCATGCACAAAATGCAGATCGGATCGCTGGCAAAATGCTGTTACCGGGAGCTTTCCGGCGGTCAGCAGCAGCGCGTCTTGCTGGCGCGCGCCCTCTGCGCTACCCGGAAAATGCTGCTTCTGGACGAGCCTGTTTCCGGTCTTGACCCAAAAGTGACTACGGAAATGTACCATCTGATTGAAAAACTGAACCAGCAGGAGGGCATTACCGTCCTGATGATCTCCCACGATATTCAGGCTGCGGTTTGCTACGCAAGCCACATTCTTCATGTTGGTGAAACGATCTTTTTCGGCACACGGGAAGCGTATCTGCAAAGCCCGCAGGGGCGGCTGTTTGCGGCTGGGAAAGGCGGTGCCGTATGAACGTGTTGGAAAAGCTGATCTTTTACTGGAACTATCCCTTTGTCCGCTATGCGCTCATCGTGGGCGTTCTGATTGCCCTGTGTTCTTCGCTGCTGGGCGTGACGCTGGTGCTGAAACGGTTTTCCTTTATCGGAGATGGCCTTTCTCATGTGGCGTTCGGCGGCATGGCCATTGCGACCGTGCTGGGAATGTCCGACCATATGCCGCTGACGCTGGCCGTGACTGTGGCCTGCGCAGTCCTGTTGCTGCATACCGGACAAAACACCCAAATCAAAGGTGACGCTGCCATTGCTATGGTGTCCGTTGGCGCGCTTGCAATGGGCTATCTGCTGATGAATCTGTTCTCGACCTCGGCGAATCTGTCTGGCGATGTGTGCAGCACCCTGTTCGGCTCTACCTCGATCCTGACCCTGACAAAATCGGAAGTTTGGCTCTGCATCGGGCTTTCCATCATCGTGGTCGCAGTGTTTATGCTGTTCTACAACAAGATCTTTGCAGTCACCTTTGACGAAACCTTTGCACAGGCCGTCGGAACCAATGCAAACGGATACAATCTGCTGATTGCCATTGTCATTGCCGTCATCATTGTGCTGGCAATGAACCTTGTCGGCTCTCTGCTGATTTCTGCACTGGTGATTTTTCCGGCTCTTTCGGCGATGCGCCTGTGCAAGAATTTCCGCGCTGTCACCATCTGCTCGGCGGTATTGTCCGTGAGCTGTGCCTTTGTGGGCATCGTGGCTTCCGTCCTGGCCGGAACGCCGGTTGGTTCGACCATTGTTGCGGTTGACATGGCGGCGTTTGGCCTGTGCTGTCTGGCCGGAAAACTGCTGGGGAGGGCATCATGAAACGACTTTTGAAGGGCTTTCTGCTGCTCTGTGCCGCCGCTGCATTGACCGCCTGCGGTGCAAAGCCCGAAGCGGCATCTTCCGTGGCGACGGTCTTGCCGGAGTCTGCATCTTCTAGTGCTGTTACTGCACCCGCCCCGGAACATTCTGTGCAGCTCCCGGAAAGCAGCACTGCTGGCGCAAGCGATATTCACACCGGTATGGATGCAGACATTGACCTGACCTTACTCAGCGATACGGTTGTGAACGCAGAAGTTTACAATATGCTCGTTACCCCGGAGAACTACACCGATAAAATTGTTCGTATGACGGGCGAATATCAGGAGTACACAGATGAGCAGACTGGTGAGCTGTACCATTCCTGCGTCATCTACGATGCGCTTGCCTGCTGCCAGCAGGGAGTGGAGTTCGTGCTGACCGATGGCGATTACCCGGAAGAAGGCACAACCATTACCGTAGTGGGGCGGTATGAAACCTATACTACGCCCTATTATGATTATTTTCATCTGGTGGATGGAGTAAGGGAAAAGTAAATCAAACAAAACGAATCCCGGCAAGTGCCTACCTTGTAGAACACCTGCCGGGATTTGTTGTTATGTTGGGCTTAATCTTCCAGTCTGCCATGCTCACATCCCAGTGACAGATAGTACTCAATCTCCCCACTCAGCACAAGCTGTGTGTATTCCAGAGGTTTGTTGTACAGCAGCCAGTCCAGTTCTGCCCGCTGTGCCGGGGTATTGCCGTACTCGTCCTCAATGGCGGTGCAGTCGATGGCAACAGCAGAGCCGTCGACGAACCGGGATTCTACCCGGTTGGTGTCCATGTTGTAGCAGCAGGAAAGCAGTTTGTTCATAGGAAACCTCCAAGTTCTTCACATTTGCTTCTTTCGCGGTGGAAAGTTCCGGCTGTCCGTTTGCAAATCCATGAATCCACTTTCTGATGCAGTCCTTTGCAGGTCTACATCCATCCACCACACGCTCCAATTTTACGCTAGATGCGAACAACGCTCTTTTTGCTCTGCACAAAATCCTACATCGTTTGGCGTAAAATTGGCGTATGGCGTAGTTCTCGCTGGAAATCCATCAAAAGAAAAAGCCTGAAACTTCTCGGTTTATCAAGAAGTTTCAGGCTTTGTTTTGCTTAAATTGGAAATTTACTGCTCAATCGGCTTCATCGTGGGGAGCAAAATTCGGCTCCCTTCATCCTGTTCCATGCCGCTCTGTAAGGGTTCAAAACCCGCACAATACTCGATTCGTGAAATTTCTTTCATTCGTCTCGTGTCCTCTTGTGCCGTCCTTTTCGCTTCAAAAGTTGTAGAAAAGTTGTAGAAAGTTGTAGTGCGCCTGTTATGGCATATCGCTGGCATAGAAATGGCAAAAATTTGCTGCGTTACTCAGGATGCTATATCTAGCATGATCTCTACACAAAGAACGGCTTGATTGTTTAACCGCAGACGCATACATTATTATATAATAACCTTCAATTCCATCTAAGTCAACGATTTTATCGAAACATTTTATTACTTTTATTGCCCCACCTTTAATACATAATACATAATAAAGAGGAGACTGTCATGCCAGAATACCAACTTCAAATTAAACAAGTGGTAGATTACCCACGATGCCGAATTTATCGTGAGTTCATCCACAAGCTGATCAACGACCGGAGCATCCGCATAAACGGAGGCTCCGGCCTTTTTCATTTTACTGTACTTTGCAGCTATGCAAACTTCCGCACCTCATACCGCCGTATTGACGGGATCAGTTATACAGTCTCGCCCGGCGAATGGGTGTGCACCGTCAAGGAACTGTCTTGCTGGTTCCGCACCCGCTTTCATCGGCAGGCGCTGTCCATGCTGGATACCCTTCAGAATCAGCACTTGATTTCCTATACACTGCTGGGCCGTGGCAATGTAGTCAAATATAAAATCCTCCACTGGGCCCGCCACAATTCCGCACTGGAGTACAATGCCCCATGCCAAAAGGATACCGGTTTTTTCTTCCTGCCAGTCTCTGTTGCCCTGGAACTGGTCAGCTCTGCCCGCTGCTCTGAAATGGACATCGTTCTGGATCTGTGGGTATCCGCTGTCTACAACGATACGCAGGTGCAAGGGTCAGAGGTCGGTCCGGTAGCCTACTTTCGCAATGGTACAGGAAACCCGTTGGTCAGTTATACCGAACTCTCCTGCCGCTGGGGGCTGTCACGCGCTACCGTATGCCGGATACTGAAAAAGCTGGACGGTCTTGGGTATATCTCTATCATGTCATTTCCCGGCCGGCATGGAAGCGTGATCTACCTGCAGAACTACCTGTCCACCATGTTTGAGATTTCCGATGTTTTAATCGACAAGGAGGAAGTTGCCATGACCTTAAACATTCATCTGGAGCTTCCGGAAACTGCTGAAACCGAAGAGAGCCATTCCATCTCTGAGCATGAGGTCATTGTTTCGGATGCACTTTCCAGCGTTTCAAAATCGCACATTGAAACGATACTCCGCAAGATGGCTGACATCCTATCTACGCAAGGGATTTCCTGCTTTTCCTGCCCGCTCTCCCGCTATAAGTTATATCCCTTATCGGACGACTGCTGGGAAGAGTTGATTCCGCGTGCGCGAGGGAAATCCACAGCCCACTTTGGTCTGACCATCCTCTGCGGCACAAACACTTCAATCGCCACTTTTGAACTTACACTCACTCCCTTTGAGGAGCACGAAAATAGGAGGAACCTGAAATGAGAAAATTTGTTGAACCTGATGTTGCTGATAATCCCCTGTACCATGATACCTGGAAACTGCTGAAAAAATACCGGGATGTTGTGTGGAGTCTGGAGCTTTCTGTCCAGCATGTCCGCACCAAGTTTGAGATCGAGTATGGCACCTCCATCGAGGATTTTCTGGATTCAGTCTATCTGGCTGGCGCTGATTTGGCCGGAAGCGACATCGAGCATCATGCCAAATGCATTGAACGCAGCCACAAAATGCTCAAGCTGCTGGATTCCGCAGTCGAATTGCTGCGTACCAAGCACAAAAACGGTGAGGCATATTACTGGCTACTGTACTACTCCTTCCTCTCGCCCCAGCAGCTCAAAAATGTTGAGGAAATCATCGAGACCCTGCGGCCGCACATTCGTGACATCAGTTTCAGAACCTACTACCGCAAACGCCGGGAAGCTATTGAAGCCCTCAGTTCCGTCCTTTGGGGCTATACCTCCAAGGACAGTTTAGACATGCTGGAACAGTTCTTTCCAGAGACAAAATCACCTTCCGGACAATCGGGCAAATAATTGGCACATTTCGGGAACAAAATTGGCATGGTTCTGCTCTTTCAGTGTAAATACCGATGTGTTAAACTGAATATGCTCAAACTTGCACCCAAAACCGAACAGGACAGTAACGGCACCTTTCATCAGGGTGCTTTTTTGCTGCCCAGATGGCCGCCCGACCATTTGAAAGCCCACATTTGTTTTGACAGGTGTGGGTTTTTCTGTTCCCTATTGAGCATCAAAAAATCATTCAGAATTGGAGGATCGCAAATTGAAGAAAACGAAAACCCCTCAAACTCCGCAGCTTCAGGAGCCGGATACCCAGTCCAAGCGCAGGCTTTCGCTGCCCAAAGTGGCTTACAGCGCCTTCCTGTGTGTGATGATGTCCATGATGTTCTGTCAGCCGGCTTATGCGGCAACAGATGTATGGACCAAGGCCAAAGAGATCATGCAGGATGTATACACCCAAATCCTTGCCATCTCCACTATCGCCGCCATCGTCACTGCTTCGGTAGCCTTGCTGCTCATGAACTTCTCCCGTTCCGGACGGACGGTGGATGAAAGCCGCGCCTGGCTCAAACGAATCTGTATCACCTGGGCTATCCTCAATGGCTTGGGCTTTATCATGGCATATGTGACGCCGCTCTTTAGTGGCGGACAATGGACAGGCTGATTGACCGTCTGATTGCTCGCCGGAAAGGAGGCTTGCATTTATGGGCATTTTAGACGGCATAGTGGAATGGATCGCAGAACAGGTAATGGCCGGTCTTGATCTGGTGACCACATCGGTTTTGGGTGCGCTGGGCTGTGATATGGCTGTATTTCTGCGTTATTTTCCCGCAGCAGAGACTATGTACTCTGTTTTCGTGGCTCTGGCAATCGGGATCATCCTGCTCAACTGGGTCTGGCAGTTATTCAAAAACTTCGGTCTTGGCGCAGGTGTGGAAGCAGAAGACCCGATAAAGCTGAGTATCCGTTCCGTTATTTTTATCCTGCTGACGCTCTTTTCAGATGAGATCGTCAATATTGTTCTTACCATCGGCGGCACCCCCTACCACTGGATCATGGAGTCCGACCTTCCTGCATTAAGCTTTGCAGACTTCAATTCCGTGATGCTGGTCATCATCGGTGTGTGTGCCAATGGGGCTGTGGCGCTGATTACCTTGATTTTGGTTCTCATCCTGGCCTGGAATTACCTAAAACTTCTGTTCGAGGCAGCCGAACGGTATGTGCTGCTCGGTGTACTGGTCTACACGGCTCCTGTGGCTTTTTCTATGGGCGCCAGCCAGACCACAGCAAACATCTGGAAATCCTGGTGCCGGATGCTTGGCGGCCAAATTTTCCTATTGGTCATGAACGCC
Organism: Faecalibacterium sp. AF28-13AC; assembly: GCF_003478405.1. Lineage (NCBI taxonomy): Bacteria > Bacillati > Bacillota > Clostridia > Eubacteriales > Oscillospiraceae > Faecalibacterium > Faecalibacterium sp. AF28-13AC. The sequence continues at coordinate 309,533 of NZ_QUFG01000002.1, read as the reverse complement.
TGGTGCCTGCGCCTGTTCACAAGCATGGTGGGGTCCTTCCTTGCGAACCCGCTTTCGTTGTAAGGAGGTCTTATCCTTGAAGAAACTCAAAAAAATTTTGTTTGCGGCCTTTACAGTCGCAATTCTCTCCTGCCTGCTCTGCCAGCCGGCTTTTGCCGCTATCTCCGAAAGCGATGTGCAGGCTCAGGTAGACGCTGTGGGAAAAGAAGCCGTTTCCGGCAATGTGTTTATCTGGTTTCTCTGTGCTATCGGCTTTCTCAAAGTCGGCCAGAAAATCGATTCCTTCCTCTCCAGTCTTGGTGTCAATGTAGGACATACCGGCGGCAGCATGCTGGCTGAGGCTATGATTGCTGCCAGAGGCATCGGCGGCATCAAGAACTTTTCCAGTCACCACTTTGGCGGCGGGAGAAACAGCAGTTCCACCAATGTCAACTCAAACGGTGGTAAAGGCAGCGGCGGCTTTGGAGCAGGGTTTGCCAGCGGCGGTCTTGCTGGAGTGGTGAGCCGAAAAGTCACAAACAGCGCCATCAAAACAGCCACCACAACTCCCGGCTCCAAGCCTTCCGGTCTTGGCAGTCTTTTAGGCGATGCTGCAGCCGGAGGGATCGGCGGCCATATGTACGCTTCTTCCGTCAGTAAGGGCGGCAATTTTGCCAACAATGTAATCGGCAGCGTAGCCACGGGCAGTATCAGCCAGATGGGTTCCATTTCCGGTGAAAAAGCCGCCGAAGCCCTGCACTCTTACATGGGATATGCGGCACTGGAATCCGGAGCTGAAAATATTCCAACCTTCCAAAATGTCGAAATCGGCGGCGGCCGCATCACCGGAACAGAAGTGACCGAGGAACATCCCGAAGGCATCTCCTTTGGTATGTACCACGCAGACCAATATGTTGCCCCGGAAGGCCAGTACACCACCGTTCATGCCGTGGATGGCACAGCATGGTATAAGCAGTACGCTGTGGATGCTGTTGACAAATCGCCCTATATGGCTCCTGACGGTTCTATCGCCTTCAACGAGTCCATTGTCAAAAAGCTGCCTCCAGCCCCGAGGAGAAAGGACAAGATATAAATGCCAGAAGATCAAAAAAGCGGTTTTTCCGAAGCTGTGGAGACCGGCGCCTCCGCAGCGCATACCATCCGCGGCGCAATCAAAACCGGAAAAGCTATTTCCTCCGCTGCCAAAGGCGCTGCCGCAGGCGGTCCTTACGGTGCAGTTGCAGGCGCAGTGTGGGCAGGCCGGAAGCATATCGGGAAAATCATTGTGGCAGTCATTGCCCTGCTTATGCTGCCGGTATTATTTGTTCTCATGCTCCCCGGTCTTATTTTCGGCGGACTGACCAATGCCTTTTCGCCATCTGACCCCGAAATTCCGATTTTGAATAGCGAAACAGCGATTATTGAGAACGCCAACGAGATCACCTTTACCCTCAACGGCATCTTGGGCGAGGCACTGGATGATGTACTTGCCCGGATCGAAGCTGACTTTGCGGCATCGGGAGCCGACCATATGGAGGTCAAAAATGCCTATTCCGGCGGTCCCATTTATAACGCCAACCTGTTTATCTCTCAGTATTGTGCGGCCAAAGACAAGGATTTTGAAAGCATTTCTCTGAATGACCTTGCCGCCACCCTGCGGGAAAACAAGCAGCATCTATATTCCTACACCAGCAAGCAAGAGATTCGTGAGAGCACCGTGACTGATCCGGAGACTGGGGAAGAAACAACGGTGTCCGAAACATGGATGGTCTATACTGTCCGTTACAACGGTGAGTCCTATTTTTCTGATGTTGTATTCCAGCTTACCGATGACCAAAAGGAGCTTGCATCTGATTACGCTTCCAACCTAAGCCTGTTCTTGGGCGATGGTCTGCTGCAAAATCTGGAAGCGTGGACCGGAAACAGCATCACCGCTCTGGGCGATGTTACTTTCACTGACGGGATCACACCTGTTGTTTACTACAATCAACTGGATGAACGCTATGCCGGTAAAGCATATGGTACGGACAATATTGGCGGTTATGGCTGCGGCCCTACCGCTATGGCAATCGTGGTGTCCTCTCTGACGGACGATATGGTTGACCCTGTGGAGATGGCCGAGTGGTCTTACAACAACGGCTACTGGTGTAAAAGCAGTGGTTCTTACCATGCGCTGATACCTGCCGCCGCTGGGGAATGGGGGCTTCCGGTTTCCGGCTGTACCACTGCGGAACCACAGCGCATCACAGACGCACTGGCTAATGGTAAACTGGTAGTAGCGATCATGTCTGAAGGCCACTTTACCTCTTCCGGTCACTTCATTGTCCTGCGTGGCGTAAAAGACGGCAAGATCATGGTGGCTGACCCTGCCAGTTACACACGGAGCGAACAGCTCTGGGATCTGTCCATTATCTTAAATGAGGCCAGCCGGCGCGCTGGAGCTGGCGGTCCGTTCTGGATTATCGGCTGATGTGCCCGCCCGGCTTCGGAAACGAGGTTAATCATGAATCATAAAATCGACCGAGATACCTACATAATACCACCGAATTTCATCGAGTCAGGCACCTTCTTCGGTGGTATGTTCAAAGCCCGCAATGTGATTGAAGCCGGCATCCTGGCATTTGCCATTGGCGTGCCGGTTTTTTCATTGCTCCCTCTTGGCCTGACTGCCCGTATCATCGCTTTGTGCCTGACCGCACTGCCAGCAGCATTGGTGGCGCTTATCGGAGTTTCCGGTGAGAGCCTTTCCTCTTTTCTGCTGATTTTCATAAAGTACCTGCGAAACCGCCGCATTGTAGGCGGTAACAGCGCAGAAGATGCGGTTCCTGCGACAGAGCATGGCGGCAAGCATATTAAAAAGAAGGCACACAAGCCCGATAAGGCTCCCAGGCGGTCACGGCGCTCCGGCAGAGAGGATTTCCCAGCGGAGTTTGATGAGGTTCGTAGCTACGAGATCCGCCAAAAACTCCGTCCTGTGAAAAAGCAGAAGCCTGCCAAGGAGAAGAAAGCCGCCAAGCAAAAAAAGAAGGTCTCCAAGGAGCGCAAAGTAAAACGCCCTATCCGCACTCAGGAGCCGAAGCCCGCCTGCCTTAACCCGGTAGCAGATTATCTGCCGATTTCCAAAATTGAAAACGGCATCATCTACACGAAAGACCACCGCTATGTCAAGGTCGTCGAGGTAGTACCCATCAATTTTATGCTGCGCAGCGCCCAGGAACAGCGGAACATCATCTATTCCTTTGTCTCCTACTTGAAAATCAGCCCCATCAAGCTGCAAATCAAGGTACTGACACGCCGGGCAGAGATCAACCGCCATCTGGATACCGTTCGGAAGGAGATGGAACAGGAGACCAATGAACAGTGTCTGCTCATGCAGGAAGACTACCTCCAGTTCGTTCAGCAGATCGGTTCCCGTGAGGCAATTACCCGACGTTTCTTCCTGATTTTTGAATATGAGCCGTGGAGCAACACCAAGCGCTCTGATGAAGAAGGCGAGGCAATCAATGCCCTGCAAAGTGCAGTCCATACTGCTACCAACTACCTCCGTCAGTGCGGTAACGAGGTCATCGTTCCGGAAAACTGGGATGAGTTTACCGTAGATGTCCTCTATAACCTGCTCTGCAGAAATGAAAGTGCTGTAAAGCCGCTCTCCGTCCGGGCACAGGAGGTTGTGGCTGAGTACCTTGCCAAAGGGCGCGACAGTGAGATCGACCATATCCCTGCCGCCGAATTCTGTGCGCCAAAAAGCATTGACTTCACGCACGGTCACCATATCTGCATTGACGGTCTGTATTATGCTTATTTGCTGGTGCCCTCTGATGGCTACAAAACGCAGGTTCCAGCCGGCTGGCTCAGTCTTATCGTCAATGCCGGTGATGGGATCGATATGGATATGTTCCTCTCCCGTCAGCCCAAAGAAACCATCATCCAGAAAGTCGGACAGCAGCTGCGTATCAACCGTTCCAAAATCAAGGACGCCAGCGACACCAACACCGACTTTGATGACATTGATGGTGCTATCCGAAGCGGGTACTTTCTCAAAGAGGGTCTTGCCAACAACGAGGACTTCTACTACTTGAACCTGCTGATTACCATTACTGCCTCCAACGAGGAAGACTTGGAATGGAAGGTCAGCGAAATGAAAAAGCTCCTGCTCTCACAGGACATGAACGCCTGCACCTGCCATTTTCGGGAGGAACAGGCGTTTTTATCTGCCCTGCCATTGGTGGCAATGGAAAAGAAACTGTATGAGCGGGGTAAGCGCAACCTGCTGACAGGCGGTGCGGCAAGCTGTTATCCCTTTACATCCTATGAGATGTGTGATGATAACGGTATCCTGCTGGGCGTCAACAAGTACAACAGTTCCCTTATTATCGTGGACATCTTCAATTCTGCGGTCTATAAGAACGCCAATATGTCGATCCTTGGCACGAGCGGAGCCGGCAAAACCTTTACCATGCAGTTGATGGCGCTGCGAATGAGGCGGAAAAATATCCCCATTTTCATTGTTGCGCCCCTAAAAGGCCATGAATTCCATCGCGCCTGCTCCAATGTGGGCGGCTCCTTTATCCAGATTTCACCGGCCAGTCCCCACTGCATCAATGTCATGGAGATTCGGCGGGTAGACCGCTCGGTGAATGAACTTCTGGACGGTCCAGGCATCCAGTTATCTGAACTTGCAGCAAAGATCCAGCAGCTCCACATATTTTTCAGTCTGCTGATCCCCGATATGTCTCACGAGGAACGACAGCTTTTGGACGAAGCCCTTGTTCGTACCTATAACACAAAAGGCATCACTCATGATAATGCCTCTTTGGAAGACCCTGCAAAGCCCGGCCAGTACCGTGAGATGCCGGTGCTTGGTGACCTGTACGAAATTTTGAAAACCTCCAAGGAAACGATGCGCATGGCCCACATCCTAAATCGTCTGGTAAACGGAAGCGCCAGCACCTTCAATAAGCAGACCAATGTTCGGCTCGACAACAAGTACACTGTTTTGGATATTTCCTCCCTCACCGGAGACCTGCTCACCGTAGGTATGTTTGTGGCGCTGGACTTTGTTTGGGACAGAGCCAAAGCCGACCGTACAGAAGAAAAAGCCATCTTCATTGATGAGTGTTGGCAGCTTCTATCCGGCGCCGGTGCTGCTGGTGTAAGATTGGCCGGCGATTTTCTTTTGGAAATTGCCAAAACCATACGCGGTTACGGCGGCGCCTCGATTTTTGCAAGCCAGGATCTTGCCGATTTCTTTGACCTTGACGGCGGCAGATTTGGTAAGGGCATCATCAACAACTCCAAGACCAAGATCATTCTGAATCTGGAGGACGACGAAGCCCAGCGGGTACAGGAAGCCCTGCACCTGTCCGATGCTGAAACAATGGAGATCACTCACTTTGAAAGAGGTCACGGTCTGATTTCTACCAATAACAACAATATTATGGTGGAGTTCAAAGCCAGCCCTCTGGAAAAGGATCTGATCACTACCGACCGCCGCGAGCTGCGTGAAATCGTAGAGCGAAAACGCCGTGAACAATCCGCATCTGCCGAACAGCAGATATAACAATTTGAAAAGCGAGGTGATTCCCATGTGCAACTTTCCTTCCAGACGCCGCTATGCGTCTGCTTTGCGTCTGTATTACGCCTAAAAGCCAGTTTTGCCAGCCAGATCATCTTTTTAGCTTACACTGACTGGCTTTCCTTCCTATTTAATGCGTCTTGAATACGCCTATATTACGCCATTGGAGGTGATACCCATGAGGACCAGGGCTGAAATCTATGGAAATGAAGCTGCGGCTCTGCTGCGGATCGTCACGATGTATCCCGGTCTCAATATGCAGCAGCTTCTTTGCTTTCACCCTGGCAAAGAAGAAATCATCAAGACCCTGCTCTCCCATCTGCAAAAGCAGGGCCGTATTTTTCAAACTGATACAGGCGGTTACTTTCCGTCTGGTTGGGCAGCAAAATCGGACAGCTCCCTGATACGGGCTGCCTGGGTACTCTTGGATTTTATCGGGCAGGTGGAATACCATGCTCCCGGTGATTTTCCGGTCAAGCTTATCTTCTTTGCAAACGGTGAACTATACGAAATCGTCTACGCAGCTTCCGGCCAGGAGGCCCTAATCAACCATGCGCTTCGGGATGACCGCAGCGGTGGACGCCGCATCATTTTGGTCGATAATCCGGAAGACATTCGCCGCATTGACTGCCCTGGCATTTCCGGTTTCTGCACCGTGGATGCAGCGGGCCAGGTGCATTACTTTAAGAAAACAGGAGGAACTTGATTGGAACGAAAAATCATCTCGCACCGGATTGGAAGCATTCTTGATGATATATCCCGTTTGAGCAATGCTCTTTACGCGATGGATACCACGGATATTCAGCGCTATCCGGACAACTATGAAGTCTTATCCACTGATGCCGCCCTGCGGGCAGAGAAAATTGCCTGCAGGCTGCGGCATTTGATATATTCCAGCACCACCATCCGCAAAGGCGATTACCTGACATCCGCCGGTATTGTACACGGAATTGAGGTTATCTATGAGGACGGTGTACTGGAGGTCACCCTGCCCGGGCTGCTCCCAAAACGCAAGCAGAGGCAAAACACTGAGTTTCTGCTCGACCCGTTCTACTTCTCATTGGAGCAATACGCCAAAGAGCATCCCATGCCCCGCTTCAGCGATTGTGTGGTGTGCTTTACGCAGGTTTATGACCAGTGCCTTCCCACCCGGCGTATCCGTGACTACGACAATCTGGAAGAAAAGCAGCTTCTGGATGTCCTCTCCACCTTCGTCATGGCTGACGATACCGGCCTGCTCTGCGATGCCTACAACACCGCTGCGCTGGGCGAAAAGGACTGTACCAGAATCAGTGTCATGGAAAAAAAGCGGTTTCCCGCCTGGCTTGCTGAGCATGAAAACACCCTAAAATCCATCTCGGATTTTTGAGCATTTTCAGCCATTGCTTGTCCGACCTGCCGCAACATCGTATTTCGCTCCGGATTTCGGGGCTTTTTTCTGTCGTTACACCACGGATTTTTACCGAAGTTCCTTGCAGTCTCGGTAAAAGCCACACACCACAAGGAGGTGATCACTTGGGAAATTCCCACAGCCAGACACGATGGCGTACAGGCTTCTCTCTCTGACTGCCATCTCCGGCGAGTTCCCCACAGACCAGCTTAACAGACTTCCCGGCAGTCCATATTATCTGGAGTCTGTTGTCACTGCACTGAAAAAAGACGGGCTGCTGCGTACCTATTACCGGGATAAACTGCGCGGCTACCGTCTGGGGCCGCGAGCCAAAGCCACTCTGCTGGAAAGTCGGCCGGACAGGTTTGCCAGCTACCTGACAGGAGATACCGACACCAACCGTTTGAAATGCGAAATTGACCGAAGACTCCGGCTACACCGCCTGGCAGAAACCTATGTGACCATGGATAATGCGGGTGTATGTGTGTATCAGGATGAAAAACCGGCAATTTTTGCGCCGGAGGGTTACGCTGGCGGCAGGATTGTCTATCCTGCTTTTTTCAGTTCCAGAGAAGTGAAAGAAATGGGGATCGACACCACGAAGATCCGCAGTTCCCGCTCCACTGGAATACTCCTTGCGCCCTCCGGCATCTTCGTGACCTACAACAGCAGCAGCGCCCTGATGAAGTGGCGCTACAAATCGGAAATGCGGGTCAAGGCATTGATTTGGAGCGTAATCTGCCAACAGCGCCTGTCCCCACAGTTTCGCCATGAGGATGTTCATGGACTGATTCTGGGCAACAGCATGGATCTGGCTTACCAGATTTTGACCAGCACCGGAGGACGCAAACATGATTTCTTCATGCTGGATGGCAGCTATGAGCATTTTCTTTATCTTACCAACGACCATCAGGGGGAGGTGATACTTGCACTGTTGTGCGACCCTGGGAAAACTGCGGAGCTGGATCGCATTCTGCTCCAAGGTCTTACTGCGAGGCAGCCCGGACTGGCTATTGAGCATGACGGCATTTCACCGGATGGCTCACCAGTCCTATTTGGCTATTTCTGCGATCTGCCCCGTATCGCACGCTTTAACACCTCTCTCGAACTATCCGAGCGCCCGGGCACACTGATCTGCTTTGACTTCCAGGCAGAGGTACTTCGCAGCTACTGCGGTTCTCGGGTGCGCTTCCAGACCATTGACTTCACAAAATTCGAGGGGAGGTTGTTCCCATAAACAAGAAAAAACTGATCGTGAGCCTGATTGCAGCGCCCTTTGCCATTCTTGCAATCCTATACGCAGGCGGCTTTCTGGCACAGCTTTTGGGTAACTATGCAACCTGGAAACAGGGCGGCGGTATTCCCGGCGATGGTACTTCACCGCTGGCCGCTTCGCCCGACTTCCTTCTCTGCCTTTCCTCTGTGCTCCGACCGCCTTATGGCGTGTATGGCATTTTGATCTGCATTGGCTTGTTAGCAGTGCTGCTCATCATGGTCATGCGCATGGGATATGGTGATGCCGGCGAGTATGACGAAGACCGTAATTTCTCCTACTCCGCCAAAGGCACTTATGGCACCTCCGGCTGGATGTCCCGCAAAGAGATGTCCGGCGTACTGGATCTGGTGCCCGATCTGCGCAAACACAAGGGTGTTGTACTGGGTATGCTGGATGGCAAAGCAGTCTGCATACCGGAAGATACCAGAATCAACAGTAATCTGGCAGTCTACGGCGCCAGTGGTTCCATGAAAACCCGTTCGTTTTGTATGAACCGTATCCTTCAGGCCACTGTCCGAGGCGAAAATGGCGCCGGAGAATCGTTGATCATCTGCGATCCCAAATCGGAATTGTACGAGAAGTCAAGCGAATTTCTCCGCAGCCGGGGCTATTGTGTCAAGGTATTCAACCTCGTTTCGCCTGAAAACTCAGATTCCTGGTGTTGCCTTGCCGAAGTTGAGGGACAGGAACTAATGGCCCAGCTTTTTGTAGATGTCATCATCAAGAACACCACGAACAACGGCAAGAGCGACCATTTCTGGGATGCCTGCGAGATGAATCTGCTCAAGGCCTTGGTACTGTATGTGGATCAAGGCTATGCGGAAGAAAACCGCAACATTGGCGAAGTCTACCGGTTGCTGACTCTCAATGGGGAATCCCAACTTGACACATTGTTCGAGGCGCTTCCTTCCACGCACCCTGCCAAAGCACCCTACAGCCTGTTCAAGCAGGCCAGCGACACAGTGCGAAGCGGCGTGATTATCGGTCTGGGCAGCCGCCTGCAGGTATTCCAGTCTGAGCTGATCAAAAAAATTACCGCTAAGAATGAGATCGATCTGGAACTTCCGGGTCAGCAGCCCTGTGCCTACTTCCTCGTTACCAGCGACCAGGACAGCACCTTTGATTTTCTGGCCTCGCTGTTTCTATCTTTCTGCTTCATCAAACTGGTGCGATATGCAGACCACAACTGCGAGGGCGGCAAACTGCCTGTGCCTGTCCATATCCTTGGGGAAGAACTGACAGCGTGCGGCACAATCCCAGACCTCTCCCGCCGGCTCAGCGTAATACGCTCCCGGAATATCTCCATGTCCTGTGTGTTCCAAAATCTCGCAGGATTGCAGAACAGATACCCGCAGAATTTGTGGCAGGAAATCATTGGAAACTGTGACGCGCAGTTGTTTTTAGGCTGTACAGACCAGCTTACTGCCGAATTTATTTCTGCCAGGACAGGGCTTGCCTCTGTAGCAGTATCCAGTAAATCCAAACAGCTGGGCACCTGGCGTATCTCCAACTATACACCGGAGTTTCGTGAGACCTCCGGTGTTGGAAAACGCCCTGTACTTACTCCTGATGAAGTCCTGCGGCTCCCGCTGGATCAGGCGCTCATCATCATCCGTGGCAAGAAGGTTCTGCAGGTAGACAAAATGGATTACTCCAAACACCCGGAAGCCAAGTACCTGCGTTCCTGCAAAGCATCTGCCCATGTGCCGGAATGGCGCCGCTTGGAAGAAGAAGCCGCCAAAACACCGCAGCCTGCGCCGAAACCGGCTCCTGCAGCAAAGAAACCGGCAAAGCGCAAAGCCACCAAACCGGCATCCCCCACAGATAAATCACCCAAAGAGGCTCCGGCTCCCAAATCTGCCGGTACGCCGGAAGGCATTATCACCACAGACAAGGATTCCATCCTGTCTTGAACAAAACTATCAAATTCATAGGAGGTTTTAATCTATGGCAACCAAGAAAAAAGAACTTCTGGAACAGGACGCTCCTGTTACCGAAACCGTTATGTCGGAAGGCGAAACTCTGCTGGCCGATACCGCTCAACCTGAATCCCTTCCTGCTGACGCTGGCGATGGTCTGGATTTGAACGAACTGCTGGGGCAGATGGATCAGCCCCTGGAGGACACCTCTGCCGAAGATATGGCTGAAGATCCCCTTCCTGAACTTACCGAGGAGGAAATGTTCGGGGATACGCCTGCTGAAACAGACGATCAAAGCGCTGCTCCCACTGATATGCCGGAAGACTCTGATGTGCAGCCGCCTGATGTTTACGAAGATAACGCCGACGCTGTGCAGGAACCCCCTGCATCTCCCAAGCGTACCAGCCGAAAGAAGAAAAAAGCAGTTGCTCCTGAAGAAACTGTCACAGAGGAAATCCATGCCGAGACCGCCGAGCCGGTGGATACAGCCGACACTATTCTTGATACGGAGGAACCTGCTGTGGAGCCTGATGTTCCTGCCGTGGAGGAAGCTGCCGCTCCTGCACCCACTCCTTCTCCTCCCCGGCGTCAGCCCCGCCCCCAGCGCAGCGAGGCCCCCGTCCTTACCATCCGCAGCCGGGATGATGTCGAGACTGCCGAAGACCGTGATGATGTAATCTGGCATGAAATCCATAATGCCTACCGCACCCGCAAGATCATCACCGGCAAGCTGGGCGGCATTGAACAGCTGGACAACCGCAAGACGGTGGCAGTTGTGGATTACAAGGGGTTCCGTGTCATTATCCCTATCAAGGAAATGATGATCAATCTGGGCCGCAGCCCTTCCGGTCAGGAATACGCCGACCTTATGCTGCGCCAAAATAAGATCCTTGGCAACATGCTCGGCGCTGACATTGACTTCATCGTGCGTGGTATCGACTCCAAAACCCGCAGCGTAGTTGCCAGCCGCAAGGAGGCCATGCTGCGCAAACGCCAGATTTTCTATCTGGATACGGATGCTGCCGGTATGTACCGTGTCTATGAGGGCCGCATCGTCCAGGCGCGTGTGATTGCAGTAGCTGAAAAGGTTGTGCGCGTGGAAGTTTTCGGCGTTGAAACCTCCATCCTTGCCCGTGACCTTGCCTGGGACTGGATCGGTGACGCCCATGAGCGTTTTTCCGTAGGCGATGAGGTGCTGGTCCGGATTCTCAGTGTGCGGCGCAACAGTCTGGAAGACTTGGGCATCAAGGCTGACATCAAGAGTATTTCCGAGAACACCGACAGAGACAACCTGCAGAAGTGCCGTATCCAGGGCAAGTATGCCGGCCGTGTCACAGATGTCCACAAGGGTGTTGTCTATGTGCGCCTCTCCAACGGTGTCAATGCGGTAGCCCACTCCTGCTATGACTACCGGATGCCCGGCAAAAAGGACGATGTATCTTTTGCCGTCACCCGTCTGGATATGGAGCGGGGTGTGGCCGTAGGTATTATCACCCGGATCATCCGTCAGAACCTGTAAGCAAAGTGCCTGGGAAGCAGCGGCGAACTGTTTCCCAGGCTTGCTTTTTATCATTACCGAAACTCCCGCCGCATATCCTCTCCACACGACTGTTCTCTTAAATCCTCTATATAGATTTTTATTTTTCGTTTGCGTTGATTTTTCACAAAAATGCGGATATAATATATTATAACAAGGATTTAGGAGGTTGTTTTATGCTGATTCAATTTAGTGTAGAGAACTTTCTCTCTATCAAAGATAATGTCGTGTTATCCCTGCTTGCCAGTAAGGATAACGAACATCCAGAGCACCTGATTGTGGACGGAAACAAAAAGCATTTGAAGTCTGCCGTGATTTACGGCGCCAATGCTTCCGGAAAGTCCAATGTCTTGAATGCGTTTTGGTTCATGGTAAATTATGTGCTGACTTCGCATAACCAGCAGCTCCACAAAACCATTGAGCGTTCGCCGTTCAAGTTTGACCGGGAAACACCCTCTCGCCCCAGCAACTTTGAGGTCATCTTCACCACAAATGGCATCCGATATGCGTATGGCTTTTCTGTAACAGACAAAGCTGTTATCGAAGAATATCTGTATTACTATCCCAATGGCAGGCAGGCACTCATTTTTGAGCGAAAAGACACAAAAGATTTTCGCTTTACCGTTGATATCGATGAACAAAACACTCTCAAGGATCGCACTTCGGCCAACAAGCTCTATCTGTCTGTCGCATCAAACTGGAGCTATTCCAAAGTGATTCCGGTTCTGGAATGGTTTGCTTCCTGCCAGATCATCACGAAAAATTCTGTTGCAGACGCCTACGGCCTTGAAGCAGAACAGCTCAAAGATGATGATTACCGGCATGTGATCGCCTCTATGCTGCGTGTTGCAGATTTTGGCATACAGTCCCTTCAAATGCGTGATACAGAACCCGCTCCTTCTCAGCACAATGATATCTTTACCAATATTGAGGCCATTCACACGGTACAGGATACAGAGGGAAATACTTCTTCCTACGCGCTGAACATGGCAGAGGAATCTGATGGCACCAACAGTTATTTCAAACTGATCGGTGTTGTAAAAAAGGTGCTGGATGAAGGAACGCTTCTTGTCGCTGACGAGATGGACGCTCATCTGCATCCTCTTCTGACAAAGCATCTGGTCTCGCTTTTTAACAGCGTGGAGTTCAATCCAAATGGAGCCCAGTTGATTTTCACATCACACAACACCAATCTTCTTGACCTGGATGTGCTGAGGAGAGATCAGATTTGGTTTACCGAAAAAGACGAGCAAACAGCGGCTACCGATCTGTTCTCCCTTTACGATTTTTCCATCCGCAAGGATGCCAAGGTGGAGAAGGGCTATCTGATTGGCCGTTATGGTGCGATCCCCTTTATCAAGGGAGGGCTGTAAAATGGCACGTGGAAAAATTGAAAAGCGTGGACAGCGACGCAGAAAAATAAAGCCTGTCATTCTGATTGTGACGGAGGGCTCTCAAACTGAGCCTAAGTATTTTGAACACTACCGCAACCGTCAGACAAACATTGATATTCGTGTGGTCGGCAGCCGCACCAGCGGAGGTGAAACTGATTACCTCAGCCTGATCAGGAAAGCCGTGGAATATCAGAACAAAAATCAGATTTCCGTATCAGAGGGAGACTCTGTATGGGTAGTTGCAGACGGCGATGTGAACTACAACAACCCTGACCCCATCACTGCAAAGGACAGTCTGCTCTCCAAGGCAAGGAAAATGGCAGATGCGAAGGGGATTCATATTGCACTCTCCAATCCCTGCTTTGAATTTTGGTATCTGTTGCATTTCCAGTACACCACCAAATTTTTCAAAGACTACCCCGCAGTGAAAAACGCATTGACCACTTATCTCCCTGATTATGAGAAAGCTGGCGATGTATATACCCAGTTAGCAGAACATACAGCCATTGCGATTCAGAACGCCAAACGTGTAGAGCAATACCATCTTCAAAATGACAGCAGCAAACCGTTTGGAATTGCTGTCAATCCATTTACCGACATCTATAAGCTGGTGGAATCACTGCTGTAATGTCTCAAAGAAACATGGTTGGCACAAAATTGTCTCTACATTGGCACAGTCCTGCCCTTTCGCCGTAAATCCATATCTGTTATACTTGGTACAGTCAAAACTTTGTATAGCAGCCGCTCCGGTTTGGAGCGGCTGTTTTCAATTTCAGTAAAGGTGGTGGTTTCTATTCTCTTTCAAAAAGCCCGGAAAGTGCTGAACAACGAGCGGGGCGAAGCCAACTATTTCAGTACGGTGGTCTTCATCTTCATCGCCGTCCTGCTGCTGGCCTTCATTATTGACCTGTTCAGCATCATTTCCACCAAGCAGGAACTTGACCATGCCGCCGATCAGATGGTCAAACAGATCCAGCTTTCCGGCGGCGTCAACGGCGAGACCGATGAGCTGTTTGAATTTTTGAGTTCTCAGATCGAAGGAGCCGAAAATATTTCCTACTCCATTGACGCTACCTACACATCACCCAGGCCATCCGGTATGACAAATGCCATCCAGTTGGGCACCCCCTTCTTCATTACTATCGAGGGAGATGCCAAACTGGGCGGGTTCTGGAATTTTGACCTGGTAAACATCACAGTGGTTGCCCGTGGCAGCGGCGTCAGTGAGCACTACTGGAAGTGAGGTGACCTATGAAACGTATATTCCTGCGGCTGAAACAGCCGCTGCGAAATGAACGGGGCGAGATCACCTTTTTCGCCTGCTTTTTTGTGGTAGGCATCGTGATGCTGATTTCCTTCCTGCTCCTGTACGCTTCCATCCGGATCACCTGCATCAACATCCGCAACGGCGCTAAAATGGAGTTAAATAACCTTAGCGGCACGATTTATGCAGATACCTACCGTTCCCAGCGTGAAACTAACTTTGAAGAGTACCTAAATACCCTTTACTCCAGCAGTGACTATGCCGACATGCTGGAGGCTACAGTGGCAGGCGGCCTGGACTCCAAGATTCCGCTTTCAACGGAGGATTACAAGGTTTCCAACATCAGTCTGGAGTTCAATGTAGAGGATGGACGGGTTGAGTACATCTTTTACTGTGACGTGGAGTTCTATGTGCGGATGTTCGGTCACAGTTATCCGGCTATCACCCAACGGGTGGAGCTGACAGGCTACCACAACACAAAATTCTAACAATACTGTTGAAATCCCGGCACATTCTACCGTATAGGCTTTATATAACAGCAAAAAAGGAGTGTATGTAAAATATGAAGAAGTTTTTCCAATCCAAAGGCTTTATTGTTTCCTCGCTGGCTCTCCTCTGCGTCACTATTCTGGGTGTCTGCTGGTTCGTAAGCCGCGACCGTACCGGAGATTTTAGACCGGATGAATCCCCACCCAGCAGCGTCACCGGCGATTGGTCAGATGGTGGCACACAAACAGATGGTGATAATGGAGCAGATGCTTATGCTCCCGGCCAGTCCACAGATGCCGAAGAAGAATATCCCAAAGTAACCTCCCAAACGGAGGATGAGATTGTGATCGACTTCACCGATACTGAAAAGCTTGAAGAAACGCCTCCTCCGGTGCCGGAAGGTAAGACCGAAATCAAAGATCCTGGTCAGGAGCATACCGTCAATCCCGACCCGTCAGTTCCGGAGGTTACTGCCCCGCCCGCCGAGCAAGCGCTGCCCAGCAATGAGCCGGCTCCAGGCTCCAGCAATGGAAATGGAGCTATATACGATCCGGTATTTGGCTGGGTTGTTCCCGGCGATGTACAGCAGTCCACCGGTGACAGCGATGGGGATCTGAACAAACAGGTCGGCAATATGGGCTGATTTACTACAACTGAATATGGCACTACTTGGCCGTCACAGGATTGTGGCGGCCTTCCTATTTTCAAAAGGAATGGAGCGTGATGTATTTGAAACGACTTCTCGCCTTCCTATGCTGCTTTACCCTTGTTTTCTGTCTATTCCCCTCCTCTGCCTTTGCAACGGGCGGAAATGGAAACATAGATGGCGGCGGTGGCAGCATGGGTCACGGCACAAGCAGCAACTTCTGGAACTCAGGCAACGATGGCGTCCGCATTACTGTTGTTAACGCATCCAGCGGAACTGCCGTATCTTCTCCGCTGGACTTTTCAAACCGGACGCAGAAGACCAGTCTTCTCCATTTTGGGAAAGTCGACAAACTGCAATACCTGGGCGGCGCCGGCCTCTCCCTCCAGTCCGGCGTTGCCTATTCCTGCATTAGACCTACGCAATCTATGCCCACAATCGTCAGCAGCAAGGGGCAGAGCAACATCGAAGCCGTCAAACGGTATTTCTGTTCTGAATATGCGTGCATGATGGTCGCTCAGGCAGCCGGAGTCGATTATGAGCGGATGATTGCCGGCGAGTACAAGCTGCTGATCGAGCCCATTGCCTATTTCACGCACAACGGCCAGTATTACTGTATGACAGCTACTGAAGCCGGCCTGTATGATCAGATGTCCGGCGGCAATCTGCGGAAAACCATGACCTCGCTTACCCATAAAAATCTGCCGCTGTCAATGTTCCTGGAATTCAGCGACCTTGGCATCTCCGCCTGGACAGGCAGCACCACTGGAAAGCAGAACAATTCCGACATCATCAGCACCCTCGGCGTTGGTATCGTCTGGTTTGATGAAGCTCCGCCGGAAGGAGAAATTGAGGCCCCTGATGTCGAATACCGAGTAGATACGGATGTGATCACCGCCGTCACACTGCGGACAGATCAGGATCTGACGCCGGATAATCCGGCATCGGTTACCTTCCATATTCTCGGCACCACCTACCGTGTCAATGATATAGTGATCCCAGCCGGTGACAGTCAGGTAGTCTGGGTCAAATGGCATACCCCCTCCACCCCACAGACCGTGACCATTACAGTATCTGTCAGCGGCGCCTATACCGCTCAGGATACCTTTGTCGCAAAGATCGTGGATCTGAATGAGCACATTCCGCCTGACCCTGTGGCAACCGACACGAATCCCGGCTACTCTGTGCCGTCCCTGCCCAATGAAACGCAGAAGCTCACTGCCAACTGGGGCGTCTGGAGCTGCTACTGGGTGCCTGTATGGGTATGGTGCGACCACGGTGAAGATGGCGGGCACTGGGTTGATGAAGGATATTGGGAATACGAATATACGGGCTACTCCGCTTCCATCAGCGGCGAGATGTCTCTAATGCCAGATGATATTGTACCCACAGCATCCGGCAAGACGATGAAAAGCGGGTACGGCGTTAAAACCGAAGTGCGGGCAACGCTGTCCACAGATGCCCCGACCAGCCACATTACTTATCCTCAAACTGCTTTTTCCGTATTCCCTGAGTTCCAGTATCAGACCTATCTGCGGCTTCTGCAGCGTTCCGGCGGCCAAAGTGCAAAATTCATCTTCAAGCCCAACGAGTTTTCCACCTATGACCGGACAGTGCATTTCACACCGCTGTGGTTCCCCGATGCCACCGACTACACCATCTATACACAGGTGTGGGATACCTGGACTCCTGACGGCATGTTATCCATCAACCTAAATGACTATGTTTCGATCCAAGGGAGCCTTTATGATGACTGGTATACCAATCGAGAATAACCTCTGGACAGCTTACCTGCTTACCATATTTTTTGTGGTGGCCGGCTTTGCTGTCTACGATGTGCTTTACAGACGGGTGCCTGACTGGGCACTCGTCTTTTTTATCCCCTTAGCTGCTCTGGCGCCGGTCCTGCAGGGGTATTTCCTGTTAAATCATGGGCTCCCGCCGCTCTTCCTCTGGCCGGTCGCTACCCATGCCCTGGTAGGCGCCCTGCTCGGCTTTTGTATTCCATTGGCAGCTGCACTGGCAACAAACGGCACCGGTCTGGGCGGCGGGGATATCAAGTTCTGCGGGATATTAGGGCTGGTCTATGGCCCTTCTGGCATGGCGCTGGTCTTTCTGACTGCCGCTGTTACTGCAATGCCTGTGATCTTTCTTCTCAGGCGGCTTTATCGAACTGGGCAGCCCCTTGCTATCCCGTTCCTGCCATTTCTCGCCTGTGGCTGCTGTACAGCGACCCTGGCCCAATTATTTTTAAGATAGGAGACAACGCTTATGAAACTGAATAACCGATTCATCTTCGGTATCCTCTCTCTGCTGTTGGCGGCAGTTATCGCCTTTGTGGCACTTCCAACCATCGCCCGTCAGACCAATGGAAAAGAGGAAATCGTCCGTATCACCCAGCCGGTATTGAAAGGCGAGCAAATCTCGTCAGAAAATGCCGAGGTGGTTGAGGTAGGCGGCTATAACCTCCCCTCCAATATCGCCCATCTGCTCTCCGATGTAAATGGTCTTTACGCTACCGCCGACTTGGCTGTGGGTGACTATATCCTTACCAGCAAGATCAGCTCTGTACCGGTTTCGTCCGATGTGGCGCTCAACAGCATCCCTTCCGGTAAGGTTGCTATCTCGCTGACCGTTAAAACACTTGCTTCCGGCCTCTCTGACAAGCTTCAGCCCGGTGACATCATCCGTATTTACCACTTTCTTGATACGGCGGCCGAAGTACCGGAACTGCGTTTTGTCAAAGTATTGTCCGTTACAGACTCAGACGGCATCAATGTGGATAATGCCAAGGAGCCCACGGAGGATGAAGAAAAGCAGCAGTCAGCCACTATCACTGTGCTGGCAAGCCCTGAACAGGCGAAGATCATTACCGGTCTTGAAAATGACGGCGTAGCTCATGTGGCTCTTATCTCCCGCAACAATGACAAACTGGCAGATGAGCTGCTTGCCGAGCAGGATAAGACTCTGCAGGAAATCTACTTCCCCGAAACTTTGATTGAGGAAGAAGCTGCAGATGCGGAAAATTCTGACGCTGAAGGTGAACCCCAGGAAACGGTAAATGCAGAGACTGCACAATCCACCAATGAAACTGCACCCTCGGCAGAATAATCAAATCAAGGAAGGAGGATCTTCGTTATGGGTAAAGTTATCACCGTCTGGGGAAGCCCAGGCAGCGGCAAATCCATGTTCTGCTGTATTCTGGCCAAAGCCCTGACCCGGGACAAGCGGAAAGCCATCATTATCAATGCCGATATGAATGTCCCTATGCTGCCGGTCTGGCTGCCGGAGCAGATCATCCAGACCAATACCTCTATCGGCCAGGTTTTGAGCAGTGTGGAGATTGATACATCTCTGGTTGCCAGTCATGTGACAGTGCTGAAAAACTATCCCTTCATTGGGATGATGGGCTATGCGGCAGGAGAAAACCCGCTGAGCTACCCAGAGGTCAAATATACCATGGTACTGCAGCTCATTCATGCTGCCGCCAAACTGGTAGATTTCGTCATTCTGGACTGCAGCACCAGCATGACCAATGTGTTCACTCCCGCCGCCATTGAAGCCGGCGATGTGGTCATCCGTATCCTCACCCCGGACCTAAAGGGCATCAACTACCTGAAAGCCCATCAACCTCTGCTTGTGGACGAGCGCTTCCGGTTTTCTGAGCATATGACATTCGCCGGTCTGGCCCGTCCCTTCCACGCCTTGGATGAAATGGGCTATATCATTGGCGGGTTTGACGGCCTGCTTCCCTACAGTAAGGAGATCGACCGCTGTGCTACCGAAGGCGGTATGTTCAAGGCTATCACCTACTGTAACCCCAAATACACTGCTTCACTGAACAAGGTACTGGAAATTCTGGAGCAAATGGAACTGGCCGAGCAGTCAGAGGATGATGCGGCGTATGAATGTGAGGAGGATGCCGATGAGTAATTTGAATGATATATTCTTCACACCGGCCGCCAATCAGGAGCTGACCTATGACCAGGTACTGGAGGATGTGCAGCGGTATTTTGCCGAAAACCATGCTTCCACCATTGCCGAAGCCGGGGAAGGCAATGCAGAGCGTGCCACAAGCCTGCTCAAAGAACTGATGGAACACTACATTGTCAAGCGAAAGTATGCCCTTGACGGGCTCTCTACAAAAGAACTGTGTTCCAAGCTCTATGAGGATATGGCCGGCTACTCCTTTTTGAAGAAATGGATCTATAAACCCGGTGTTGAGGAGGTCAACATCAATGCCTACAACGACATTGAAGTAATCGAATCCAGTGGGCGCAGCATCAAGATCCCTGATAAATTCAGTTCGCCCCAGCACGCCATCGATGTGATCCGCAGGATGCTCAACGCCTGCGGCATGGTCATTGATGACACCATGCCCAGCATTGTGGGATTTCTGGACAAGAACATCCGCATTTCGGTGGACAAAACTCCCATTGTGGATGCAGATGTAGGCGTCAATGCCTCCATCCGTATTGTCAACCAACAGACCGTCAGTGAAGAAAAACTGCTGAACTCCGGCAGTGCCACCGCTGAAATGCTTCACTTTCTGACTGCCTGTATCCGATATGGGGTGTCCGTCTGCATTGCTGGCTCCACCGGCTCCGGCAAAACCACGATCATGGCCTGGCTGCTGTCCAATGTGCCCAATAACCGGCGCCTTATTACCATTGAAGAAGGCAGCCGCGAATTTGATCTGGTCAAGCGGGATGCGCAGGGCAATATCCTTAATTCCGTAGTACATCTGCTGACCCGCCCCAGCGAGAACCCTGCGTTGAACATCAATCAGGATTTTCTTCTGGAGCGGGTGCTGCGTAAGCATCCGGATGTCATCGGTGTAGGTGAAATGCGGTCAGCGGCAGAAAGCCTGTCCGCAGCCGAAAGTTCCCGTACCGGCCATACTGTATGTACCACCATCCACTCCAACTCCTGCAACAGTACTTACCGCAGGATGATGACCCTTGCCAAACGCAAGTACAACATGGATGACTCCATCCTCATGCAGATCATGGTAGAGGCGTATCCCATCATCGTCTTTACCAAGCAGCTGGAGGACCGTTCCCGTAAGATCATGGAAATCATCGAGGGCGAGGACTACCAGGACGGGCGGTTGATCGCCCATTCCCTATACAAATATGAAGTGGAGGACAATGTAACTGATGACCGTGGTGAAACCCGTGTGGTGGGGCACCATAAAAAAATCGGCTTGATCTCCGATTCCTTAAAAAAAAGGCTGTTGGACAATGGCATTTCCAACAAGGAATTGGAAGAATTCATGCAGCCGCCAAAGGAGGTGGGTTAATTGCAATGGATCTATCTTATCTGTTTTATCCTGCTCAGTGCCGGGCTTTTGGCTCTGTTTGGTGTGAAGCCGGGTGATTTTATTGACGCCCTCTTCCGCTCCCAGCGAAAATCCGCCACCTTGTCGGATGAACTGAATGTTCTTCTGGGTACACCAGCCAAGGGCTTTTTTAATCAGGATTACGAACTGAAACAGATCTTGAAGGGCACTGGACGGGCGGACCGCTATGAAGCGGTAAAACGACTGTCCCTGATCCTGTTCGCTGTGGGGGCTGTACTTGCCCTTTTGATTGGGAATGTGTACATGGTGCCCATTCTGGGTATCGGTTTTTCTCTTATACCGATCTGGTATCTGCGCAGCACTGCCGCCAGCTATAAAAAGCACCTGAATGAAGAACTGGAAACCGCTATTTCCATCATCACGACTTCCTACCTGCGTACCGAGGATCTGATCCGTTCTGTCAAGGAAAACCTGCCCTATATCAATGAGCCGGTAAAAGCCAACTTTGAAGCCTTCGTTTATGAAGCGGAACTGATCAATGCCAACATCACCAGCGCTATCAACAGCCTGAAGATGAAGATTCCCAACCGGGTCTTCCATGAATGGTGCGGCACCCTCATCCAGTGCCAGTCCGACCGCAGTATGAAGAATACCCTTCCTACCATCAACCAGAAATTCTCCGATGTGCGTGTGGTGCAGTCGGAACTGGAGGCAATGATGCAAGGGCCGCGACGTGAAGCCATCACTATGATATTTCTGGTTATCGCCAATGTGCCGCTGCTCTATTTCTTGAATGAGGATTGGTTCCACACCCTTATCTTCACCACACCGGGCAAAATTGCACTGGCGATCTGCGCAGCCATCATCCTGTTTGCGCTGACCCAGATCATGAAACTGAGCAAGCCCATCGAATATGGAGGTGACAGCGTATGACCTTTCTGGCGCTCATCGCCATCATCTTCTTCGGTTTTGCCGTTTACAACCTGACCTGCGCCTTTGTGGACATCCCGACCAAGAAGACCTCACAAATGATGATGCTCTCCCGCAAACAGCAAGGCACCAAAAACGAAAAGCTGCTTGATGTCTATGTGACAAAAATCGCCGGTTGGATCGCCCCTTATTTGCGGCTGGACCGGCTCAAGCGCAATAAGGTGCAACGCGCTTTGGACATTGCAGGTCTGCAGCTTACCCCAGAGGTCTATACGGCCAGAGCCTGGGTAACTGCAGGGGCAGTTGGCCTGTGTGCCATCCCCATGGCATTTCTTATTCCACTGCTGGTGCCTATTTTGATTGGCCTTGCGGTGGCACTGTGGTTTTCAACCTACTATGCAGCCTTTGATTTTGTTAAAAAACGCCGCAAACTGATCGAGGGCGAGATTCCCCGATTTGCTTTGACCGTCGGACAAAGCCTTGAAAATGATAGGGATGTGCTTAAAATCCTGACTTCCTACCGCCGTGTGGCTGGGAAAGACTTCGGTGCCGAACTGGATCAGACCATTGCTGATATGAAGACCGGCAACTATGAAAATGCTCTCATTCGATTTGAAACCCGCATTGGCAGCCCCATGCTATCCGATGTGATCCGTGGCCTGATTGGTGTCCTGCGCGGTGATGACCAGCGGATGTACTTCAAAATGATTACCTTCGATATGCGTCAGATCGAGCAGAACAATCTGAAAAAGGAAGCTGCCAAGCGCCCCAAAAAGATTCAGCGCTACTCTATGATGATGCTGATTTGCATTATGATCATCTACCTGGTGGTGCTCTGTACCGAGGTTATGAGTTCGCTCGGGGCGTTCTTTGGCTAATCGGCATCCGCCATGGTACTTCCGGGCGTTTTCATACCTGCTCCTCATATGGAAGACAGATACACAGGGAGGTGAGCATTTGTACCCAAGCGATTTTCCATAGCGGTAGGCACATCATTTCTTTTCATCTGAACCGAGCCGAACTGTTTCATCAGCCCGGCTTCATTTTTTACAGGAGAATGCCTATGCCCAAAAAGAAATTTTATCCGCCGAATGATACCGGCACCAAAAAACGCCGCTTTCGTTGCTTGCTGTTCCAACGGCCTAAAGCATATCCGAACCGGCCCCGTTCCAACAAGAACAATCTGATCAAGCCTATCCGCCGCGCTTAACAGACGGTGGACTTGATATACCATCCACTCAATCATCAAACATATAACAGGAGGTTACCCATGAGAAAATTCACGACCCGTATCTATACCAAAGCCAACTATCTGCTCAACTGCGGCCGTATGGCATTGTCCAATCAGCGCGGCGATTTTTACATTTCGGACGCCGTCAAGATCATTATCGCCGTAGTTTTGGGTGCGCTGCTCCTGTCGGCTCTGACCCTCATCTTCAACGATACGGTCATCCCCCGCATCACTGAGGAGATTGAAAGTCTGTTCTCCTAAGCACCAAATCAGGGGCCAGTTTGCAGAACTTCTGCAGCTGGCCCCCTTTTTATTTTTAGAAATGCAAATGTACTGTAACGGAGGTGAAAGCATGAATCAAAAACCGTGTCAGTTCTATTCCTTTCTGCAGGCAGTCCGGGGTAACTGGCGTAACGCCCTGTTCATCCGCTGCAGCGGTTCACTTTGTCCAATGATCCGGCAGGCATCCTGTGAGGGGTTCCTGATGGCAACAGACGCAGGCTGTCAGCCGATCTTTCTGTCCGTCCAGACAGTGCGGAAGCTGAGTGGAGAAGCAGTAGACCCCGAAGAATGCTCTGCAATTCTGGAGTGCCGCTCGTTCCGGACTGCTTATACCAAGTTTCTGGAATGGCATACCTCTTCGGACCATGTATGTCCATTTTTACAGCTATGCCCAGACCGGGATAACTACTTCGGATGATTCTGCCTGTTAAGACGCAATGCCGCCGTCATCGGCGCGTAATGGAGGTGATTTTATTGAAACAAAAGCAAATCAAATGTCCGTACTGTCATGCGCACGCTTCTCTTCGACCTGCAAGCCTTGTGTATGGATCTACCCCGCAAACCAGAGGGAAGTACCTGTATGTCTGCGACAGATGGCCGGCCTGCAATGCCTATGTCAGTGCTCATGAGCGCACACTGCTCCCAATGGGGACACTGGCGAATGGCGATCTGCGCCACAAACGCATTTTGGCCCATCGTGCCCTAAAAAAACTGCAGCAGGACTGCCATATGGAAAAATGGGAGGTCTATATCTGGCTGCAAGCCAAGCTGGGGCTGGATGCGCGCCAGACTCACATCGGCCAGTTTTCCGAATATATGTGTGAGCAAGTCATTTCCCTCTGTCAGCAGGCTCCGGCGTACACATCCGGGCGTGCTGCCTGAACGGAGGTGAAGCCTGATGAAGCAAAACTTTAAGCTTACCAAAGACCAGCAGACTCTGGTAGAAAAAAACTTGTCCATCGTTCACTGGGTCATTGTCAACAACATCCATGTAAATCCCGGCATCTGTGGTTTGGAGTATGGAGATCTGTTTCAGGAAGGGTGCCTGTGGCTCTGCAAGGCCGCCTTTACCTACCATGCCGGACAGGCACAGTTTTCAACCTACGCCAAAAAGGTTGTGAAAAATGGACTCCTCTCCTACTGCCGCAAAATATGTAGTCAGGGACGGCACATCAGTCGGCTAATCATCGGAGAACAGGGCGAACTGGCTGCAGATGGAGAACAGATAGACCAGCCCGACGACCATTTTGACTCCCACCTTTCTCGTCTGGAGACCCTTGATCTGCTGGAAGCCAGCAAACAGAACTATCAGGGCGTTGCCAGACTCGGCATCGAAGCGCTAGCACTGAAGGTTCAGGGAATGCGCATTACAGACATCGCCGCCCTCTATCAAGTCCCTCCTTCCCATGTGGGTGCCTGGATTTCCCGCTCACTGGAAAAACTTCGCAACGACCCTGACTTTTTGACCTGCCTGCTTTGATTTGTTGAAAATCAGCATCAATAACAGTAAGGGATATGTATAAAAAGGAGGTATCGAAATATGGCAATCAAAACCCTATACACTGCGGTCGGCCGGTTTGAACGAAGGACAAACGGCTGCAACCGCAGTTGTCCAATCATCCTGTTAGGCGGTCAGGAATACATGGTCGATATGCAGGAAATGGTGATTTGGAGCATGCTCAACTGGAGAATCCTGCGCTGGGATGACATCGCACAAGAATACGAAAAGCTAGCCACCGCATCCGGTTACTGTACCGAGCGTTCTTGGGAAGACTGTACAAACCGACTGCTTACCCGCGGTCTTCTGGTATCCGGCAGCGGTGAAACAGAATACGATGCTCTGTATGACCTGCTTGGTTCGCTCAGCATTATCCCAACCAGCGGACCGTTCTTCCTCCGGCTCGCCTCTTTTGTCAAGCTGACGCTGCTGGCACATGTTCCGGTATCCGCTGCGCGGAAACTGTTCCAGAAAGATAAACGCACCAAATACGAAGCTCTGGTCATGCGCCTTGCCGGACAAGCCCTGCTCTCCACTGCAGAGATCATCAAGTGCATAGATAAAAATATTTCCCGCCTCCCCAATGAATGTGCGCTTTTGGATTCCCTCTACGGAGATGAAACGACCACCAGTGACAACATTGCAAGCATGGTCAAAATCAGCCAGAGCAGCAAGCCGGTAACATTAGCCGTTGCCAATCTTTATCTGCGGCAGCAGATTATCTTTGAGAGGGTATGAGCATGATGAAACAATGGACTCTTTTTCCCACTGTATTGCAGCGAAAGTTTCTGCTCACTCTGCTGGCCGGAATCGCCAGTGCGGGAATCAGCGTCATCATCTGCGTGGCGACTAAAGATCATATCCTGCTGGCATTGGGGATTGTCGTACTCTGCACCTGTCTTATATCCTGTAGAGGAATCTGGGCGACTGCAGCACATAAGAACTACGAGGTAGTGGAAGGCATCTGCGCCGGTATCAGTACACCTATGCTCCGCCGCTACCGCAAAGTACATCTGATAGACAGCCATGGCATAGAGATCACACTGCTTCTCAGTAAATCGGCCCTGCTTAAAATAGGCGAGCCCTACCGATTTTACTTTCAGAAAGGGTCACGGCCTGTCGTTGGAAATGACTATCTGGACGCAGCACTTTCAACGAACAGCTTTTTGGGCTATGAAGCAATCAGCGAGCCGGAGGAGCATCCCGATCCGTCCTCTGAATCCTAAAAATGCGAGGTGGTTTTGAGCCACCTCGCTTTCTTAAAGGGCATTTTGCAAATCACAATGACCAACGCCTGATTTCCTTATATTTTGCAGAATACATTCCTTCTGTCCCTATTTATTGGGTAGATCAAGGAAAGGAGGGTTTCCTATGTATAAACCCCATACCATTGAACAATATAAAGTCTATCGCTTTCTGGAGGAAAACTTTGCGCTGGAGCATTTCCTGCTCGCCCCTTTGTCACGCTTCGGACTGATACTGGAGGACAAAACCGGTGAGAAAATCGCGTTTGCCTTTCTCAATAACTGTGTGCAGGAAATACCCGTACCGGCTCCAGCTGCTCCGGAAACAGTAACCGCTTTTCTAAAACAATTCCGCAGCCTTACGCCCCGCCCAGTCATCCATGACTTTGAAGCGCTGACCCGCTGGTGGCTGAACAATCCCAACCCGCTTACCTACCAGCAGGCACTTGGTATGTCCGATATTCTTTACCGCCATTTTCTGTCCCATCCTTTGATCAGTGAAGATGAGACCCTTCGGCTGGCACGCAAAGGACTCGTTACCGAATCGGAATATAATGACCTGCAGCTATGGTATTTCAACGGCCATACAATGTCCTGCTGGTTTGGTCCTCTGGGAGTAGATGGTACCGGCAGCCTGTACGGTCTGATCTTTGACTATCAAACGGCATCCCCAACAAAGACTCAGTTCTACCTATTGGATGACTACTACCGTGTTATGAACCATCTTACAGAGTAAAACCTTTTCAACTACTACATATCGTACTTGTCACTGGCTACAAATCTATATATAGCGTTTTACATCTTGACAGGCACAAGATGCAGTGCTATACTGTATCTGTAATTGATTTTTGTGCGTATCCCATTTGGGAATACAGGTCTTTTTGATCTGTACCGTAGGCCAAAAGCCTGCATTGCACACGCTGTTAAGTTTGTATGCAAGTGTCAGTGATTTTTTGCGCCCTTTTAGGGCCGAAAAACTACTGGCACTTTTTTATATAGATAATAATGCCAATGGCAGAAAGGAGTGTTATGGCACAGATTTTTGTGTTCGGGCGCGTCATGAACGACCTTGTACCCAAAGAAAGCCAGTCCAAACAAAGCTATGTATGCTTTGATCTGATGGAACGCACCAAAAACTGGACGCAGTTCTATCAGGTATGGGCCTGGGATGCAGATGTCACCCGGCTCATGCAATTCAAGGTCAAAAAAGGCAGTATGATCTGGCTTGCCGGCTCACAGCGGCTGGTAGATGTTCGCATGAAGGACGGTAAATTGGAAAAGAAGCTGAAGGTCAGTCTAAATGACTTTGGTTTCCTCCCCAAACAGCCCGCCGCAGCGAACAGACAGGAGAATGACCCGGACATTACTGCGGAACCCGCACCGCCTCTCACAGAGGTATTGGACGGCGACCGTGAATCCCTGCCGGAGTAGTTTACTTCGGCGCCCAAGAGGGACCGTATCAAGTTTTTCAGAATGAAACTGAAAGCTTGGTGCGGTCCCTCTTTTTTTGTTCTCCAACAAATTCAGAAAAAAGGATGGTATCAAACATGAATAATGACAGAGGACTTTTGAGCGGTAGCATCACGATCCTGATTGGTGCAGTCATCGCAATTATGGCTCTGGTACGCGGGCCCTGGCAGGTTTGGCTGCTTCTGGGCGTTTTCACTCTCTGGGGACTGTGGGTAGTTTTGATCCTGCTGCTCCCCTATATGCAGCAGGCTAAACGGCGTCGCCAGCGTCAGCAGCGCACCAGACAGCTCCATGCAGAAGGCATCCAGACAAGAAGTTTTGAGATCCCTGATCTGGGTAGCACCAGCTCCGATGAACTGCTGGTTCGCCACACCAACCATCGTATTCTGGCATATCTGCGCTCCGCTTATCCGCAAGCCACCTTCGAGTGGTGTGAAAAGCAGCCGGAGCAGCTAATCCGCAATGGCGGTACCGGCCGCATCCGTGTGTTTGGCATTGACGAGTTTGATCACGCTGATGTGACACTGGATCAGAACGCCAATATCAAATGCGATATGGTCAAGATCGTTCCGCTATCCAAGGTCGGCGGAGAAACAAACGAGGATGATGCAACACCTCCAAACAGGCAGCCTGTTGATCCCCGTATCTGGTATGAAACGCAGGGACGCTCTGTACTGGAAGCACTGATCTCCGACCTTAATTCCCGTGGACACAGCAAACTGACGCTTCGTGAAGACGGTGATATCTGCATTGAGCAGGGCGAAGATGCTGTTTCTCAGGAGCATCTGAACAACTTTCCCCAGAAGGTCTACTGGCCCCGTCTGGCAGAGGTACTGGAAAGCAATGGTCTGGCGGCTGAAGTCACTGCCCAGGGTATTCAGGTATCCTGGTAATGCTTCTGCTGACAAGGAACACAGAGAAAGGAGTGAACTTGACGAATGAAATCAGGACTTACCATCGTGGAAATGGCACAGCAGATTGAACGCCAATCCAAACTCAAGCAAGACTATTTGCTTGATACCAGGCGACTTCAAGTAGAACCTTTTGGTTCTCAACTTTATCTCCACACCTTTGATGACCACGATGACCCACTGGTGGAGCCATTGGAGATCAACCAGATTGCCCATCGGCAGATCGGCACACATCTGAAGATTCCGGCTGCTTACTATGACCGTATGCTTTCCGATTATCCGGAACTGCTGGCAGAGAATGTGAATTCCTGGTTCCAGCGGGAACCGACCCAGCGTATGGTCCGCACCCTGGATGGCACTGTACGGGCGTTTTTGAGCAACCGCTATCGCCGCATTGACAATCTGGACATTGCAGAAATCGTCCTTCCTGTCATTCAGCAAATGGAGGACGCCTATTTTGAAAGCTGCCAGATCACGGACAGCCGTATGTACATCAAGGTAGTCAACAAGCGGCTTGAAGCCGAAGTTGTACCCGGTGACATCGTACAGTCCGGCGTTATCATCAGCAATAGTGAAGTTGGACTGGGTTCCGTCAACATCCAGCCTTTGGTCTATCGGCTGGTATGCAGTAACGGCATGGTCGTCAACGATGCCCAGACTCGCCGCACTCACATCGGCCGGGTCAATGAGGCAGATGAAAACTTCCAACTGTTCTCACAGGAGACGTTAGCCGCTGATGACCACGCATTTGCCATGAAGATCAAAGATACCGTGATGGCCGCCGTGGATGAAACGCGGTTTACACGGGTAGTTGGCATGATGCGTGAAGCCACAACCGTTCAGATGAATACCACTGATATTCCCGGCGTTGTCCGTCTGGCAAGCAAGGATTTCAATATCACCGAGGAAGAAAGCACCGGCGTTCTGCAGCGTCTGATTGAAGGCAAGGATCTGACCCTCTATGGGCTATCCAATGCCGTAACACGCTTTAGTCAGGATGTGGACAGCTATGACCGCGCCACTGCCCTGGAGGGGATTGGATACAATATCCTGTCCATGCCCCGGCAGCAGTGGAACCGTATCAATCAGATGGTCGCCTGACCATCTGCAACCATCACATTTTTAAGGAGGAACCACTATGTATAATCAGAACAGCGATTTGATGAAACAGGAAAAATTCATGCTCCCCACTATGATCGAAGGCGATTTCAGCGCCGAGGAACTGGCTGAGGACGCCGATGGTCTGCAGATGAGCTTTCAGCGTGTCAAGATTCCCGCCGGCGGCACACTCCAATTTGAGATGCCGTCCGATGATCCGGACAATCCCGACTATGAAAAGACTCTGGTAGGCGTCATTCTGCATAACCACGCCACCTGCGCCTACTGGCCGGCTGGCAGCGAATATGACGACGATACCACGCCGCTTTGTTCTTCTGTGGATGGCAAGGTTGGCATCGGCACTCCCGGAGGCGCCTGTGCTGCCTGCGTGATGAACCGCTTTGGTTCTGCACCTGATGGCAGCAAGGGAAAAGCCTGTAAAAATATGCGTGTGCTCTACCTGCTTCGCAGTGGTGAGTACATGCCTCTGCAGGTAAATCTGCCTCCTACCAGCATCAAGCCCTTCAAGGAATTTCTGAACCGGGCCTTCATGCTCCGCCGCCGCGCCACTTACGGCAGTATCGTGCAGATTGGTCTCAAGCGTGAGAACAACGGCACCAATGACTACAGTGTTGCTACCTTCAAACTGCTGCAGGATTTCCAGGGCGAGGAGCTGGCTCAAATCCGGGCTTACGCCAATAGCTTTAAGGAGCAAATCAAACTCCTGCTCCAGCAGCGTGCCGAGATCACTGAGGAGCAGCGCGACACCGGCTGCGATTATGTAATCGAGCCTGGCGCCATGACCAACGAGCCGGCAGACGGTCACTATACTGTCAGCCAGATCAATGGTGACTGCGAGCAGCTGCCCGCATAAGTATCTTGATGTGACCTGCACCACATGACACATGAACAAAGGGATACCTTCGGTTTAACACACCGGAGGTATCCCTCTTTTTTTAAGGAGGAAAACACAATGTTATGTGAAGTACCATTAACCAAAGAACAACAGGCATTTGCCACTGATCATCACGGACTGGTCTACAAGTTCCTGAATGAAAACCATCTGCCGGAAGATGAATTTTATGATGTAATCATTTTTGGCTATCTCCGAGCAGTGTACCGCTATTTCAACGAGCCAAAGCTTCAGAAATATTCCTTCGCCACAATTGGCTGGAAATCAATGCAGGGAGCTTTATCTAATTACAATCGATACCAAAGTCGCCGCAAGCGCAATATGGAGGTTCTCAGTATTCACGTCGGATTATATCCCGATGGTGCGCCTTTAGAAGATACCATTCCTGCCCATGACCCAATCATGCAGCAGTTGGAAATGGATCTTCTGCTCCACGAGCTGGCCGGCAGAGTCTCCAAGCAGCAAATGGATATTGTTCATCTGAAACAGGGCGGCTATGGTCTCCGTGAGATTGCCCGCACCCAGAAGGTTCCCATGCGGCGCATTAAAGAGTTGCTGGCTGAAGTCCACGATGTGCTGCTGGATATTTGCTATGGATGAACCCATTACAGATAAGAAATACCCTTACATCCACATTTTCAAAAAGATTGGAGGTCAAACCGAATGAAGAAAGAAAAGAAACAGATCGTTTTGAATGGCTCTCTGCTGCGTCCGCTGTCTGTTGGGCGTGGTGCGCTTCTGCACGCCGGAGGAAACATCTACCATACTTCGCGTGTGGTGACGATTCTGGAGGAGTCGGAGGATTGCGTCCGTTTTGAAACGCAGAACTCCCACTACCATCTGTCCATGTCCCCTTTTCCGCTGGCGGCTGTCAGTCCGCTCCCTGTGAGATTGGCCGCATGTGCGTGAAGGGACTGTAAATGGTTTGGAACAGCCGGCTCCCGCTGACTATTCCACAAGTTCTGGCCGTGGCGGATACCATTCCGTCACGGCTCTTTTTATGGAGGAACAAAATGAATGAAGAAATCATGAATGAGATCCAACCAGTCCGCCCCAAAGACCAGTTTCCCTTTTCCTGCCGTCAATGCGGGGCATGCTGCCGCAATATTGAAGGCTGTGTAATGGTGGAAAGTCTGGATGCCTACCGTCTGGCTCGCTATCTCCGAACAAAAGGTGAGCTCATCGAAGGAATAGAGGATTTCCTGTTCCGCTACTGCGATCCGGAACCTCTGACCGAAGAAGGCTTCCCTATCTATATGCTCAAGACAAAAGCCCCAAACGGCTCCTGTATCTTCCTTATGGATGGGCGCTGTTCCGTCTACCCTGCCCGTACCCGTACCTGCCGTATCTATCCTCTTACCGTAGGTCCAGGGGAGCGTGGCCGTGATTTTGAATACTGCCTGTGTCTGGACCGGCACCGGAGCCACTTTACCGGCAGCCGGGTATCCGTCAAGGACTGGTTGTATCAGAATTTTAAGAGGGAAGACAAAGAATATGTAAAGCGGGAATATGAGATTGCCACCGAACTGGGCAAACTGATGCGCGCCATTGACCCTGCCATGCGGCAAGGCATTGTATTCAAGGTACTCTACTACCGCTATTACAATTTTGATTTAGACCAGCCTTTTCAGCCTCAGTATGAGCAGAATAACCGACACCTGTTAGCAGACCTGCACCGGATTGCCGGGGAACAGTAAAAGGCAAATGGCTTTTAGAAAGGGGGCCTTATTTTATGAATTTACACGAAACAGCAATGGGGCAAAGATTTTTTAATGTTCAGCTCCCCGCACTGATTAACACACTCAAAGACATTGCGGCGGCGCTTTCCCGCCCTGCACCATCTGCTATATCCTTTCCGGCAGACCCACGCTTTCTCACTTCGCTCTATTACGGCGAATATGAAGCAGATGTGTTCAAGCCCGATAAACGCCTCACACCTTTTAACCAGACAGTACAACAGAAAGAAAAAGCTCTGCTTCCGCTGCTCTCCAGCGAGGCGTCCATCGCTTTTGAACAGTATCAGACTGCGGTACAATGCCGCAATTCTGCTGTATTGGAGCAGGCATACGCCTCTGGTTACCGTACCGCTGTGCAGATGTTTGCGGCAGGCTTAGGCCCACAGCCGCCAATACCGGAACATGAGGAGGATAGCAATGGATGAGAACAGACTGCCCGAACTGCCCCAGGAATCTTTTCGGCCAATGATCGCACAATCAGTCCAACTGGAACAGTTTTTGGGGGAAGAACTGATTTTTTGCTTTCGGGATCTTGATGGCGTCCATACCTTTACTACCTGCCATGGCGATATCTACAAAACAGTCAATGCACTGCGGGACTATGTCCGGCTTTTGGAATCGGTGTGCGATCAGTGGGAGCTGACTGGATTCCATCGTGCTACCTATGAGTACCATGCCGAAAAGCTTCGTAAAATTGCGGATAAGCTGCAAGCTGGTATCGGCTACGACTATGACAAAGCCGTGGAAAGATGCAAAAAGAAACGAGCCAAAAAGTCCCACAGCAGCGATGTCGGGGAAGATGCCCTTCTGCTGACAGTACAGGCTGCCAACAAGTCCGCTGACAATAAAAAGGAGGCTGCGCCTTATGAGGAAGATACCCCTTGGGAACCTGAACTCGAATAACCCTATAAAAACATCTGTTAAAAAGTATCATGCAAGCGTTGCCCGGCAATCTTCCAGAGAACGGAACCGATTGCTGGCCTGCAAGAGCTTTGCGTTTATCCACGCCAATGTGCATAAGCACTGCCGCCACTTCCGGCGCGGATAGCCGCCCGGAAGCTACCCACGGAGGATGCCTATGGAACGAGATGAACTACGCACCACTTTAGTGAACCATCTGGAAACCCTGCGGCGCAATCTGCAGGTCGTATCCATGGAGGTGCTGAAAACCAAGTACAAAAAACCATTTGATGCCCTGCGGCAAGACATCTGTAAAGCCGCTACCGCCTATACCCGCTTTCTGGTATTTGACGGTATGCGGATCAAACACAAATACTTTGATGAGGCTGTACCCTATATCGATACAGCTGTGAAGCAAACCAAGCGGCTCAAACAGATTTCAGATGCTACCTTTCAGCGTCAGGATATTGACGAGATCGAATCACTCGCCCTTGCCCTGCGCAAAGAGATAGAAGCTGCTCTGCAGCCCTTCTATATGGGACATATGTGCCTTTATGTGACGCCGGAATGCTTTGACGACCCGCCCAAGACGCCGGAAGTCTACAATGATGCAACCGCCTGTGTCTGGCGGGATGGTACATGGCAGCTTCTGGAGGATACCAGCAAAGGGTTCCTGCTCTTTGTTCAATCCAAATTCAAGGAGGAAGCTGCCGCATGAAAAAGACATCTCAGCAATATCTAAACAGCGAAGCACACGGTTATCTCATGGAGGCCAAAGCCTGCAAGCTTTTGCTCAAAGACTTGGAGCGCATCCGCGCCAAGCTCAGGCGGCACATCGAAAAGGAAGCCGCAGACCGCGAGGCAGAATTTGAAGCAGCTATGCAATACCATAGCGAAAGTGACATCCAGGAAGCCTACGGCTGGGAATTCATCAGCGAACGGCAGTATGAGCGCTATCTGGAATTGTTCCGTCAGGGCCGCAAGGCACTTGATGAACACAGCCCCACTGTTACAGAGCTGGCTCTCTCCATTCTGAACCGCATCTTTCAGGATATTGATAGAGACTGCCGCCAATGCGAGTTTGAAGCCCTGTCGCCGGAAGAACAGCTTGCCGAGTTGAAGCGTGCTGAAGAATCCAGGCAGGCATGGAAACAGTATATCGCCAGTCTGAAAGAAATGGTCGGCTCTATGACTGGAAAGACCAATGACCACACTGAGTCAAAAAATGTAGCAACTATACACAAGGAGGATGCAAAATGAAAATTCATGAAGATCGTTCTCATATGAATATTGATACCAGATGGTTTGAAAAAGGCTATGCCAAAGAAGACGTCCACTCCCTGCGCCTGCAGTCCCTATGCACCGAAGCAGAGGCAGCAGCCAACAAACAGTTTTATGACAGCCACACCCGCGAAGAATGGGAGCAGTATATCCGTCAGGCAAGTTTTGAGAGCAGCGCAGCAATGAAACCCGTCATGGAAGCCATCGCACAGGACTTTGTCTGCTACCAGTATGACGAAAATATCCCTGTGTCCTATGGCAGCGACCGATGGGATCTGTACTTCTGGTGTAATCCCTTTAACGGCGCCGCAGACGCATCCGAACGGGATTTCTCGTATTTCACGCTGACCTTTAACGAGCGTCAGACGCTGGAGAAACGAAGAAAAGTCTGTCAACAGGTGCTGGAGCTCCTATGCTCACGCTTTCAGGAGCATCCCCATCTCCATGTAGCCGTACAGTGTTCCATATGGTTTGACCATCCGAAGATCCACGATGCGGTGGAGCGCGCAAAGCCCCGTCTGCATGGCCTGCGCTGTATTCAGGACCAAAAAGAAGGAAAGCTGCTCCTGCAGGACGGTACCCTGCTCTTCAGGCCAAAATACGCAAAGAAATATACCCGCACGCTGAGCCAGAGCCAGATTTTGTCCCTTAGTTGGGAACTGGGCGTAGAGGACGGAGAGCCTGATACCGATGCTGCACCTGTTACCTTGCCTTACAAGAAATTTGGTGCCACGCACCCCATCCAGCTGCAGGTGACTTCCTACCTGAATGGAAACCTTGCCATACAAATGGTGACATGGGAAAGCGGTGACCCGGAACCCTGGGCGACTCTCACCGTCAACCTGCCCGGCCAACGGCAAAAAGACCATGCCTTTATCGACACCAATGCCGATTCGGAATTTCCCACCTGGCTCGTCCGACATGGTCTGGCTATCCCAACCGGTCGCACCATGCAGAGTGGGTTCTGCACCTATCCTGAATATCGTTTTCGTGCCAACCGGCTACAGGAGCTGGACCCGGAAGGGTATGCAGGCTACCTGAAAAACTTTGAAAGGCGGTGCAGTGCATGAAATATAAGGCAGTTTATGATGTACTGAATGAAAGGCGGCAGGCTACCCCCGGTTTCTGTTACCATGACCGCAGCGGCTGGCGTGCTTACCCCCAGACCTACATGACCATGCAGTACCCTTTATGGATTATTGCTGAAGATGCTGCCACGGGCAGGCGTCTGTGGATCACCCAGGAGGGCACCCGATTTAGCATTTCCATTCGAAGGATGGATGAACAGAGGCGTAACTATGGCCCTACCTATCGCATTACTTGTGAAAACAGGACAAAGCTGGCTCAGGTTCTGCGCTATCAGTTCGAGTCAAAGACTTTGGCTGTGTAGCTGACGATGACCAGAGAGGAACTGCATTCCTCTCCCTGCTCCGGTTTCCTTGTCCAGAACACACTAAGAAGCACCGGCAATCTGCATTTTTGCAGGCGTCCGGTGCTTCTTTGGAGGAAAACGCTTATGAATACTCTCGCATTTACGCTGGGCGAACACCGAGCCCAGCTTACTTTGAAAATCAGTACATATCCCAACGGCAATCTCGCCATCAAGCTTTATGAAAAGGATCATGGCATCCTGATTTTGTGGGAAACCCTTACCACCAACTTAACCGGAATCCGGCCCGACCACTGCGCTTTCATCAATATAAAAGCCGCAGACGGACTTTTTCCGGCCTGGCTGTCAGACAATCACCTTGCGGAACCCACTGGACAAATTCTTGAATCGGATGGCTGTCTTTACCCTGAATACCTGTTTTATGGCAAAGAACTGGATGCCCTGGATCATGAGGGGCACACCCTCTACATCCGGCATCAGAAAGGCGAACTGGGGTGCCACTTTGAGCGGCTGTATATTGCCCTGCGCAGACTGGCGCGGGAAATCAACGGGTTCAGCTACACCGATTACAGCGGCTGGCGGTGTCTGGATGGGAGTTCCTCCACCCTGCCCCTCTGGATTGAGGCATCTGATCCTTCTCATGGCCGCAAATTCATCTTCACACAGAAAGGTCCCGCACTCCAGACTATCATCCGCTATGCCGATGGTACGGAGAAGCAGTGCATCTATCGGCGCAAAGAGGACATGGCAGGCGATCTGATGACCATGTTCCAGGATGAGCTGCGTGTTTACCCTCCCTGGTCTGAAGACCGAAGGAAACGGTACGAATATTAAACACGATAAAATAGGAGGACATCATCATGAAGATCCGTATCTATCCCAAATCCCTGTTGGAAACCATGTGGCAGCAGGACAAACTGCTGTTTACCCCAGAGGCGGAGCAACCACCCCTGTGTCTTCGGTGTGGTCAGCCGCTGGATTGCAGGCTGGTCATCAACGCCCTGAGCCGCTATGCAGATGTCCATATCTGCGAGGCGTGCGGTATGGATGAAGCCCTGCGTGATGCCAACCGTTGCCCACTCCCTCTAACAGAATGGGCAGCTGTCAAAAACGGTTTGAGCCAGCAGCAGACCGACTTTGAAAATCCGTTGCTGACTACTTCCTGCACCTTTGAAGATCTGTTTCAGCAGGGCTCCCGTCCTGCCAGCGAGATAGCCTATTCCCGTTCTGATTATGACGGATGGAAATGGTGGACCACCTGGCATCAGTGCCAAAAGGATACGCCTGTTCTGGAAGTTGCCCGTGAAATTGATGCTTTCCAGAATGCGCTGTTCCAACTGCCGGAGTTTCTGAATTTGGATACCCTGACACGGTTCTGCCGAGGGTACGCCCAGCCCACCAGCGAGCCCACCGAATTCAATTTGTATTCGGAAACTGCCCACTTTTATATCTGGCTGCGGTTAGTCACCCGGCATCGAGATTATAATGCCTATGTGCATTACTATCTGAAAGGTTAAAAATTTACAACGCACCGGATACAGTATGCCTATCGGCTCTGTATTCGGTGCGTTTTTCTCTCTTTATATACCGCACCATAATCATATCCAAAATATTTATGAAAAATTAGATGCCACAAATTCTATTGAGGGATAAAACAAAGCTATTATTTTAGGATACATTAGCCCCTTACTGTAACCCAGTGATAAAAAACGTCGGCGAAAAGGTGTCAAATCCTCCACATCTGTCTCTCCTTTTTTGTCCGTTTTCCCGCATTTAGAACCTCGTTTTGAGGGGAACAGGATAACTTTATCTAGCCGACCATGCGGAAAAACCTTTGATTTCCGTGGACTTTTACCGTCCTAAATGCGTAGACTTGACTTTTGGGGACTTTCTAACTATAATGATATTCAAGCAGGGGGACTACCTTGTAGTTGAGAAGGTTAAAACCTGACCCTTTGAACCTGTTGGCTAATACCAACGCAGGGAGCTAAAGAATACAGATTCGTATTTTTTGGACATTCTCTGTTTTGGGAATGTCCTTTTTTAATTGAATAAGATATGATATGTGTTTGCGAGGGAACTGAACAAGTTGAAAAAGGTAAGACCTGACCTCTGGACCTGTCGGCTAATACCGGCGTAGGGAAGCAATTTCTTACGCTCGTATTGCGTCTGAAAGAGCTTCTAATTGTTTTAGAGGCTCTATTTTTTTATCTTAGGAGGATCAAACATGGCATTTATGAAAGACATCTTAACCCACAACATTCCCATTTGGGAAGAATGTGCAGCTACCCCATTTGTGCAGGAAGTGCAAACTGGAAAGCTACCTCTTGAAAAATTCAAAAGATATATGATTCAGGATAGTATCTATCTGAAAAACTATGCCCGTATATACGGCAAGGCAATTTTTCATGCTGATACATTAAGAGAAATTCAGCTTTACTATTCCATGCTGAATTTTGTAAATGATACGGAATCAGAAGTGCGCCTGGATTATCTAAAGCAATTTTGCATGACGGATAATGATATTGAACTGATCGCTCCTCTGCCTGAAAATCAAAATTACATTGATTTCATGTTTGAGATTGCGTCACATGGAAAGAATGAAGAAATTTTAATGGCGGTTCTTCCCTGTATGCTAAGTTACAGCTATATATTCCGAAAATTGGCGGCTGTTCCTACAAGCAGACAGTCAAGATATTGGGACTTTATCAAAGATTATGCGGATGAACAATATGCAGAAAGCTGCAAAGAATGGTCTGCTTTTGCAGAGCATAAATGTGCCGGGTTATCAGTAGCAAATAAAAAGTATCTGGCTGATATTTTTGAAAAAGCAAGTTTGTTAGAGCTTGCTTTTTGGAAGATGGCCTATCGGAACGAGAGAATGGAGGAAAATGCAAAATGAAAAAAGTATTGTCCATTGCCGGATCAGATTGCAGCGGAGGTGCAGGTATTCAGGCTGATTTGAAAACTTTTTCTGCTCACGGCGTATTTGGAATGAGTGTTATTGTTTCTGTTGTTGCAGAGAACACCAGCCGCGTTATCGACATCCAAGATATTACCCCGGATATGATTGCA
Organism: Faecalibacterium sp. AF28-13AC; assembly: GCF_003478405.1. Taxonomy (NCBI): domain Bacteria; kingdom Bacillati; phylum Bacillota; class Clostridia; order Eubacteriales; family Oscillospiraceae; genus Faecalibacterium; species Faecalibacterium sp. AF28-13AC. The sequence goes on along the minus strand of NZ_QUFG01000002.1, from coordinate 270,803 downwards.
AAACAGATTGATGCCGTGTTTGAAGATATTGAAGTGAACGCAGTAAAGATTGGTATGCTTTCTACGCCAGAATGTATGAAAGCAGTGGCAATGAAACTATTACAATATAAGCCACAAAATATTGTAATCGACCCGGTTATGTATGCCAAAAATGGCTGCCCATTGATGAATCCTGCGGCGGTTTCCACCTTGATAGACACTGTAATTCCACTGGCCGATGTGCTTACTCCAAATATTCCAGAGGCAGAGAAAATAGCGGATATGCAGATTTCCACAGTTTCAGATATGGAGGCTGCCGCAAGAAAAATATATGCCATGGGTTGTAAGGCGATTGTTGTCAAGGGCGGACATCATATAGGAAATGCCGTTGATGTCCTATTTGATGGAGAAAATTTCCACCACTTTGAAACAGCCCGCATTGATACGAAAAATACTCATGGGACAGGCTGTACCTTTTCTTCTGCAATCGCTTCCCAGCTTGCAAAGGGAAAAAGTATTCCGCTTGCTGTCGAAGCGGCAAAGGCTTATGTCACAACGGCAATCGAACACTCCCTTGCGATTGGAAAAGGCTGTGGCCCGACGCACCATTTCTACGAATTGTATCAGCATGGTTTATCTAAAGAATAGGCAGGTGCAAAATGAACTTTGATTATACACTTTATCTTGTTACTGATCGTCAACTAATGAGCTGCGATAGCCTGACAGAAGCGGTGGAACAGGCAATTTTAGGAGGCTGCACAATGATACAACTCCGAGAAAAAGAATTGCCTTCATTGGAATTTTATAATCAGGCGGTTGCCGTGAAACAGGTTACGGAGAGATACCATATTCCCCTTATCATAAACGACCGGATAGATATTGCAATGGCTGTGCAGGCTGCGGGAGTACATATTGGACAACATGATTTACCTGCGGCTACCGTCCGCAAAGTAATTGGGGAAAATATGCTGTTGGGGGTATCTGCTTCTTCCATTGCAGAAGCAATACAAGCACAGCAGGATGGTGCGGATTATTTGGGAGTTGGCGCAATGTTCCCTACTGGAACTAAAACCGACGCTGAATCTGTATCAATGGAGGAATTACAGAAAATCCGCACAGCCGTTTCTTTGCCGATAGTTGTTATTGGCGGTATCAATAAAGGAAATGCAGGGCGTTTCAAGCCCATGGGAATTGACGGACTGGCTGTTGTATCTGCCATCATAGCGCAGTCCGATATAAAAGCTGCTGCTGCGGAACTGAAAGATTTATTTTGCGGAAAGGAAAAGAAACATGGATTTTAATGCGGCAATCTTTGATTTAGATGGAACAATTCTGGATTCAATGGATGTATGGGAGCATATAGATATTCAGTTTTTGAAAAAGAGAAATCTTCCTGTCCCAGATAATTATGTAACTGAAATATGTGCAAGGAGTTTTGAGGAAGCCGCACAATATACCATTGATCTTTTTGGATTGCAGGAAACGGTAGAGGGAATTATTGAGGAATGGAATAATATGGCGGTCGAGGAATACAGGAACCATGTCGGTCTGCTGCCCTATGCCCTTGATTATCTTCTGCGCTTAAAAGAACATGGAATAAAACTTGCAGTTGCTACGGGGTTGCCGGAAAATCTCTATATTCCATGCTTAAAGAACAATTCTATTTTAGAATTATTTGACGCTCTATGTTCAACAGATGAGGTTCAGCGGGGAAAAGAATATTCGGATGTCTTTGAATTGGCCGCAAGAAAATTAGGGGTTGCACCTGAACACTGTATTGTGTTTGATGATGTGCTTCCAGCAATTAAAAGCGCAAAGGCAGCCCGTATGTTAGCAGGTGGGATTTATGATAAGTATTCCGCAGATCAGCGTACAGAAATAGAAAGGATTGCGGATATTTACTTACTTGATTTCCGGCAAGCACCGATCCCACACAAAGAGGTATGAAAATGGAAAAATGGGATTTATATAATGCAAAACGGGAAAAGTCTGGAATAGCAGTGTGCCGTGGAGAAATCATACCCAAAGGGCTGTATCATTTATCTGTGAGTGTATGGATTGTCAACCAGCAGGGGCAGTATCTTTTATCACAGCGGCATCCGAAAAAGCAATACCCTCTTTATTGGGAATGTACGGGTGGTTCTGTACTTTCCGGGGAAACCAGTTTGCAAGGAGCAATCCGAGAGGTAAAAGAAGAATTAGGAATACTGCTTACTCCCGGAAGTGAAAAATTGATTTATCAGACCAGACGGGAAAATGTGCAGGATTTTTACGATGTTTGGCTATTTCATAAGGATATAAAGATTGAAGAAATGCGTTTACAGGAAACAGAAGTTGTGGATGTTCAATGGGTAAATCCAGATAAGTTATTTAAGATGTTTCGCCTGAAACAACTGCACCCTCTGATTACCTATGTGGAACAACTAATAGGCTGAAAAATGCCAGATGTTAAGGTACCAAAGTCTCTGTTGTCTAACACGCTTTTATTGCACAAGAAATCAAATAGGATCCATGTTATTTAGTTCCATATGAAATCAAACAAATTGTGGAAATCACTTATATAAATTATCCTTGCATTTTATATTCTATATTTCCATGAAGTTTGGTTGTCTCAAAGTGTGTAAGGAGAAAGGATGTGAGCAAAATGGGTAAACTTCTGATTCTGTCCATTCCTGATCATGAAGAACATATAATCAACAAAATTATGGAGCTTATTGCGGATGAGCCAGAGTTTATCCACCTTGCACCATCTCCACCGCAGTCTGCACTTTCCTTCCCTGGTCTTGAAATTCGGCTAAAGGAACAAACCGTATATTGCAACGGTACCCTCATCGCTTTGACTTACCATGAATTTGCAGTCCTTACATATCTGGCTCGTCATCCTGGCTGGGTATTCTCAGCCAGCCAGATTTATGAGGCCGTATGGGATAAAGACGGTGAACACTGCGGTACTGCAGTTGCCAGCGTCATCGGTCAGATCCGTCGCAAGCTGACGCCAGACACGCCGAAGGGCGGTTATATCCGCACCGTACTGGGCAGTGGGTATAAATTTAACAGTTCTCCTTTTTAAGTCAGTAAGAAAGGCTCCGAGGCCGTAATGATCTCGGAGCCTTTCTCATTGACTTAAATCCTAAACAGGCTGATTGCCTTCAGTAAAATAATGCTCAATTCCTGGTATAAATCTTCATCAAGTACGCCATCAATAATGGCATACTTGAGTAGCAATGGCCGGTACATCTGTAAGATTGCCGTAATGGCATCCTCGTTGCCAGCCTTGGCGCTGAGAAGCAGACATTCAAAATTCATTTTTTGTCACCTCCTTCAATGCACTTTCTGATTTTCTGAATCGTCCTGTAGTAAAGTGCCGCTGCCCCTTTATAGGACAGCCCAAACTTTAGTCCCAGCGTCTCAAAATCTTCTTCCTCCAGCGTTCGAGCCAGAAATATCTGGCGTTCCCGTTCATTGAGTTTCTGCAACGCCTCCAGAAGCACTCCATTCTCAATGACATCCATAAGCGGCAATCTGTCCAAGACCACTTCCTCTGAGCTGGGTTCGGATTCATAGACCGCTTCTACAGCACTCTCTATACTGTTGCGCTTATAGAGCTGGATCAAATAATCTTTTCTGCGGCGTTTGACCGCCGAAACTAAATATGCTGTAAACCTGAATTGCAGGTCATCTTCTGCCTGCCCATTGTTCCGTTGCCACATGGCTTTACCTCCAAAAGTCTCAAGAATTCCGATGGATTTCCTGAGCTTCTGGTGGTGACCTGCACCGGACCAAATCTGGCTGAGATAAAGAAAAACAGCCAGCTTTGTACCAATGGACAAAACCAGCTGTTCCTTGAATTTCTGCATCGAGCAGTTCAATAGATGCCGTCCGGGCAGGTGGAGGTTTATCTTTATGTAGAGAAAACTCTCTTGTCCTACCTCGACGATATACCCCTATTGAGAGCCGTTCATGAAAAGCCGTGTGTCCTGGAGTTATGAAAGCAATGAACTGCTCGATGTTGTGGAATCCTTTCTCCATAACATCGTTACTCCCTGTCCGCAGTTATGCGGACGGCACACAGGCGGCCTGCATCATCCCCTTTCTTTCGCGATATGGCAGCGCAACGCTGCCGCCCTGCTGATAATTGTTAAATTGTGAAATAATACTTTTTTCAAATGCTATTCCAGCTATTCTATTAAATTAAAACAAAAGGCGGCCTCCATCCTTATTGTCAGGATAAAGACCGCCTTCTTCTTCCGATTTTCATTGGGTATCGTACTGATCTCATACCCCCACCTCCGCTTATCGAATTTTCATTGATTTTTGGGATCACTGCCATAATTACAGTGTAACTGACAGTTTTCGGAAACTTTTGGAGTAGCATTGGAATATCCTTCGAGGAAAGAGAAAATCATTCGACATTATATGACAAAACAAGCTCCAAAACGGTCACTGCATTTTTCCGCTTTGGAGCTATTCCTTTATTATTTCCATAAAGTTGCATCTTCTGTCGTTACCTGTGCCGTATCCGGATGGATATAAATGATTTGGAGTCCTTTCTTTTTGGCATAGTTAACAGTCTGCTGAGTTCCGGATCGCATATTGTTTACATTATCATAAACAGCCACCATAACTTTACCATTATATCAATATACATTTCGTTCCAGATTAAGCTGTATGATAACCGGCAAGCTGGGAATCGTGTCATCGTTTTCAAGGTTGGCAAGATAGCGCCAGTCGATATTGATCTGTTCCGCCAGCGTCTTACGCGATAACTGCTTGACTTTCCGCGCCTCTTTTACATCCGCGCCGAAAGTTTCAAAGCCGGGACAATCTTTGATATTTGCCATATAGCACCATCCATCTACATTGTATATTTCATATTTTCTCAATGGAATGTTGCTACATGCAGTAAGATTAAACTTTATAATTCATATCCCGAAACATAGACAGAGGAAATCATTGCCACACCCCTTGAAATATTGACAAGATACGCCTCTCGTGTTATGCTGTTATACACAACAGCATAACAGTTAAAACACACGGAGGATGCAGCAATGAAACTGATTATTTCAAATGTATCTGGCGTCCCCATATACGAGCAGATTAAACAGCAGATCAAGGCGGCTATTTTATCTGGCGAGCTTCAAGCCGAAGAAACTTTGCCCTCCCTTAGAACACTTGCCAAAGACTTAAAGATCAGCGTCTTAACAGTGACAAAGGCATACACAGAATTAGAGCAAGAGGGCTTTGTTAAAAATGTGCAGGGGCGTGGATGTTTCGTAATGGGGTCTGGTTCAGAACTGATTAAGGAGCAGCTTATTTGCAAAGTAGAAAACAATCTCACCGAAGCAATAAAAGCTGCAAGAATGGCAAATCTATCCACAGAGGAATTACATCGCCTTTTGGACATTTTAACGGAGGCAAAAACAGATGACTAATTATTTAGAGGTAACGAATCTTTCAAAATCTTTTGATTCTTTTCAACTTCACAATATCAGCTTTACTTTGCCAAAGGGATATATTATGGGCTTGATCGGCCCGAATGGTTCTGGCAAAACAACGACAATCAAACTGATTTTGAATATGCTCAAGCGCACCGGCGGCACAGTCAAAGTGATGGGGCTGGATAATATCGCAGAAGAACAAAAAGTAAAATCAGAGCTGGGCGTTGTTTTCGATACAAATTATTTCAGTGATGATTGGAAAGTGTCGCAGGTTGAAAAATCCATTTCGGTATTTTATCCAAATTGGGACAGCCAGAAATTTGCGGATATGTTACGGAAATTTCACATTGCACCAACCAAAAAGGTAAAAGAACTTTCCAAAGGTATGCAGATGAAGTTAATGCTTGCCTGTGCGTTTTCATACGACGCCAAACTGCTGATCCTCGACGAGCCGACCAGTGGACTTGATCCGGTTTCCAGAGATGAACTTTTGAAAATTCTTTCAGAGTATATTGAAGATGGTGAGCATAGTGTTTTGTTCTCCACCCATATCACAGGCGATTTGGAGCGTGCAGCCGATTATATTACCTACATCAGTTATGGCGAGCTGTACTTTACTGGCAGCAAAGATGATTTTGTAGATATGTTCCGCATTGTAAAAGGTGGAATTGAGGAACTGTCCGATGATCTGAAAAATAAGGCGGCTGGTATTCGTACATTCCCTACGGGATTTGAGGCGCTGATGAAAACCGAAGATATTAGCGGTTTCCCTAACCTGACCGTTGAGCCTGCCACCATTGATGAAATTGTAGTGTTTACAAGCAAGAAAGGTGACGATTATGAGTAATATTTTGAAATCCACAAAATTAGATATTGCATTGGTAAAACCATATTTTAAGACAATTTGTTTCACCCTGCTTCTGCCGATTGTGTTTGCCGCAATCAATCGTTCTTTGCTGACAGGGGTATCATTTGCTATGTGCTTTATTGCCATGACGACGGGATATACCTTTTCCATCACAGAAAAAAACAGTATGGATCGTCTGTTTGGTATTTTACCTGTTCGTAAAAGTGAGCTTGTGATCGGACGCTATGTTTTCGTCCTTGCAATGGGGCTTCTTTCCTTGATTATTTCTTTGATTGCACAGCCGCTTGTCTTGAAAGTGCTGGGTGAAACAGTTGGCGTATTTGATATTGTAACTGCCGCTATTGCAGGAGTATTCTTATTTGCACTCTATACCGTGTTCCAGATTCCGGGATATTACAAGTACGGCTCAATCAAAGGACGGGTATTTATGTATATTCCAGTGGCCGGTTTTTTGGTGACTTTACTTCTTCTCTCTAAAATGCCAGCTATCGGGAACTCAATTATTTCAGTCGTTGAATCTTCTCCGATACTTCTTGTGTTGCTTGCGGTTTTTGCTATTGTCGTGATGTATGCGGTTTCAATCTTCTTGTCCATTCGGGTTATGAAGAATAAGGAAATGTGAGGTGATTGTATGGATTTCACAATTTTGGCAGTTGTGCTTTTGATTGGTGTTGGCGTTCCTATCCGTAATAAACTCATACGGAAATATCGGGATAAAAAGAAACAAGAAGATAATAAGGATAAGCTGAAATAATATATAAACAGCACCGGGAGGAATATGAAAATATCTTCTTTGGTGCTGCTTTTTAATAGAGCTATATTTTGCTGATAGATTTTTTGAAAAAATCCGTCCGCTGTAACATTTCGCGGACATTTGCCTGTTATACTATCTGCAAAAAGCAAAGGAAGTGAGGATATGAAGCAGGTTTTAATTGTCGAGGACGACAGTTTTTTGAATAAGATGTTGGCCTATAACCTGACCGCAGATGGCTACGGCGTGACTTCTGCCCTAAATGCCAGAACCGCAGCCGACGCCATCCGCCAGCGGGAATTTGATTTAGTGCTGTTGGACATTAACCTGCCAGATGGGAACGGTTTTGAGCTGTGCAAGCTGATAAAGCCCCAGCACCCGGACACCATCGTAATATTCCTGACCGCCAACGATCAGGAGAGCGACCAGATACGGGGCTATGAGGTGGGCGCGGTGGACTACATCACAAAGCCCTTTGTGATCGGGGCCTTGCAGCGAAAAATCAAAGCCATGTTCGCTATGCTGGAACACCACAAACCGGCCAAGGACATTTACGACGACGGGCGGCTGTTTCTGGACTTCTCGGAGCAGACGGCTTCCCTAAACGGCAAGCCCCTGACCCTATCCCCGATGGAGTATAAAATGCTGAACCTGTTCCGCAAAAATCCCCGGCAAGTGCTGACCCGTGGGCAGCTTTTGGAAAAGCTGTGGGATATAGACGAGAGGTTTGTAGACGAACACACCCTGACAACCTCCATCAGCCGGATTCGCAGCAAGATTGAATCCGACGGCGGCGCACCCTACATCAAGACCATTTATGGCATGGGCTATCAATGGACGGGAGGCGAGGCAAAATGAAGGTTAAGAACCTATCGGTAAAGCGGCTGTTTGGCCGGGTGGCAATAGGGCTTGTCCTCTCCATGTCCGGGATCACCATAGCCCTGTTTTTTGTGACGAAACAGACGGCGGTGCTGCTGACGGGCGGGGCGCTGCTGCTGTGCGCCCTTGTGGGGATTTTTGTACTGACACAGGCGTTTGGAAAACGGTTGTCACAGTTTACCGCTGACCTGTGCCAGACTTTAGACCACATGATCGCCGGAAATGAAGCACCCCAGCGGCCAGAGGACAGCGAAACCCAGCTTGCCAGAATCGGACACCGGCTGGCAAGGCTTTACCAGATCATGCAGGAGAACCGCCGCCGGGTGGACGAGGAACGGCAGGAGTTACAGACCCTTGTATCAGATATTTCCCATCAGGTGAAAACGCCGGTAAGCAATCTGAAAATGGCGACGGACACCCTGTTGGAAAAGCCTATGACCGAGGCGGAGCGCACCGACTTTATCCGAGGAATCCGCAGCCAGACGGATAAACTGGACTTTCTCTTTCAGGCCCTTGTGAAAACCTCCCGGCTGGAAACGGGCGTGATCCAGTTGGACAAGAAATCGGGCCGCCTTTTTGATACCGTGGCGCAGGCCATGAGTGGGATCGTGTATGCAGCGGAGAAAAAGGAAATCGCCGTGTCCGTGGACTGCCCGGAGGATTTGACCGTTTCCCATGACAGCAAGTGGACATCCGAAGCCCTCTTTAACCTGCTGGACAATGCGGTGAAGTACACCCCGGCAGGCGGGAAAATCGCTGTGTCGGTGGTGCTGTGGGAAATGTATGTGGAGATCAAAGTGACCGACACTGGCAAAGGAATTTCTGAAAGCAATCAGGCCGCCATCTTCCGGCGCTTCTATCGTGAGGAAGAAGTACACGAACAGCAGGGCGTAGGCATTGGCCTGTATCTGGCCCGCGAGATTGTAACCCGGCAGGGCGGCTATATCAAAGTGGTTTCGGAGCCGGGCAAGGGTTCGGAATTTTCCATTATGCTACCGACAAAATAGAACGCGGCGGACGGCCATTTCCGGCTGCCCGCCGTAAATTTTTTTGAAATGTCCGAGCGTTGTAACATTTCACCCCGATTTTCAATGAAATTTTTTGGCCGCTGTAACATTTCGCGGACATTTGGGTTTTACAATAGCCTTATCAACAGGCAGAAAGCCTTGAAAGGAGTTTTGAGTATGAGCGTTTTACAGACGATTGATCTGAAAAAGTATTACGGCACAGAGCCGAACATCACCCGCGCCCTTGACGGCGTGAACTTCTCCGTGGAGGACGGCGAGTTTGTGGCCGTTGTGGGAACCTCCGGCAGCGGCAAGTCCACCCTGCTTCACATGATGGGCGGGCTGGACACTCCCACCAGCGGAACCGTGATTGTCCGGGGCGAAGAACTGGCAAAGAAGAACGATGAACAGCTTACCATCTTTCGCCGCCGCAACATCGGCTTTATCTTCCAGAACTATAACCTTGTTCCTATTCTGAATGTGTATGAGAACATCGTCCTGCCGGTGGAGCTGGACGGGGACACGGTGGATCAGAAGTTTTTAGACGAGATCGTTCACCTGCTGGGACTGGAAGATAAACTGAAAAATATGCCGAACAATCTTTCCGGCGGACAGCAGCAGCGTGTGGCTATCGCCCGCGCCTTGATTACCAAACCGGCTATCGTGCTGGCCGACGAGCCGACCGGCAACCTTGACAGCAAGACCAGCGCCGAGGTGCTGGGGCTTATCAAGCGTACCAGCGCAGAGTTCCGGCAAACTGTTGTGATGATTACCCACAATGACGACATAGCCCGCCTTGCAGATCGGATTGTCCGCATTGAGGACGGCAAGATTGTGGAATAAGGAGGTGGTAAGCTATGACATGGCCTTTTGAGAATGATACCAGTGCTATCACGAAAAAAATTGCTAAAAACGATATAGATAAAAACCGAGTTAAAAAGATTTTCTCGCTTACTACGATAGTCTTTGCAACAGCACTACTCATGATGTTGATTATGTTTGAAAGCGGATATGAAACTACAAAAGATAGAATGGCAGAAGGGCAGCCACAAGTTGTTTTTTATGATCTTTCCCAGCAGCAAATTGAGTTGTTGTATTCAGAGGAAAATATCGAATCCATCAAAGTAACTGAAACAGAAAATGGGTACGATGCTTCAATTACCATTGTTGATGCCACAAAAATGACGCAATATGGTTTTTCTTCTGCGGTCGATAATATATCTTCAAAATATGACATTCATCATGTAACAAGAAACGACTTATTCATGGATAGTTTGCCCAACGGAGGACTATTAAATCAGAAAAACATGGTTCTTATGGGGGTGGCAATCTTCATTATAATTGTGAGTGCTTTAGTAATTTACAATGTTTTCTATTTATCTGTTGTAAATCAAGTGCGGCAATTTGGGCAGCTTCGTACTGTCGGAATGACACAGCAGCAAACAAAGAAAATCATCCGCTACGAAAGAAAAATTTTATGTAGAATTGGGGTTCCGATTGGTCTACTGATTGGTGGCCTTGCTGGATATTTGTTGCAACCTGATGGTTGGGATTGGATCGCTGCGGTATTCTGGGGGATAATCATTAGTCTTATCATCAATTTCGTTGTAAAAGTATCGTTAAATAGACCTACAAAAATAGCCCTCAGCATTTCCCCGATCCTTTCCAGCAAATATATGATGGAACGCTTTGATTGTAAGGTTACTAACAAAGAAAAACGAAAATTATCTTCTTTGGGGCTAGCAATCATAAGCATAACATCACACTGGAAAAGCATTTTAGTTTCTGTGCTTTCTTTGGGCCTAAGCGGGCTTTTATTCGTCTTAGCTGCGACATACACCGCTTCCATTGATCCAGAGTCTATTGTAAAGAAAGATGTCTACCAGTATGGACAATTTGCGATTGAAACTACTGGTAAATACAGCGAGAAAGTTTCAGAAATTGAAAACTTCAAACAAAAGATAATGGAGTTTCCAAACATTAGCAATATAAAGCAAGTTGTTGAAACAGATATTAGTTGGGCAGGGAAAAATAGCACAGGCAAAGATCAACTTTCTATTATTACCGCTAATGACTTTGCTTCTATTCAGCAATTCAGCGAATCAGGCGATTTGGATTACCAACAGCTTGTTCAATCTAACCAGATTGTTGCTGTAAATGGTGTAGAAGGTATTTCTAAAGGCGATACAGTAGAATTTACATTTGGGGATGGCACCCAAAAAACTTATACAGTGGGAGGCATATTAGATGGTGATCTGTATTCAAATACAGCAATTTATGGCGGCTGGTTTTTAATGCCCACTGAATTGATAGCAGAAAATTCGGTTTCTTTTAATGTTTCTATTAGGTTGATTGTAAAGGCAAATGATACCGGATTGGAACACACCACAATATCTTTAGAGAAATTAGTGGATATGTCAGATGGATTAACACTGACGACTATGCAAGAAGCGATTGCTTCAAAAGAAGCTACTATAAGGCAGGTAGGAATATCTATCATAGGCGTAACACTATTCTTGCTGCTTTTTAGTATCATTACTTTCGCAAGTACAATCATTACAAATATAGCAACAAAAAAGCGGGAATACGCTATGTTTCAATCCATCGGTATGACTAGGAAACAAACAGAAAAAATGGCACTATGCGAAAGTTGTGTATTGGCGATAGGGAGCTTGATACTTACTCTGATATTGGGAATTATTTTAGGGCAGATATTGATAAAAGGCTTGATAAGTGCAGGGATTTTCTATTTGTCATATACATTTCCATTAGCATTGTTTACTGTATATTGCATTGTGGTGGTTCTGATTATTTTGATGATTACTATTTCCGCTTTTTACAGTTTACAAAAAACTCCGTTGGTTGAGAGATTACGGATTGTAGACTAAGGAAGTAGACCCAACTAATATAAAAGTGTCCGAGCGTTGTAACATTTCACCCCGATTTTCAATGGAATTTTTTGGCCACTGTAACATTTCGCGGAGATTTGGGTTTTACAATGACCTTATCAACAAAAGAGCACGCATAACGGAGGCGACGCAATGGAACTGACCCCGACATTGATTTTGAATCTGGTGCTGCTGATCGTCCCACCCGTTGTCCTTGTGCTGGTGTTCCGGCAATGACTGGCCCGGCACATCCGCTGGACGGTTGCCTTGACTGCTCTCTGTGATGTTCTCCTATTTTGGGATGAACTGTTCTACTATGAGAGTTTCGGTCTGTTTGCTGTGCTGCTTCTGGTACTGTTGGCGGCCACTGGCGCAGCAGTTTTCCGCATTTACCCCAAGCAAAGGAGGCGAACAATATGGGCAGAATTTTAATATTATCCGTCACTGACCACGAAGAACATATACTCAATAAAATTATGGAAACTATCGCAAACGAGCCGGAGCTTAACCATATTGCGCCTCCTCTCCCTTGCAACATTCTTTCTTTTACAAATCTGGAAATCCGGCTGAAGGAGCAGACAGTGTCCTGCAGCGGTCAACTTGTTACTCTGACTCACCATGAGTTTGCTGTCCTTACATATCTGGCTCGTCATCCTGGCTGGGTATTCTCAGCCAGCCAGATTTATGAGGCCGTATGGGATAGAGACGGTGAACGCTGCGGCACTGCCGTTGCCAGTATCATCAGTCAGATCCGGCGCAAGTTGACGCCGGATACACCAAAGGGTGGCTATATCCGCACTATACTGGGCAGTGGATATAAATTTAGCAGTTCTCCCTTTTAAGTCAGTAAGAAAGGCTCCGAGGCCGTAATGATCTCGGAGCCTTTCTCATTGACTTAAATCTTAAACAATTTGATCGCCTTCAACAAAATAATGCTCAATTCCTGGTACAGATCCTCATCCAGCACGCCGTCAATAATAGCATACTTGAGCAGCAATGGTCGATACATCTGTAAGATCGCCGTAATGGCATCCTCGTTTCCGTCCTTGGCACTGAGGAGCAGACACTCAAAATTCATCTCTTGTCACCTCCTTCAATGCTCTTTCTGATTTTCTGGATCGTCCTGTAGTAAAGTGCAGCCACCCCTTTGTAGGACAGCCCAAACTTTGCTCCCAGAGTCTCGAAATCTTCTTCCTCCAGCGTTCGAGCCAGAAATATCTGGCGTTCCCGTTCATTGAGTTTCTGCAACGCCTCCAGAAGCGCTCCATTCTCAATGACATCCATAAGCGGTAATCTGTCCAAGACCACTTCCTCTGAGCTGGGTTCAGACTCATAGACCACTTCCACAGTACTCTCTATACTGCTGCGCTTATAAAACTGGATCAAATAATCTTTTCTGCGGCGCTTGACCGCCGAAACTAAATATGCTGTAAACCTGAATTGCAGGTCATCTTCTGCCTGCCCATTGTTCCGTTGCCACATGGCTTTACCTCCAAAAGTCTCAAGAATTCCGATGGATTTCCTGAGCTTCTGGCGGTGACCTGCACCGGACAAAACCTGGCTGTGATAGAGAAAAACAGCCAGCTTTGTACCAATGGACAAAACCAGCTGTTCCTTGAATTGCTGCATCGAGCAGTTCAATAGATACCGTCCGAGCAGGCGGAGGTTTTTCCTTATGTGGAGAGAACTCCCTTGTCCTGCCTCGACGATGCACCCCTATTGAGAGCCGTTCATGAAAAGCCGTGTGTCCTGGAGTTATGAAAGCAATGAACTGCTCGATGTTGTGGAATCCTTTCTCCATAACATCGTTACTCCCTGTCCGCAGTTATGCGGACGGCACACAGGCGGCCTGCATCATCCCCTTTCTTTCGCGATATGGCAGCGCAACGCTGCCGCCCTGCTGATAATTGTTAAATTGTGAAATAATACTTTTTTCAAATGCTATTCCAGCTATTCTATTAAATTAAAACAAAAGGCGGCCTCCATCCTTATTGCCAGGATAAAGACCGCCCTCTTCTTCCGATTTTCATTGGGTACTGTACTGATCTCATACCCCCACCTCCACTTATCGAGTTTTCATTGGTTTTGGGATCACTGCCATAATCATAGTGTAACTGACAGTTTTCGGAAACTCTTGGAGTAGCATTGGAATCGCTTTCGAGCAAAAAGAAAATCATTCGACATTATATGACAAAACAAGCTCTAAAACGGACACACTACTTTGCAATCTTTCTTAGTGTTCCGCTTTAGAGCTCTTCCTTTATTTTTTCCATAAAGTTGTATCTTCCATCGCTACCTGTGCCGTATCTGGATGGATATAAATGATTTGGAGTCCTTTCTTCTTGGCGTAGTTGACCGCCTGCTGGGTTCCAGACCGCATATTGTGTGCATTATCATAGACAGCTATCATATATCCGGCCTGCTCCACCATATAGTAATTGCGTTTCTTATAGCTTTCACTTGATGGCGTTTCACACAGTATTAAGACCTTTTCAGCATATCTGCGAATAAAATCCATCCTCTTTCGGTGCCAGTCATCCCAGTCTGAATCGTAACCCTCAAAAGGGAGCGCCAAGCACAATTCCACATCTTGATATGTTTGCTGTTCTTTCATGCGCAGCAGTATCTCCGCTGCCCACATATCAGCGCCCATTGCTCCTCCAACCCAAAAGCATCGTACTCCCTGGTTATAAAGTCGTATGAGTTGCTCCTGCAGACACTTTTTAATCCGTTGGCAGCGTTTATCCTTTTCATTATATTTGAACTTAAATCTGGTCGGCCTGTGGCCTGTAATCACACACGAAAAACTGTTCATATGGTTCTCCTTTCCCGTCATACTCCTCTTCATATTATACTTGCCATAGACGAGATAAATCAACCATGACCGCTTAATAATCCATGTCATAGCGGATAAAATATAACTATAGCATGGAGGTGACGCATGGAAAATCTATTGAAAGATATGGGTAAACGGATCTTCGACCGGAGGAAACAACTGAATATGACCCAAGAAACTCTGGCAGAGCTGGCTCATGTCACACCACAGACCATCTCCACCGCAGAACTGGGGCAAAAGGCTATGCGGCCTGAGACAATCCTCAAAGTCTGTGATGCACTTCACATCAGCACCGAGTATTTGTTGCGAGGCGTCATCACAGAAGCAGATTCTTCTCTTCTTATGAAGAAGATTTCCACACTAACGCCCAAACAATACAGGCATTTTGAAGATATTTTAGACAGTTTTATCGCGGCCATACAGGAAGAGGCATAGGAGCATCACTGGCTCCCATGCCTCTTTTGATTATCCCCTGCTGCGGAACGCAGATAAAGTACTGGCAATCAGGCTGCGTGTCCTATCGTCCATTTCCGGATCATCGTCCACTTCCTGTGCAGTCGAAAGCATCACAGGCGCTGCAGGCTTCTCCACCAATCTGGCTGTGGGAATCTGCTCTTTTGCTTTTTCCTGTCCCATACCTTCCTGCCGCAAAATCTCTTTGACAATAGCCACCACCGCTTCTTTGCTGATGATTGAAGCATTTAGCGGCTGTGGCTCTTGCCCAAAGTGCTCATTATAGTAGACCACTGCATTTGCCACATATTGCGCTTTTGTGCGGGGACTCTGCAATTCCAGTAATCCAATGGCCGTCTCGTGTATGGGATCGCCCTCATTAAAGCGCAGCGTAAACCGTCCTCGTTCTTTTTTCTCGCCCATACCATCACCTGCCTGCTGTTTCAATCCGGTACAGATACTCATAGCCATCCGCATTTGCATTGATTTTCGATACGAAGAATGGTGCTCCCACCTTGCCCGAAGTTTCGATCTGCCGCTTCAAAAGAATGGCACCGCCGCCTACAAATACTACCTTGCAATATTGCAAGTCCAACATTCGCTCCCGCAACGTGCTGAACAGGTCATTGATAAATTCCTGCGCCATCTGTTCTGTCAGCCGTATGGCTGCATCCGGATATTGAGTCTTTTTTCCCATCAGTATGGCATCCACATCTCCTTCATCCAACAACAGATCCAGCTCCGAATTCACCTTTGAACGCACCTTATTGTACAACAGGATCACGCCATTTTCTAACGAATCACAGGAGGTAAGATCAATCTCTCCGTTTTTCATCAGCAGATAGTCAGCAGTAAACCCACCAATATCCAAAATTACCGCCTTTGGCTCTTCAACAAGCGTGTGAAGCATGGTGGCCGCCGCTGCATATGCCTGTGGAAAGCAG
Source organism: Faecalibacterium sp. AF28-13AC (assembly GCF_003478405.1). NCBI lineage: Bacteria > Bacillati > Bacillota > Clostridia > Eubacteriales > Oscillospiraceae > Faecalibacterium > Faecalibacterium sp. AF28-13AC. Next base: position 254,760 of record NZ_QUFG01000002.1, on the reverse strand, counting down.
GCCACATCTTCAATATAGATGGAATACGGCTTGCCCTGCACCTCAAATTCTACCATTCCCCGCTGCCCAAAGTATTGTATAAACCGCTCCACCTGGGCGCCAAAGTGTGCCGGCGGCAACCCTACTGCCAGTTGGATACGCTGAACCTCCGAGGAATATGCTCCCCTCGCTTCAATCTCACCAGCCAGAGCAAATAGGGTCAGGATAAAGAAGCGATCGTCCTCCGTTTTATCTTTCCGATAAGGAATCCGCTCAGTAGACAGCGTATAGTAGGTATTCTGATACCTCAGCACATTCTGTCCAAAGGGACGGGTGACACTCTGCTTAAGACCGGACACAAAGGGGTTGCAATGAACCGTTTTAATTTGTTTGTTGCCATGATCAACGCCAATAAGCATATGTAATGCCTCCTTTTTGCTTTATACATATCCTTTACGCCTATATGACGCCTATTCTCAACAATCACACACTATTTTTATGAAAACAAAAAGCAGGAGACCCATCATAAAGGTTTCCCGCTTTTGGCTGCTTCATAATGTGCGCAGCTAATATATATTTGATTGTTCTATTCTGCCATACCTTGCGGAACTTCAAATTTGTATCCGCTCCCCAAAACAGTACGGATATAACCCGCTTTCGGCATATCCGGTGTCAGTTTTCTGCGGATCTGACCAATGACGCTGGCAACGGCTGTTCCGCAGTTTTCACCATCCTCACCCCACACTTCTTCATAAATCTGCCCGGCAGAAAATACCCAGGACGGGTGGTTTGCCAAGTATACCAATGTCGCAAATTCCCGATGGGTCATAGAAATTAACTCGCCGTTTCGGTGTACCGTTCTCTCCTTCAGGCGAAGCTCCAATCCCGGAAAAACAAGAGTATTACAAGGGTGAAATGACACAATATGGTCAAATCCTGGCTCGGCTGCAATAATCTCCATAATTCTGCTAAGTATGTATTCTTCATGGTCTGTTACCGACAATACAAAGATTTTTCCCATATGTCCCTCCCTTATTCATAATTAGAATGCTGATACCCTGCAGCCAATATAAAGTTTACTTGTTTATTTCAGTAATAACGACTGTTCCGTTTTTATCCAGCAAAGGGGTAATCCCCGTATCATGGACAAGGTAGTTTACACCTGTTTCGGTGTCTACAACAATACTCAAGGAAGTTCCCTGTGTATAGATTGTTTCAAAGCGCTTTTCTTTGTTTGCCATAGTAATCCACTCCTTTGCATAGTGTAAGGTATCAGCATTTCTAATTTATTACTCTATGATAAAGGCCAAATGTTGCAGAAATCTCCTAACCGCTTTCTTTTTCGGCAAGAAAACAGGCGGAATTGCTTCATTTTTGTAACAATTCAATTTTTATCTCATTTCAGGCCGAAGAATAACCCGTTTGAATAAGAACATTGTTGCACCAAAATAGGTCAGGTAGATTGCACAGAATAGCAGGATCGTCACCAAACCATAAAGAGGCACAAGTCCCTGCTGCAAGATTGCCTCTCCGAAAAAGAACTGTGCCCCTACTATCAGCAAAACCGTCAGCAAAAGAGGGAATAGCAGTGGGATCAAAAAGACTGTGGACAGTTCCCTGCGTATCAGGGAGGCTTGCCTGTGCCCCGGTACACCCAAACGGTCAATGACTGCATAATTCTTCTGGTTTTTGTCTATGGCAGAAAGCTGCTCGAATGCAAGAACCGAGCAGGATAGAATGATGAAAATAATGCTTAAATACAATCCGCAGAACGAAATAGCTGTAAATCCCGTCAGCGAATTGGCAACGCCCCACGCCTTTACTGTAACACCCATCGTTACTTTTTCCGGGAGCTGTTGACCGGACTGCAATTCCAGCTGCCATTTCCCACTGTTCAGGAATTGCTTCAAGTCGCTTTTCAATTCCGGGTATCCGCCATCTTCCAGTTTCATTGCCAGACGGATTTTTCTCCGACTAATTGTGAAGCTGCTTCATCCGGCAGAACAAGTACATATCCCTTCGTTCCGGCCATTTGATACTGCTCCATCGGCTCCGTCAGGATTGGTGTCTCTGCAATAGTCAAGGTTCGACCATTTAATGTGATCTCCGGCTGCTGCTTCAAGCCCTGCCGGATTCCGTCCATATAGTTCCATGTATCACAATGAACCAAAAACTCGTTGTCGCTCATGGAAACAGGAGAAAGCCCCAAAATCTCACGCAGGTGGTTATAGTCGGACAAGGACAAGGCTTCGATCGGTTTTTCAGGAACCGCATACAGATAATAGCTCACAGAATCCTCGACTCCACAATGCTCCTCTGTAAAGGAAACGATGGAATCCATGCTGGATTTTTCCAAAGGTGCATCAATCGCCACGCCTGCATCATAGGGATAATAGGCTTTCATGTTGGCTTTGTAGCCTGCTCCCATTGTAAGCCCCACAAACATGGTTGTCAGGGATATGGTTAAAAGAATCGCCACCACAGCCATTGTCCGGCCAGCAGAATGGATGCGCCGCCCAATCTGCCCCAGGAAGAACAGATTTTCTTCTTTGTACTTATGGCGCAGATTTTGTTTTGCAAATCGGTGCAGCAAAAGCGGAATCTGGCGATGCAGCTCGTAAACACCCACCAGAATGAGCAGGCAGGCTCCGCCAAGGTACAAAAATGCTTCATTGGTTTGTGTCTGAAGCATCCGCCCAAGCAAAATCACGCCTGCAACCATTGCGGCTATTGAAAGCAATACTACCAAAAGACTATGGCGGAATGATTTGAAACGGTATTCTTCATTCTTGCGGTTATCATACAGCAAATCGATTACTTTCTGATGCCGGATAATCTTTGCTGCTCGGAGCATCCCAAAACCATACATCAAGGCAAAAAACAAAAATGTTACTGCCCAGGCCCGGAGAGAAAAGGAAACCTGATAGGTATGCGGCACCTCAAAGATATTTTTTACTACCTGATTCAGCAAACCGGAAAGTCCTGTACCAACCAAAGAACCAAGCAGAAAGGCCCCTGTACCGATGATACTGTTTTCAGCAAGGAACAAATTCCGTACTGTCTTTGCTTCCATGCCAATCAGTTCGTAGGTTGCAAACTCCTTTTTCCGTCGTCCCAGCATAAAGCGGATCGCATAACCGATTACAAACGAGGACATAAAAGCAACCAGAGCTGACATAAGCAAAATTCCAGTAGTCAGCATCGACATATTTTCTGCCATAGCAAGAACATCTGATGAAAAGCCCAATGCCAAAAATGAGTACATCAATGCCGCAGTCAAGGTAAGCGTCACCAAGTAAATGATATAATCCCGCAGGCTTCTGCGGATATTTTGAATTGCTAACTTCCAGTACATATCTTCCTCCCATCACCTTACGCTATCGGAGTTGCTGCGAATCGAACGCTGGAACAGCAGCCATGTACTGAGAAAATAGCAACTCAGCAGCAAAGCGAAAATCCCGACAATGATACCTATTTGCCGCATCAAGGCTCCGTAGCCAATATAAGCTGAGATTTCAGCAGAAACATTTTGAAGAAAATAGCCAATCACAATAATTGCTACAACGATTGCCGCTGTGATCGGCATCCCAAACCAAACACCAAGCTGTTTTAGAACCAAAGTATGCAGGTCCTTCTCTTCCACTCCCATTTTTCGCAGAACCGAAAATCTGTAGTTGTTTTTTTCTGCATCTAGGAGCTGCTGAAGAGCCAGCACGGTAAGACACATCACCATCAGCACAATTGCACCATAGATCAAGGACGCTTTTAGGATAAAGTTAAGGGCGATTATACGGTTCACTTCCGTAGTATGGACAGTTGTACTGTATCCTGCCAGATTGTCTTTATCAGGATCTTCTGGATAAGAACGCCCAAGAAGCTGTTCCAGCATTTCTGCCGTTTTGAAGGGAAGCGGATATTGGGTCATCACAAATCGGTTGCTCTGTACCGGAAGCAAGACTTGCGCTATCTCGTCAGGTATGATATACACCACATCTGTATAAAGATTATAGATGGATTCCCCCACAGGCTCCTGAAACACGGCGTTCTCACTGAGTTTCAGGGTGCCTGCGTCAGTTTCCAGTAAGGTATGCTCAGCGATGTAGTTTTCAATATCCTTGTCCTCTGCCGCACGATGCCAGTGGGTAGCAAATTCATCCGTTTGTAAGATAATAGGTTCATATCCCAACATTTTCCGAACAGCGTTATAATCCTTCAGTGCAATTGCCAAGGGAGGAAAATCGTACTTTACCCGCTGGTGAAAGTCGCTTTTTTGGGGAAGATATTCCGAAAAAGTCAAATCGTCCTTTATCGCTATGTTGTTTTGTTCTATGAACGCAGTAATTTCCCCATAGTCTGTATCCGGAAGATTTTCCACTTCATAAACATCGTTGTAGCGGCTTGAAATTTGAATATCATAGACTGCCCGACTATCCAAATAGCCCAGACTCCATCCTGTCAAAACTGGCGCAATGACAAACAAGCAGATAGAAAAAGTCAGGGTCACACAAATTATCGTCATCGTTTTCGTATTGGTAGCCAGCTTAGAGGAAAGCTGTCCAAACAGAAATAAACTCGTATTGTGATATTTGCAGGACACTTTAGACTCCTTCCAGTATAGGAGCGCCGCATTCGATAAATAAATGACTGCGGAAATGATAAACAAAATATCCGCAACCCCAAACAGCAAATATTGATTCAGAGTTGGGGCGTCAAATCCAAGGAAGTAGGCTTTTTCCAGTTCTGCGATGGAAAAAATCGGGATAGCGGTCAATACAGCACCAGCCAGAAGCCCGCAAAGATATCGGGAAAATCCTATTTTTCTGTGTAAAACAGCACCTGCGATTGCCCAAAGCAGCGTCAGTGCAGGGAATAGGACATTCCCCCAATACATGAGCTTTACAGGAAGCGGATGTCTGGGATCGAAGTAAAAATGATATTTTACAGCACCTACCTCCAGCATCCACAGCAGCATAATGCCATAGAAAATACAGATCATCGGCATCCATCTGCTTTTATGAAGCGGTTTTTCATTCTGACGGTTTGCCGTCATAAGCTCAATAATCCTGCTTTTGTTGAGAATTCTGACATTCCCGACTCCAACCAGAATCTGGCAAATAACAAAGAAGCCCACGGTCAGTAGCACGGTATCTGGAAAAAAAGACCAAGAAAAAGCGTAGGGTTCCCCAAAAGAAGCAAGCAGCATAGCCGTAATGACCTGAGAAACGATCATCCCCAGAAGGATTCCCACCGATACAGAGAATATGAGCAGGAAAAAAGTCTCTCCAAAAAAGAGCAGTCCTATGGTTTTTTGCTCCATTCCCAGGGTTGCCTCAACTGCAAACTCCGATTGTTTTTTTCTCAGCATGAAACGATTGACATAGTGGATCAGGAACAACAAAAGCAGACTAATCCCGCAAATTGCCAGTTTCATACCTCCAGCCAGCAGGGAAATATTATATTCCGCACCAATGGTCGGATGATAATGGGTGCTGCTGATAGACAAAAACGCATAGAACAGGGTGACACAGAGTGTCATGGTCACAATATAAATCAAACAGTCCTTCACAGACCGCTTTGCATTTTTGAAAATGAGTTTAGCGTACATCGCTCATGCCCCCTCCCATCATGGTGAGGACATCCAGGATTTTTTCAAAGAAAGTCCTGCGGGAATCACCACCCTTACGGATTTCCGTGAAGATCGCGCCATCCCTCAAAAAGAGAATGCGATTGGCGTAGCTTGCCGAGAAAGCGTCGTGTGTCACCATCAGGATCGTGGCTCCGAGATCTTCGTTGATACTCTGAATCGTAGAAAGCAGCATCTGGGACGAATGACTATCTAACGCGCCGGTGGGTTCGTCCGCCAAAATCAGCTTAGGCTGGTTGATAATGGCTCTGGCACAGGCGCACCGCTGCTTCTGGCCGCCGGACACCTGATATGGGTACTTATCCAGAATATCCATGATATTCAGCTTTCCGGCCATTTCCCGCACCCGTCCATCGATCTCGCCTGCTGGAACCTTGTTGATGGTCAGCGCCAGGGCTATGTTTTCCGAAATGGTCAGCGTGTCCAGCAGGTTAAAATCCTGGAACACAAATCCAAGATTTTCCCGGCGAAACCGGGCAATCTGTTTTTCATTGATTTCCGTCACATCGGTCCCATCCAGATAGATATGTCCCGCACTGACGGTATCAATGGTGGAAATACAGTTGAGCAGGGTGGTCTTGCCGGAACCGGATGCTCCCATGATTCCTACAAATTCCCCCTCCTGAACGGAAAAGCTGATGTCCTGAATTGCTTTTGTAACATTCCCACTATTGCCATAATATTTTTGGATATGATCCAGTTTCAAAATTTCTTTCATTGTTATCACCTCTGATCTCTATTGTAAAATAAGAGCGGCTTCGTTTGTATCAAGTTTTCTTACAAAGTTCTAACAAAAATGTAAGAAGTGCAGAACGGTTCTCAGCTCTGCACTTCATGAATCAAACAGTTAATATGAAAAGAAAGGGAAATTGCTGTGCCATGTTCCGACGACTCCGCCGTAATGCCAATGCCCAGCTTTTCACAAAGCCGTTTGCATAGGTACAGGCCAATGCCTGTGGACTGCTGGACCATACGACCATTCTGACCGGTAAATCCCTTTTCAAAGATACGGGGCAGATCGGACGCAGCAATCCCGATTCCATTGTCCTCCACGACAAGAACAACCTGATCCTGCCGTTTATGAGTAGAAATGCGGAGAACCGGCTGTTCCGTACGATACTTGACCGCATTGGCAATCAGTTGGTTCAGAATAAAGCGCACCCACTTTTCATCTGAATAAACCGTGTCCTGCATTTCCTCCACTTCCAGACGCATACCACTTTGGAGCAGCAGATATTTATTATCTGCAATCGCCTGATGCACCACTTGGGACAGTGCCATTTCCCGGACAGAATAATCTTTCTCTGTATGCTCACTGCGGGCATAATAAAGAGCCTGTTCGGTAAAGCGATTTGTCTTTTCCAGTTCCAGCAGAAGTTCTTTTGTCCAGTCCATCCGATGGTTTTCACATAGAAGTTTCATGGCAGTAATGGGCGTTTTGATTTCGTGAATCCATTGTTCAATGTATTCCTTGTACTCCAGGCGTTCCCGCTCGACCTCCCCGATCTGCTCCAACATGGATTTTCCAGCCATTTTCAAAAGCTGATAGTAAACCTGATCCTCGGCCTGTTCCGGCAGTTCCATCACTTCGGAAATGAGGTATCTCTCGGAGAGCTGCTCCGCCATATCCAGAAGTTTTTGCATCTGCCGCTTTCGTTTCCAGTAAGTGAGGACAAGTCCCGTCAGCAAAATCAATGCCCATACGATCAGGATCAATACTACTGCGGAAACCGAATTGCCGCACACCAGCAGAAATACAGTGAGCGCAGCCATACAAACAAGGTTCGTCAGCAGAAACGGCAGCCTGTTTTTCCAATATCGTCTGCTGTTCATATCGTGTACCCCTGTCGGTGCTTTGTCTTGATAAAATCCGTCAGGCCGATGCCCGCAAGTTTTTCCCGGATGCGGTTGATATTGACGCTCAAAGCATTGTCATCCACATATAACTGATTGTCCCACAAATACTCAATCATATCTCCACGAGAACAGATTTTTCCTCCGTTCTTGAAAAGGTAATAGAGAATCTTCAATTCGTTTTTGGTAAGTTCTACGCTCTGTCCATTATAGTCCAAACTACTGGATTCCAGATGCAGCACCGCATCTCCATAGACGATCTGCTCCCGTTGCTGTGCGGGATAGGCTTTCTTCAGCAGGGAAGCGATTTTTGCAAGCAGGATCGCTGTGTTATAGGGCTTCGTGATAAAAGCGTCCCCACCCAGCATGATGCTATTTAGTTCGTCCATATCCGTGTTGCAGCTTGTCACAAAAATAATCGGCACCTCGGAAAATGTGCGAACCTCGGTGCAGAGAGAAAAGCCACTGGTTCCCGGTAGCTTGATGTCCAGTAAAATCAAGTGTGGCTGTTCGGCTTTGATCCGATCAATCACATCAGAAAAATCTTCCGGAGCCGCCGCTTCATAGCCATTGCTTTGCAGCAGCGTTTTCAATTCATTCCGTATCAACGGATCATCTTCTATTATCAATATTTTTTCTTTCATATCAGCCTCCGTGAAAAAAATAATATTCTATGATATAGTCGCTCATGCTCCCATTGACATTTGCATCAGGCGAATATAAAAATGCAGCCTTAATGCGTTAGGAACCTTATCCCTCAACAAATGAAAAATGGTAAACTTATATTTCTTCAACATCAATGACATGATATCCTTTTTGTTTTAATGCCTTTGCAAACAAACCCATTCCAGAAACTAACTTTCCAGTGAAGCTACCATCATATATCTGATTAACACCACAGGTAGGGCTTCTGGATTGTAATATAACTAAATCAATCTCTTCATTCTGAATTTTCGATAATGCAACTGCCACTGCCTTATTATATTCTAAACTAACATCATTTCCGTTTTCATCAACTACTCTCCCATTCACAATTTCTGCGCAGGGTCTGGGAGTTTCCATTCCTGCTAATACTTCCGGGCAGATAGAAATCACTTCTTTATCTTTTAAAAAATGGATAGCTGCTGAATTTTTGTTGTTTTTCCCATTATATTTACAGTTCTCTCCCATAATACAGGCACTAACCAATACTTTCATATTTGTCACCTCAAAGCCCAATGGCTTGCTCGAACAGTCCACAATAAAGTCCTTTAACGAATAGTCGAGATTACCAGTCTGTCAACGCACCATAGACGACAGTTCAAAAGCAAACTATGTGTTAAAGCAAACTACCCTTTAACCCTTTTTTGAAAACCAGTACAGCTCTTTCGGTTCCCCAAAAAGACATCGTAACAAGTCGATAGCTTTCCTTTTCCATTTCTTCTATTTTTGCATTGATTTTCTCTGTTACATTTTCCACGGTAATTCCTTCTACTAATTCTGTCCGATACATTATATTTTACCTCCATAAGCACTCAATTCAAAACCAATTCGCTTTTTCTGCTTTGAATTGAGGGGTATCGCCTTCCTGGTATGGATTATAGGTATTGCGATTACACCCAAATTCTTTTAATGCCTTTATTTTATTATCCTCTGTCCATTCAACCAGCGATATTCCATCAAATTCCTCTATACTTCCATTGTTCATTTCATTTTTGAAATACCACTCCACAATCGTTTGATCTTCCTTATGAAAAAATTGCTTGATTTCCCAAATAACCACCTTGCCACGGGTATTCCATTCCTGAAACCAATGCTTTACTGTTTTTCGGTTGTTATACTGGGGACTCCAGCTTTCTGTATAGATCACATCTTCTGTAAAAATATCATCAATCCCCATATCCTGCTGATTGAGCCACATATCAAACCATAATCGGATTGTTTTTTCTCGTTCATTCATGATATAAACACCTCACCATTCTTTTGTCTTACCTTCGCGTTTGTTCTGCATAACCTGGGTTTGATATACGAGAACAGGAATCAGAGAAACCAGGGCAAGCACACCAAAAACTACCGAACATTTTGCAACCGCAAATATTGCGAACATGAGCAATATCAGCAACCACGGATTACGCAGATTTCTGTAATAGTTTTCCTTGTCCTCATAAGAAGTATGAAGTTCAAACGGCTTACCGTCATTATCTTTTTCTACGATCAACAGTTCCCGATTAAAGGTGGTGGCATTTGTTGCTATGCGTCCGCCTTTTTCAGCCCATGGCCGTAGGCGTACTTTACCAACAGAGTAGTTCAGGTTGATGTTTTTATAAAATACTTTGTAACCCATCCCCTCTAAAAACTCATGATAATCGGATGCGTTGGCCTTCGATTTTTGCCCGATAAACTCCACGCAGTATTTTACCTGATCCGGTTTACACTCCTCAAATTCATACAACATTTTTTCCGCCCGAATCAGACGATAGCCCTTTTCAGACATTTTATTCAGCCAATGTTCCTGGGCAGTCAACAAACCGCCAAAGAAACGATAATACTTTTTGCTCATACCGCACCTCCAATAATTCCATTAGCCACGCCTACAAGTTCATTGAGCCTTATCAGCTCCTTTTCTGCAATTTCTTTTCCTTGCGTTGTAATGAGATATTCTTTTTTCCGTCCCGCACTATCTCCAAAAGGTGCAATCCAGCCTTTTTCCTGCAACGAGTTCAACGCACCATATAAAGTACCTGCCCCCAGCGTGAGCCGCCCTTTTGTATTGTCTTCAATAAATTGCATAACAGCATATCCATGTTTCGGGGTATAAAGGGAGAGCAAAATAAAGAATGTCACCTCTGTGAGCGCACCGCCTTTCGCATTGTCTCGCATAACACCTGCCTCCTTATTACGGTTACTGTAATAAATATATCACTAACCGTAATAGAAGTCAATAACGATCCAAAATATAACAGCAAACTTAAAAAGCGGGGCAGCACACGCCGCCCCGCCGATCCTATATGCTTATTCCATCGCTCGCATTTCTTCCACAAGCGATTGATTTTTCTGCCTGCGCATTGTCCAGAAGGACAGAATCACCTCCAGGCCAAACAGTACCAGAACGAACAGCCCCATTTGCAGGAAGGGGAAGGAATATGGCATTGCTACATGGAAAGTCATTTCGCTGAATTTTCGGGCAAATATCACTGCAATCGGGAGGCCGACTGCCAGGGTTGCCAACGCAGCAGAAAACGCATAGCAAATTCCCTCATAGATGGTCATTTGACAGAGCTGTTTTCTGGTCAGACCGATGGCACGAAAGACGCTGTTTTCCCTCTTTCTGGACATCTGATTGGAGAGGGTGGTGTTGATGAGATTAACCACGCCAAAGAGAAATACCAGCCAGGACAGCGCCTGAAACCCTCCAAAAACGACCCGGTTTTCCATTTCCTCATAATCCTTATGTATCCCAATGGTATCCAAGTCAAGATCCGGATTGGAAGAAATGATCGCACTCAGACTGTTTTCAATCTGCTCCGCCTTTTGGGGATCGCTGACAATGCTCCAGGAATAATCAAAACAATCAATCATAGGCATTGCTTCCTGAAACAGCTCTTCGGTTGCAACCATGCAGGTGCTGTCCAATGCCAGAGGACCATGACCATTTTTAAGCCCATCGTTTATGAACAGACCGGAAACAGTGACAGGAATCTCTTGATCCCCTATGGTAAGTTTTATAACTGACCCCACATCTACACCGATCATATCTTCTGCATATTCCATATCGAGTGCAATACTATGGGAATCTTGAGGTAAAGTTCCGGACACAAGCGCCGCTTCCATCTGATCCCTGTTTCGGTCACTCAACAGATCACACATTCCGCCGGAAGAACTCTCCTCATTTTCAAACCGCACATGAACCGCCTGACGATTCTCTATCACATCTGTTACGCCGTCTACGGCCAGCACTTCCTGCCGAAGCGCTTCATTCAAAGGATTTCCTTTTGACATTACCTCATATTCTGTTTTTTCAGAATGGATATAGATTTTATAATCCCCATCCGGGAAATACTGTCTTGCGATCCGCTCCGGCGAACGAACCAAAAGAATAGAAGCTGTCACCAAAAGGATCACCCCGCCCAGACTCAGGGAAGCCACGATACTGATCGTCTTTTTGCGGTCACGCCTGAAATTTGCAATTCCCATGGAGAGGGGATTTAACCGCATATTCTTCTTATGTGTGTGGGTCTTTCCGCTCTGATTGCCGGTAAAGCGGACTGCTTCAATCGGGGAGATACCGGCGGCAATCTTTACCGGTCTGCGGATCGCAATGGATACCATAAACCAGCCAAGCAGTGCAGTCAAAACAATCGCAGCAACATAAAATGGCAGATGAAACCCACGGGGAAACAGCGCAAACCCGGCTGCACATCCCAGCAAAATACCGATACCAATGCCAGCCCATCCTAAGAAACGGCCTTCTTTTTTGACAATACGGCGGATCTGTTTTGGCGTTGTTCCGATAGTCCGCAGTTGTCCATAACTTTGGATTTTGTCATTGATAGAAATTCGGAAGATACTTTGTATCACAACATACCCTCCGATGATGACCAGAACTGCAATTCCGGCAACCAGCGCCAGCATACTGACATTCACAGGCTGCTTATAGAACTTCATATAGCTGAGGTTCATGATCGGCATTTCCAGCTGATATTCCTTGGCAATCTCCCGGCTGCGGGCAGTCAGCTCTGTTTCATCCATTTGCTGCTCATTCTTAAAATGCACATAGGCACGATAATCAGCGGGGTCATAGCCGCTCCATCCTTTCAGGGCTTCTTTGGAAAGAAGGATGGAAGATCCATTTACCTCTTTTTCCTTATAGCCTTCCATAATGCCAGTCACCGTGTATTCTCCGTGAAAGCTCTCGCTGCTTAGCATAACCTTTTCGCCAATCCCGGCGTCTGCACCATAGTTGGAAAGGAAATAACGGCTCACCACCACCTCATCCTCCTTTTGGGGCAGTCGGCCTTCCAGCAGCTTCATCTGGTCACGGGCAATATACATCGTTTCCTCATCACAATAAATATAGGAGGCATTGTATCCCTGCTCCGTAGGTTCCACAGCCAGCATGTAATACTCTCCTACCCTTGAGAAGTCATCCAGCCCCTTCAGGGTGGACACATCTTCTTCGGTAATTCTGGTATAGACCGCCTCATAGGTATCCTCCACATGATTTTTCTCTATCTGCCGGGTAGACAAAGCCATCACAATCGAAAAACAGATCAGACAGGATGCCAGCGCAACGGCGATCACCACCATCAAATTCCGGCGTTTTTCGCTTTTCAAACTCTTTCTTGCCAGTTTCCTGACAATATTTCCTGTATCATTTTCAAATGGTACTGTCATTTTGATCATCTCCTTTAAGTCTTATATTTCTGCTGTCAGCAAAGCGGCGGCTTCACATCGGAAGCCGCCGCCTCTGGTTAGTCCATGGTCTTGATCCGCTCTACAAGGGAAAGCCGTTTAGAGTAACGGACAGCAACCAAAGAGAAGATTCCGGTCACGACCAAAAGTGCCAGAACAAAAACAACCGTTTCCATCAAAGGGAATTGATAGGACAGTTCCCCAAAAATATTAAAGCTGCTGATCACATAGTCAAAAATCCAGCCCAGGATTCCGCCAATGCCAACCGACAAAAATACCGTAACCCCTGCGTACCACAGGCATTCTGCGATCAGCATACGGGAAACCTGCTTTCCGGTCATTCCCACAGACTGCAAAATCCCAAGCTCCTGCTGCCTTGCCAGCAGATTGGTCATCAGGGTGTTGACCAGATTTACCATGGAGAACACAAACAGGAATGCCAGCAGCAGATAAACACCGCGGGTCATCATCTTTAGCTGCGATTCCAGGGATGCCGCATGGTCTGCTCTGGAAAAGACCGTCAGCACCGGATTTTCCAGCAGGCTGAAAATAGACGCCCTGAGCGCATCCGAGTCCTCCGATGTATGGACATTCCAAACAGCCTCTCTGTTCTCAATGTCCGGGTAGAGCTGATCGGCCAGTTCTTCTGTAAGGGTAAACAGGCCCCATGCGCCGGTGCCCGATGTCACTGACGGTTTCGCAATCCCCATGACCGTTACTTCTATGGCCTTACCGTCCATGGATTCAAAGGTCAGCACATCCCCAACAGCAGGCGTATAGCCATAAAACATACTTAAAAGATGATCTTCCGAATCAGTCACGACCACACCGTTGTTTGCGGCAAGCTCCTCATAATCTGCGCTGCCTTGTTCCAGATTTTCCTCTGGCAGCCATTGTTCCATCTGCTCTCTGTCAAATACAGGGAACTTTAACGCAACACTTTCCTGGGGGAATTTCACCGTTGCGGATGTTACTTCATGGCTGGTGATAGATTCCACACCATCTATGGCAAGAAGCTCCTGACGAAGTTCTTCTGTCAGTGGATTTTCCCGCGCGATGGCAGGCAAGCCTTCCGCGCCTCCCGAATCCATCCAGCTGACCTCATAGTTACAGTGATCTCCCATGGCTTCTATCGCCATCTTTTCGGGGCTGATGGAGTTAAGTACCGTAGCGGCTGTTACCAAAAACACACCCGTCAACCCGAGAGATACCAGGGTGATGACCGTCTTTTTCCTGCTCCGCCTAAAGTTCATCTGTGCCATAGAGAACGGCGTAATGCGGTGGTTTTTCTGATCCTTCCGGTCTGTTGCCGTTTCATAACCACTGGAGCGGACCGCTTCGATGGGGGATACCCTCGCCGCCATGCGGACAGGCGCATGAATGGACAGAAATACCGTCAGGGCGCAGGCTGCTGCGGTCGCAGCCAGATAGGGCAGATTGCCCATCCAGCTCCAATGTGCCGGGAAAATAGCAAACCCGATAGCCCCTCCAACCAAAAGCCCCAGCGGGATACCGCAAAGAGATAACAGCAATCCCTCCCGCCGCACGATCCGCCGGATCTGTTTTGGTGTTGTGCCGATCACTTTCAGGCGTCCATATTCCCGCATTTTGCCCTTTACGGAAATGAAAAAGATACTGTAAATGACCACGGCACAGGCAACCAGCAAAAGGATTGCCACGGGAATGTAATATTTCATCACGCCGGACTTAAAGCCCTGCATATCGAAATAGTTGGAACTGTAAAAAATCTGATCCTCTGAGACATCGTTGGCAGAAAGGAATGCTGCAATACCCGCCTTGAGCTGCTCCAGCTCCATATCATCAGCACCGGTATAACGAAGCCGAAATTCAAACAGCGGCTCTCCCTGCGCCATCTCCTCCACAAATGCTTCAGATACATAAAGCTGGAACATACGGGAGTCATTCTCCACATCCATGATACCGCTGACGGTATAGGTCTGCTTTCCGTTTCCAAGATTCACTTCTATGGTCTGCCCGACTTCTGCGGGGATTTCAAAATAATCAAGAAATGCCCGTTCTACCAGAATTTCATTGGCAGCCTGCGGAAGCGTCCCGGTAAAGGAAGGTTTCTTCCCCAATTCCATCCAGTTGGCATCCGCATACTCCACAGTCAGAACGCTGTCACCATAGCGGGCGGAACCGTAATTCTGGGAAAGACCCCAGCGTTCCACTTCCGGGCAGTCTTTCAGTCTTTCAATCGTATCACGGTCACAATTCACCACAACCGCCTGATACTGTCCCCGGAGATCCGCCTCCAGTTTTCTGTCATTTCCCGCTCCTGCGCAGAAAATCGCCGCCATCAAAGCAGCCGCCAGAGCGATCGTTACGATCACAAACAGGTTGCGCCGCTTGTCTGTCTGAATACTCCTTGCCGCCAGTCTTTTAATAACCGGCCCTGTGTCATTTTCAAAAGGCAATGTCATGTCTGCCACCTCCTTTATCCAACGATTTTGCCATCCTCGATCCGTACAATACGGTCTGCAAGCTGGGCAATGGCATCATTATGTGTGATCATCACCAGCGTCTGGTTAAATTCACGGCTTGTTCTCTGCAAAAGCCCCAGCACATCGGCGCTGGTCCTGCTGTCCAGGTTTCCGGTGGGTTCATCGGCAAGGACGATAGCGGGCTTTGACACCAGCGCGCGGGCGATTGCCACACGCTGCTGCTGTCCACCGGAGAGGTTGTTTGGCATATTCTTCAGCTTATCCTCCAGTCCCAGCATGGACACCACATCCGCCATGAATTTCTGATCCACCGTATCCCCATCCAGCTCCACCGGCAGGACGATGTTTTCATACACATTTAGGATTGGCACCAGATTGTAGTTCTGGAAAATAAAGCCGATATTGCGGCGACGGAATATGGTAAGCTGCTCGTCGTTCATCTTCGCCAGCTCCTTATCCCGCACCATCACGCTGCCGGAGGTGGGTGTGTCCAGACCGCCCATCATGTGAAGCAGGGTGGACTTACCGGAGCCGGAAGTGCCGACCACCGCCACAAATTCGCCCTCCTCCACAGAAAAGTTCACGCCATCCAGGGCGCGGGTAATGTTCGGCTCTGTGCCGTAGTATTTTTTAAGATCAGTTGTCTGCAAAATTTTCATAACAGTTACCTGCCTTTCTTAATTTGTTGAGTATAGGGTAAAGGGCAAATGTTGCAGAATTGTCCTAAAGGGTATGAAAATCCATAATGAATTGCTTCAATTTTAGGACAATTCATTTTCGTGTGTCTTTTTTATAAAGCCGGATAGATATAAGCAAAACCATTGCTAACTGAATTACAACAAAAAACAGCGTCAGCCAAACGCTCTCATAATAAAAAATATCTGTCCAGAAGATCACCAGATCTACCAGAGCCACCACACCAGCCGACCATCTAATTTTTCTTGGAAAGAAGTGCCGGAGCAGCAGCACAACAACAACCGGCGGGATCAGCAAGCAAGCTGCATTGATGAGTAATGTCTTTGTGATTTCCATAAGGCCACCTCCAAATTCATGATGTTGCTGTCAGCATAAATCCCAAATGTTGCAGAATTGTCCTAAAATCCATTGTCCTCTAAAAATTTTTCAAAAAAGGCAGCCTGCCAAAACAGACTGCCTCAGAATTATTTTATGGGCAGGAACACGGAAAAAGTTGATCCTTCCCCAACTTTAGACTCGACGGTAATATAGCCCCCCTGCATGGTAATGATCTCTCGGGCAAGGTATAAGCCGATTCCGACCCCATCTATATCATGCACCGCTTCATCCCGATAGAAGCGTTTGAAGATCGTGCCCTGAGAATGCTCCGGGATGCCTCTGCCTGTATCCGTCACATCTATCCTCAAATACATCTCCCAATCCCGTACCCTCACCTGAATGCTGCCACCAGCAGAGGTGTACTTTACCGCATTATCCAGAATGTTAAACAATGCTTCGGAAGTCCAGCGGCTGTCATGGGATATTGTCAAATCAGATGGGCAGTCCACCGACAGGCTGATCTCTTTTTGTTCCATCGGAGCCAAAACACCATTGATGGCGCTCACCAGCGTATCCCCGATCACAGCATCCTGTTTCTCCAGCGTAATGACACCCGTTTCCAAACGGGAGGTTTTCACCATTCCCTGAATGAGAAAATCCAATTTATCCAGCTGCGTGCCTGTGGCCTGCAAAAACTCCTTGCGCTTTTCTTCTGTCAATGGCCGTGTCAGCATGGTATCGTTGATCAGCTTCAAATTTGCGATGGGGGTTTTGGTCTGGTGGGAAATATCTGATACTAGGGATTGCAGTTCTTCCTTTTCTCCCTCTGCCGTATGTCTGGTTTTCTGCATCACATTATAGAGCCGTTCCAGACGATGGCTAATCCGAGACAGCAGTGTTTCCGCTTCATAGTCTACCTGGGGCCGGTCTGTACTGTCCATCATGTGATCCAATGTCTGGCACAAACCATCGGTGAACAGAGAAAGTTTCTTTTGAAAATAGTGCAGAAAAACCATGCCCCAAATGTAAAATGCAGCTGTCAAAATAATGCCGCAGATGACAACACGCACATCTTTCGTCAACAGGAAAAAAATCAACAGCAGCAAAGCGGCAGTGAGCAGAGTCCCCGCCACAATTTTTCTCAAAAATACCCTGACAGATAAATTTTGCAGCTTCATCGTGGCTCACCGCCGATCCACTGGTATCCCATTCCATAAGCTGTCTTAATATATTTCCGCTCATCTGTTTCGATTTTTTTGCGGATACGGCTGATGATCGTCGTTAGAGTATGCTCATCCACAAAGTCTCCATCAATGTCCCACAGCTTCTCTAAAATCTGCCGCTTGGTCAGAATAATCCGGGGGTTCTTTACGAACAGGAACAGGGTGCGGTATTCCTTCGGTGTAAAGTCCAGGGATTCTCCGGCAAGGGACGCACTTTGTTCGGAGAAGTCGATTTTCAGAAAGCCATCGTCAAACAGATCATGCCGAGGTGTCCGCAGCTCCAGATTTGCAAAAACCGCCGCCACTTTTTTACAAAGCACTGTCACAGAAAAGGGCTTAGTCACATAATCCGCGCCGCCGACTTCATATCCCTTGAGCATATCGCTCTCCTTATCATTGGCTGTGATAAAGATGATATAGGTATGCTGACCGCGATTCCGGATTTCTTCACACAGATCCAGTCCGCTGCCATCGGGCAGGTTAATATCCAACAGTGCCACATCAAATTCATTTTCCCGCAGCTTTCTTACCGCGCTGTCAAAATTAAAAACAGAAATGACCTCATATCCATCAGAGGTCAGATTGTATGCCAATGTCCGATTCAAAAGCTGATCGTCCTCTACAATTAGAATCTTCTTCAAGACATTCACTTCCTTCCTTATTTTTCAACTATACTGATAGGATAAACACAAAATGTTACAGAAATGTCCTAATCAGATATTTTTCTTTTTAATTATAGGATAGCCTACTTTTCAGCACAAGAATAAAAATATGAATACATACAATAGTTTCAATGTCATGTTGGACAACAAGAACACCGCCGCAAACTATACGATTGCGGCGGTGTTAACTATGTATAAAATCTTCCTACAGGTTTTTATGTATGTATCCCGTATTTCGCCGTTTGGATGTTCTCTTCACCATGCAGGATTACTCCGCCACAGGTCTTTGTGCCCTGTACCATGTAGCCCTCAAAAAAGAAGCTGTAAGGCAAGTAATCATCTGTCAGGACGATGCGTTCGTAGTTGTACCAGTTAAAATGCTGATCCAGAAATTTCCCCAGTTTGTGCCGCAGGATAGGATTCTCCACTACAGCCTTGAGATTTTTCCGGCTGTGAAACTCCAGCGTTGGTCTGTTCTGTTCCGGAATGGACAACAGCCGCCACCGTGTTCTATCAACGGTTTCTCCCTCACCTGCCGCATATGAACGGAACGGCTCATAAGGCAGTCTTATTCGCTCGGTATAACCGGAAACGCTGTCTCTGCCAGCATCCTTCAGCCATGTGAAGGAAAACTCTAGCACTTTGGCACCGCCTACGGCATCACACAGCCGCAGTTCTGCATAGGAATGGATATCTTTGGTGATCAAATACTTTTTCTCCTCCAGCCGCTGCAATTCCTTTTTCAAAATAATAAAGTACTGCGGCGAACAGCCACTTCTGGAACGGGTCTTGAGGGAAATACTATCCCGATCCACATAAACTGTTGCCATTGTCCTATTATTCATAATCCACCTCGTTTCTGTTATGTGCTCCTGCATGATGCATGGCAGTCTGTATGACCAGGAATGGATGCTCTACATACTCCTCTTTTGCTGAGGTATATGCTGCTCCTCCCAGAGAGTCCAGATACTGCCATCCGTTTTTGGATTTTGAGATGTACACATAGAACGGTGCAAGCACATACTCATCCCGTTCATAGCAGCCCAGATACCGTCTTGCAAGTACTGCCACAACACCCAGCTCTGCCGCTTTCTGTGTCGTTAGGGAAACTGCCAGTTTCATTACTTCCTCTTTTTCAATATCATTGAGTCCGAAAGTATAGATACTCTCCAGGAACAGCACAGGCTTCTCACTGGTAACAGGCTTTCCGATATCCATGTTCTCCTGCGACAGATCAGCAAAAGAAAAATCGACGGCAGGCGGTTTTTGAAATGCACCTTTTGTCAAGCGGAGACAGGCACGAGCCACCACCGCTTCATCCTTTTTCACAAGGACAATCTTCTTATTAGAGTCAAAGGCAGCTAACAGGCACTCCCTCTGGCTTCCAGTACGGTAAGACAAGCAGGTACTATGAGGAAGTTCACCAAGCCGCAGAGTGTGGTAAAAATCATCCACCTCTTCTGCCCAAAATGCACCTCGCGCCAACGAAAGATTTTTCTTCCAGAGGCTCTCCTGCATCTCGCTGACAGGGTAGCGAATCTCACGCTGCAGGTCACCAGCAAAATATTTGAGTTTATAGAACTGGCCCATCAATTCAGCCTGTACGATCCGTCGCAACGCTTCAACAGCCAGCTCCTGCCCGTCCAGTTCCCCATAGAGAGCGCGTACCATAGCCGCGCCGCCCTGCAGTAAAAATTCCGTGACAGTCTCCCGGTTCTGCTCCACAAAATCGTCCGAAAATGCCAGTTTTTCTTTTAGATCCAGCCAGTCTGCATCTGTTGTCAGAATATCTTTCCGCACCTGCTTCCAATCCGTCCTTTCCAAAAGAGCCGTCATATTATTGAGGGTAAATACCGCATCCGACTCTGTAGTGAAATCCGGTATGAATGCCTGCAGCTGCGTATAGTGTTGCAGCAGCCCCATGGCAATCCGCCGGGTCAGCCCACAGATATGTCCAAATGAACCCCGATACCATTCGCTAAACGGCCTTTCCAACAGACATTTTCCAAGCTGCTCCAACTCTGCATCTCCTGTATACTGGCTGACCAGATCCCGTTTTATCAGCTGCCGAAGCGTCAGCAAACGCTGATCTATGGAAAGAGGTGTCAGCATAGTGTATAACCGGACATAAACCTCTTTCTGATGCCAAAGCTGATACATTTCCTCAAAGGTGTACTGCTGCCCTTCTTCCAGAAGCGTAAAGAAGCTGTCGCTGCGGTTCACAGAATCGCTGGCTTTCAAATTCTTCAGCGTCAGGGAATTGATGTTGCAGTGCTCACAAAAGCCCGGCTCAAACAATAGAGAGTATCGCCCCAAGGACAGGAACACTTCACTGTTCTGATCCACCAATTCCAAAAAATGCTTTTTTCTATGTTCCACCGCATAAATGAGAATTGAAAACTGGAATTGCCGGACAGCATTAAAATCCAGATGGAGCCTGCCGGCATACAGAGCATTCAGATAACTCAGTTGGTTGCATAAAATTTCTTCCCTCTGTTCCTTGCTCAAAGGATGTGGCTGGGAGATAAACCAGTTGAGGTCATATTGTCCGGCATGGTTGTCCAGCCAGAGGCCAAAAAAAGCAGACAAATCCTCTGCGTCATATTCAAATACAGCCAACAGCCGGCGGAATTTTCCCACATCGGTCATTTTCATCCACCGGAGATCTTTCAGTCGCTCTACTGACAGAAACAGCCGCACGCCATACCGATAAAGCAAGATGCAGACTCTCTGGAGCGGACAATTCTGTTCCAACAGTTCCAGAGCTTCCCGTTCATTTTGATGCCAGCAAAAAAGATACGAACCAAGAAACGGCTGCCGCATCATATCCCGCTGGTGCTCCGTCAGCATGGAAAGTCCCTTCCACTCCGCAATGGGAAAAGTCTGCAGGTTATCCAATATGACCTGCTCCTCTTCTTCATACATCACAAAGGGAAAATAGTATTTCAGGTATTCAAACCGCAGGGAAGGCAACAGTTCCAATTTCATGACTGCCAGCACCTGCTCTTGGGGATACGCTGTCAGTCTCTCTCCATACCCGTCTGCCGACTCTAAGGCTGAAGCAATTTCTTCATCGCCAATCTCCTGCCTGCACAACGCACCATAGAGCGCTGCAAAGTCCGGCACCCGAACCAGTTCTTCCTGTATCCGCTTTGTCTTTCGGATGTGCAGCCGTTCCTGTAATTGAAGTGTCTCCACCTGTCCACATGCCTGCGCTATGGCATCCTCTGAAAAGCTGCCTGTAAGCGTCGGAAGCAATCCGTCATCTTTCATTCTGGTCAATAGGGTCAGATGTTTTAATGTATTTCTCATGCTGCTTCACCTCCGATCATTGTCAGTACCATATTCAAAATCTCATGCCTTGGCCGGGGTTCAGACTCTACCAGTTCACCACACAGCTCAAAAAAGGCGTGTGCATCTTTGGCATCCATTGTCTGCACACAACCGGCGGGCCATTCCACCAACTTATCAAATGCCATATCCAGTACCTCTTTCTTCTCATCCCTGTAATAATATCCCCCTATGAATTTCACAAGAGATTCGGCGCTGCCGTTATAAAGTTGCTGCAGCTTTTCCCGTTTCTGTATGGTCCGTTTTTCCTGCTCCAGTCGTTTTTCCTGCTCCTTTCTCTCAGCTTCGGCTCTGTGCTCATCCTCCAACTCTTCCTTGGAATAGAATGTTTCCTTCAGCCGGTTGATTTCATAGCCGTTATACTCCCTGTGGAGCAAAAACTGCCGCAACACCGCTGCCAGCGCTTTTTTATCATAAAGGCGTTGGATCTCCGGTGCTTTTAAGGCACTTAAAACGAAGTCCTCATATTTTTCCGGCTCAGTCTGGAAAACTGAACGCTCCACCCAGTCATAGAGCTGTCGATGCTGCTCTGCAGATAGGAATGGACGGCTGATGTATGTTTTATATTCCCTTCTGCTGTAATACCCCTCACTCCTGACAAAGCATTCGTGAAAGTAAAACCGCTTGCCAAATATCGTTTGAAGTTGGGAAAAAGTGTACTCAGCCAGTAGCCTCTCTACAAACCGGAAACACCTCCAACTTGAAATTCTCAGGGCATACTCCCGCAGCAGTTTCAGTTGTGGCGCATCTTCACCATCTTGCCGATGCTGCTTGAAAAACTCCCATAGATTGATTTCCTTCTTTTCCGCCAGAAAGGCAAATGCCCGCCTACCGTTCGTATGCCAACTTCTGAAATATTCTCCATAGTCAGCTCCGGTCAGTTCCTGATATCTGGAAAGCCACTGTTTCAAAGGGATCGTCTGTCTGGAATGCAGCATCTGCAGGGTAAACAACTCCATGTAGTTATCCCGCTCCAGTTCCTTCGCCAGATTATCGTACTGAGGATCAAACACATCAAATCGGTACGGAAAATCCTTCTGTATCGTTTGATTCATCCATAACAGTGTTTTCGGTGCTGTGGGGTTCAAACCATATTGAACCGCTTCCCAGAGTCCCTGAAATCCTTCGTACTTGACCGTAAAGCTGTTATAGAACTGAAACAGCCAGCCAAGATACTCGTAAAATTCTTCCGAAAGATCCTTTGGAGCATTCAGAAGCATCCGCCCACACGCTGTTGCGATTTTCTCGGCAGTGATGCTCTTGGAACTCAACCGGTCCGGCAGCCTGTCCGCCCATACAGCGAGAGAGTTTGCCAAAATGATTTCATCGCAGCGATACCCTGCTTTAGTCAAAACCGAAAATTCGCGGCTGTCGGGCTTCATATTCATATATGGCAGTTTCATCAGCGTGCGCAGCACCAGGTCGGCTTTCCCGCGGTATTTCTTTGCCTGCTCTTCATAGAACCGGATGAACCATTCCAGCACACCAAAATCATATACCAGTGAAAGTGTCCGATTTTGTGTGAATAGATGACTGAGTTGGGTATGCATCACCTCATAGCCATGTTCCCTATCATCAAATAACGACAGTACAAACAGGGCTTCTTCCGTTCTCGTACACTCTCTTTCTGCCAGTTTCTCCAACAGGGCATGGCGCTGTGCCGCATCTGTTTCCAAAAGATACAGAGCGCCCTGCAGGTACACATCTTCTCCGGCAGATCGCCGCAATTTCTGGAGGAATGCTCCCCGCTGATTGCCCACAAACATATTGTCAGACTGGATCGCACAGGTATTTCCCAGCGCCAGGGCCAGAGCGCGGAGAACTCGGACATCATTGCCCAGTTTTTCCTCAAACCGCTCCAACACCTCGCCAGGATAACGCAGATGATATGGTTCAAAATAGCCGGACACATCCGTTTCCACCTGCCATATCTGCATCGCCCTTGTTTGTCGGTAAGTCCTTCTCGCCGTATCGTCCTGAGAAGTCTGTACTACCAATTCGGCAAAGGCATGGTAAAGCTCCAAATCAATAGCCCTCTGATATACCCGGTAAACCGGTATCCTGTCGATATGCATTAAAATCCCTCCTACCTGAAATCTTCCATAAAAGATATGGGGAGAGAGCCGCAGCATGGCTCTCTCCCCATTGATCAACTGACAGCATACCGATGGTATGCTATATTTTCTTACTCAGCGCCGGCCATGCTGAAGAACTCCGCAGGTGACAGTACCGTAACGCCCAAATCCCTGGCCTTGGACAACTTGCTGCCGGCATTTTCGCCGCAGACCAGATAATCCGTCTTCTTGGACACCGAGCTGCCGGCATGGGCTCCCAGTGATTCGATCAGGTCATTGATTCCGTCCCGGGTGTAGGGTTCCACCTTGCCGGTAACTACGATAGTCTTTCCTACAAAGGGATTATCCTGCACCCTGTCTTCGCTGTGTTCTGCCACAGCAGGCTTTTGAATACTCATCATAGTCTGTAACTCCTCCCAAATACAAAAATTATCTTCCACGCAGAACCAGTCGTGGATATTGTTATGCAATGTCTCCCCGAAATCCGGAAGCTGCCGGAAATCATAGCCGCCATAGACCGCATCCCGAAACTCATCCAAATCATAGTGGAATACACGACCCAATACCTTGCTGGCAGTATTGCCGATCATAGGAATGTCCATAGAAATCAGATACCGCTCAAAGGTGGTGTTTCGGCTCTGCTGGATAGCGTCCCAAAGGCGCTGCCAGGACTTTTCACCAAACCCATCCATGCGGACGATTTCAGCCCGGTAACGATCCAGACGGTAAATATCCAGATAACTATGGATAAATCCCTGACCGATGAATTTTTCCAATGTAGCCTCCGACAGCCCTTCAATGTCCATTGCCTTCTGGCTGACAAAATGGACGAACTTTTTCAGCCGACGTGTCTCGCAGTCAGGGTTATCACAGTACAGCGTCTTGATGATGCGATCCTCGCCATTTTCGCCCTTTCCACTTGATTCATGGATGCGGGTAGGCTGTCCACAGCAGGGACAAACATGGGGAATCGTATCCACCATAGAGAAGCCGCCTCTGTCCAGATTTTCCTCCACGTGGGGGATGATCATGTTTCGTTTGCTTACCAGAATCCGGTTTCCAGCCATCAGTTCCAGATCCTCAATAAAGGACAGGTTGTGCAGACTGGCCCTGCTGACCTCACAGCCATCGATTTCCACCGGCGTAAATACTGCTACCGGAGCAATCTCTCCGGTTCTGCCCGGCGTCCATTCGATGTACTGCAGCAGGCTCTCATGCAGGTCATCTTCAAACTTATAGGCCAGACCGTCCTTATAGTGATGTCCGGTGCGGCCGCAGCTCTGGGCATAGGCGATGTCGTTAAACGAAACCACGATACCGTCAATGGGGATATCTTTGTCAGTGGCATATTGCCGCAGCTGATAGATACCGGCTTCCACATTTTCCAGCGTCAGTTTCTGCTTTGTGACCAGATACTTACAGGGCTGGAACCCCAACGCGCGCAGTTCCCGTAGCTTATCTGATTTCCGGGTCAGGTGCGGAAAGCCCTCCAGCACACCAAACGGCATGAAAACCAGCCGACGCTCCTGGCATATCTTGGCATCCATCAGACGGATGGAACCGGCAGCCAGATTGCGGCCGTTTTTATAGGGCTTACCGCTGCTGTCCTGTAGGCTGGTCTTCAGTTCCTCAAAATCACTGGGTCTGATAAAGCCCTCGCCCGTCACAACCAGTCTCTCTTTGTAGGTGATGTGGGAAGGGATACCGCTGATGGCTCGGGTGTTATGGGTAATGATCTCCCCTTCGTCACCATCGCCACGGGTAGCCGCCTCCAGAAGTTCTCCATTCTCATAGGTCAGCTTTACAGTCAAGCCATCCAGTTTGAGCATCAGCATCACCTGCTGCTCACCCATGAAATTCAGAAGATCCATACTGCTCTTAGTCTTATCCAAAGACAGCAGCGGGATCTCATGTCTGGTTTTCTCCAGCCTGCTCACCGCAGGATAGCCTACTGTCTGGGTTGGCGAATTTGCCATTTGGATTCCCGTTTCCTGTTCCAGCTCTTTCAACTCGTCAAAGAGTCTGTCATAGACCTCATCTGACACACTGGGAGCGTTGTGGTTATAATACTCATCCCGATAACGGTTGAGCCGGTCATTCAAGTCTCTCTGCTTTTCAAAAATATTCCGTTCCATTATGCTGCCTCCTTTTCAAGTACCCGGAAGGACATAACCAGTTCTTCTTCCGTATGCTTCTGTTCACTGTCGAAAACACTGCAAACACCGTCTGCAAACTGCCAGTGGGCGGCTCTGCCCCACCAAAGGATCGGGCCGCGGCCGCCGTTGCCTCTGTTGGCAGACGCATCTGGCTGATTCGCTACGGTACTATAAAAGCCCTGCGTGTTTACCAGCGTAATGTTCCGTATCTGCCCAATACATTCCGGCCGACAGTGATCCAATATCTCCAACTGCGTCCCTTCCCGAAGTGTCCTGCGCAGCTGATTCAGGTTTTTGATCATGCAATTTTCTCCTTTCCCCGCCCCACAGGGCAATCCTGCTGTGCGGTATGCAGCCCATTTCTGCCGGCTGCATATCTGCCAAAATTCAATTCATGGACAATACGCTGAATGGCGTCATCATCGTCCCACGCTGCGTGAAGCGTATTCCGCTCTGGCCCGGCTCCCACATGGACACATACCTTTTCACTGCCAACCTGCAGCAGCACATCCTGTCGCCTGGCGCAAACCACTGCCAGATTTCCAATTTGTTTCATGCTCTGCTCCTTCCTTCTTCATCAATGACCGGACGCCCTCAAGGACGCCCGGCCATTCTCATTTTGTCACGCTGCAGCAGCCAATGCCGGAGACTGGATGCTATCCGTGTTTTCCATCAGGTCAGCCATCAGCACATCCGCCAAAAGCCTTCCTGCCAAATGGCCGGTATGAATGATGACCCGATCCTTCTTCAACTGGATAAACTCCTTCTCACGAAGAATCCTGCTTTCCGCAGCCAGCGCCTTGTCGCTTTCTGTCAGCCTGGCAGTAATCACCCGCTGCCACTTCTGCAGAAACTCGGTCGCCTGCTCAATGTCCTTCTTCTGCCGGTCATATTCCGTCCGTTTCTGCCGCACTGTTCCATCTGGCTCCACTTCCAGCGTGTAATAGGCATGGAAAGGATCAGCCGTTTTACGCAGAAACATCACAAAGCTTTCTCGCCGCTCAATCCGGTCCCAGTAGCGGTCACTGCTGCCTGCACAGTGATGGAGCGCACGCCCCTCGGTAATAATGTCCAGAATACCGTCTGGCACCACTACCATGTAATCCGCATCGGCGTACTCATATTTCGCTTTGATTTCCTGACAGATAGCATTAACATGGGGGAATTTCTCCTCCATCTCCTCGGCCTGCAGTTCAATATCCTTCTCCTGGCATTTGAGCACCAGATCATCGTGGCGCCGCCGCAGTTTTCTGGTGCGATATACGATCTCATCATATACATCCATGTGCAATTTCTTTGCCATGGAAAGATAATCCTCCCAGGTACGCAATACCTCATGGCTGTTTCTCCGGAAGGATGGCATCTGACGCCGTACATAGTTATAGACCTGCACCATGCTCATGCGGTCAGCAATGAACTGGACATCCCTGGGGCTAATGTTCTGCTGACACATCCACAAAAGGACATTATCTGGGATTTCCCTGTCGGTGCCCTTTTCATATTGCAGCCACCGCAGCAGATCACAGCCTCCATTATGGAGCCGAAGTCGCTGAAACCTCCTGCTGTCAAGGCCCAGAGCTTTAATCAGACTCCCGGCACTATGGTTTTTGATTAGTTCACTGACTGTTCCGCAGGAACTGAAACATTCCTTGGTAAGCTTCGGCAGGTTCACCTTGCTGATCTGCTCCATTTGCGGTATCCGTTCAAGCACTGCCAGATATTTTTCCGGGTCAACACTTTTCTGCTTCCGAATCCAGTTGACCAGCCCTGTGCATCGAAGTTCCTTCTGTTCCAGAGTTGGCAGCGTTTTTCCATAGACCCGTCCATCATGTGAACCAGACCAACTATAAGAACAGGGGCTTCCGGAAATCCAGCGCATATTTCGCTGTTTATACAGACCCCAATAGTAGGTTCTTGGTTTTCTTTCCCGGTCATAAATCGTGCGCCGGATTTCCTGACAATAAAGCTTGGAGTTTGGAAGGCTTTCTTTCCCATATGTCCGGTCAGCCTGAAATTCACGAACTACAAAACCGTCTTTGCATCGCTGGATTAGGTAGGCAAAATGTTTTTCTGTCTGCATATACCCCGCTCGTCCATAGGCTTTGAATACCACCGGATGTCGGCAGCAGCTACAGCGGCCTTGTTGATTGTGATGGGGATGCACCTTGATCGGCACTTCCTTTTCGCAGTAGGTACAGTAACCTGTTTTGGCGCCGCCCTTTTTGTAGTGGTAGTAAATGTAATTTTGCCGGATGGCAACCTTATCCACCCAGCGGTTCCAGTCCTTGGGAAGCTCCGGCACCTGTTCCATATCCTTATCCCATGGATCAGTTTCCCGCCGGTGCCGCTGTTCGAGCTGTTCCTCACGCACATTCCGCTGAAACTGCCGGATTGCCTCTACCGCTTTTTTATTGATGTTCAGATATGCCTGTATAGATGTCTCATCTTCCTCGCTGACCCAGTAGGCTTTGATATACCAGTATCGGCGCTTCCAGTCCAATCTGTCCAGTTTGGCCTCACACCATTTCTGGTTCAGGCTATTATAAGTAATAAATTGCCGCTTTTCTTTATCCAGATACACTTCGTAAGCTGGGCTATTCCCGTCTATGCGAAGATGCTCTGGGAAAAAGAAAGCCACCTTCAATATCCCATCCTGCGTGATGCATCTCAGGTAAACATAATACTCACAAACCTCCTGAACATATCCGTAGGCGATTTTTTCTTTTCTTGGCAAGTCTGACGCCGCGATCTGCTTCATCTCATCCGTCGCTGTCAGCTTGGGAAGTGCCATCAGGGCTCTTTTTTTCATCTCAATTCACCGTCCTTCTTGTCAAATCCACGCCATACCACACATCCGGCAGTAATGTGACACCATCAATTTGTCCTACAGCAACCTGTACGATACTTTCCGAATCCGGCGCTTCCTTCGCAAAAGCAAGGATGTCTCCCAGTCTGCCGGTGGCAACGGGGTCTTTCCCCCGTACCACCGCATAACCGCAGTTCGCCATTGCCCGGTTGGCTGCCACATGGGAACTCCACACCCTGCGCGGGTGATCTACCATGTAGGCCAAACCATGTAAAAACAGCTCCTCTTTGGTTAGCCGCTTAATCACAGTCAACTCCGTACAGGCGATTTTGGAGTCATGCTCATCTTCATCGATGTCGCCGCCGGCGTTGACAATATAATATTCCGAATGCTCCAGGCTGGAATAATAGCTAAGGCAGTCGAGCGGATTTTCCGCACAGTGAAATCCATTTTCCCTGCAATTTGCTTTTTCAGTCGTATTGAGCCCCATCACAAACTGATAGCCACGGCATATCAGCCCGGGGCGAAAACCCTTATAAGCAATCATTCTGCATTTTTCCTCCTTTGCCGGCTCAGCCTGCCTTTGCCATCCCAAAATCCAGCAGCGACATCTGCCCATCCTGAGAAGGCTTTTTTTCCTCCTGCTTGGGTGCCGCCTTGGGTTCCGTCTTTTTCTTCTCTGCCGCCTTCTTAGGTTTGCTCTTTGCAGAGGACTTCCCAGCATACGGCTTGGGAACAAACTTCTCCTCATCCTCATGGTCTTCCTTGGCATCAGGGTCACGGAAATAATCTTCCGCCCACTGATAGCACATATCATCCGGCACATCGCAGCCATATGTCTGCTGTCCGGGACCAGGGCGGGTTCCGCTTGCTTTTAGTTCATCCTGCACATAATCCCATGCCTTTCGGTTGATGTACTGGAAACAGCGGATCATATTCTTTTTCGGATGCATCGTCAGACGGGCAAACGCCGTATCTTCCATACAGAGCATCTGGATATGCTCGGACACACATTCCTTCATATTTCGCCGTGTCAGTTTTTCCACATCGGTACTCACCCTCTGGGTAGAGGCCGCGATTACTTCTTCATCACTCATCGCTTCCAGACGGGCGATTTGCTCCTGCTCCGCGGCTTTCTTCGCCTGCTGTTTGGCGTCAAATTCCGCTTTGCGCTGGGCTTCAGCCGCCTCATGCTCCGCACGCTTTTTTTCTTCATCTTCTGCGGCGGGCGGTTGTGCCGAATTCCCCTCCTCAGCAGACTTCTCTTCCCCAGCAGGCGCTACTTCATCCGCAGGTTCCTCCTCTGCATCAGCCAAAGCAGTCTCACCGGCACAAACCGAAGCCGCCGATACTGGGACAGTGTCTGTACCTACAGGCGGCACAGGCAAAGATTCCATCTCCTCCAGCTCAAAGGCTTCATCATCCTCAAAGGCTGCAGACGAATCGAACATACTGTTTTGCTGCTCCATTGCTATTTCTGAAAAAACACCCATTGTAAAATCTCCTTTCGCAAAAAATGGCATAGAGCAGGCCGTTATGACCCTTTCCATGCCATTGTGTGTTGCTCACAGCACATATAAAAGTGTGCTGAAGCTGTCAAAACAGTAGCAGACCACGCCAGTATACTGCCTTGACCATTCCTTGATTTTGTCCTGCACCTCCTGCGCAGTCTTTTGATTGCTCATATTCCAGGGTGGAGGTACCGTTACGGTAAAGTAGCCATTCTCCAGACAACTTCTGACATCTGCCGGAAGATTGGAGCACTGCTCATACAGTGCTGTAATCTGGCTTTTCTTCTTTTCTGCAATACGCATCTGACCCCTATCCCTTCATTCCTGTTTTTGAGCAGGCTCCGGAAGTCTTTTACACAAGAATGGGGAGAAGCGTACCGGCGCAAAATCCCGGCAGTCATTCACATAGAAGTATGTGCGTTTGCCTTGGCAGTCCAGTTCCACCACATCAGATGGAGCCAACGGACGGCCTCTGTAATCTTCCGGCAAATGCTCATTAAAGTCCAGGAACAGGCGCCCCAGCACTTCCATGTCATTCTGCCCCTTTGGGCAACAAACCTCTGCGCTCCATACCGTCTGATAGGCGGCGGCAGGCGGCTGTTCATATCCAGCTTTACGCAGTGCATCCAGTTGCTTGAACGCGAAAGGTACCGTCTGTGTCTCACCCAGGCAAAGCTGGTAAATGCAAAATCTCCGGAAAACTCTCTGGCTGTCCAGAATATCCTTCAGCGCCCGATTGCCCTGAGCAAGAAATATCTGATACTCTTCCTTTGTCAGCCCCAGATACTCTGTCAGATCCAAATCTTTCTCCGCTCTGGTGTGCCAAAGCTCGACGCAGCCATCTATATAGGTAAAATCACACTTACCGCACAGATATTGCTGCTTAAAATTCATTCTCTGCACCTCCTTTTCCTTCTGTTCTTTCTCCCGAAGGGCAAGCTGCCAATCATCAAACCCTTTATAATTCGGATTCCAGGTCAGCCGACGACATGCCATTCCATTTTTTCGGGCCATCAGATAGATCTTAGATGCCCCATTAGAGGTCATTTGGTTACTGTACTTATCCATATCATGAGCCTCAATGATCTCCTCAGTGCCATTCTGTGCCAACAGTGCAAACAGCGTATCCAACTGGCTTGTGTTGTTTGCGCCGGCAATCGCCGCAAAAGTCCGGTTTGTCAGGCAGTGTGAGATGTCTGCTTTCAGCAGTCCCTCAATGACATAGACCACTCGAGCAGATGGATGGCCGATAAAATGTACCGGGCTCCCGGATGTGACGCCCATATTTTTGGACGAGGACGAAAACCAGATGTATTTGGCTCCTGACTTATCCGGTGGATCATCTTTTTGCTTGAGCGGACTATCCAAAAGGATCTGCAGGCCATGTATCATACCGTCGTATCCCACAGCCGGAATCAAAATCCCTGCGTTTTTTCGGTAGAAGTTCATGGTCCAGCGCCCGCTGTCATCCAGATAAAAGCCGGGCACCCCCTCCACCTTGCATCCCTGTTTCATCAGCCGCTCGGTAATGGAGCGGCAAAGGAATGGGGGTGGAGTGCTCTTGAACCCAATCCGGTCGATCTGTTCATCCGACAGTCCCCGTTTTGGGGAGTGCAGATGGTTGCGGTGGGCAGGCTGAAGAGGCAGCATAGCGAGCAGCAGCGAAAGCGTTTGATGAATTTCCTGTCCGCTGGCCCGTTCTGCTTGCTGCACTGTTTTTAGTTCGCCCCTCCTCTCATATCCGGCAAAGTCGGTCTGAGTCCCCGAAACCGGGGACCCAGTGCCAGCCTGCTGGTTTCCTGCCATCTCATATCCAGAGTTCGGCCGTTCCCTGTGAAAATCGTTGCACAGGGCTTCTCCTATCTCCCAATACGCATCGGATGTAGTCGTATTGTTTAGCCGCGCGTAAAGCGCAAGCATACCGCCATGCTCATCACAATAATTGCACCGCCAGACATTTTTGACGAAATTCACATTCATCTTGCCGCGACGGTCACCACAAAACGGGCAATCCACATATACACTGTTTGCCTGTCGGCGTCTGATTCGTAGATGTAGAAGTTCCACTACATCCATAATACCGAACGGAAAATCTCCTGGATATGAGTCCATCTGTTCTCCCTCCCTTCTTGACCCCATAGATGGGGCTGCTTATCATCCGGCTTTCTGTGCGGCCATACCATCGAGCATGATCTGCGCCGCAGCACGAACGATATTGTTGGTGCTCTTGTTGCCTGGGGTGAGGTAGAATTTCAGACTCACCGGACGCTCCTTGGCAACTGTTGCCATGGTCTTTCCTTTGCTCAGACCGCTATCGACCACCACATTCTGCGCTTCTTCAAAGGTCATTACCTTCAAGATGTCTTCTACCGGAGTGCTCTCCGTATAAGAAGGCGCCACAGGCTGATCGGGTGCTTCCTGTTGGACAACAGGCGCCACAGGCAGTTCTTCCGGTTCATCCGATTGGAATACGGAGGCGGCCGGCTGCTCAGACGCATCATCCTGTTTTGGACTGCTATCCAATGTAACCTCGCGGCTCGGTACCGGCAGCTCCATATTGGGAGCATTCTCCTCTACCTTGCCGGCAGGCAGTGTATCCCTATTCTCCTTCTCTTCTGCAACCATCTGTTGGACAACTGGCTGTACCGGAGAAACCGGGGGCTGTTCATTCTGAACCGGCTTTGCCGCAGGTTTCTGAATAGGCGCCGGACGAGCAGGAGCATTACGGCCCTCTACGGCGTTCTGAGGCGCTCTTTCCGGCCGGGCATGAACTTCCCCGCCAGATTGCCGCAGCGCCGCTCCAGGGGCTTCTACGGGCCTCTGCGCCGCATTTGGCATCGGTTGCTGGATAGGAGCCGTCCCGGAAAGCGGAATACTGCTTCCAAACACCTTGCCCGTACTGTCAACAGCAACATCGGCAAACTGCAGACCGAAACCGGCATCCGACAGCGCAGCACTCAATGCCTCATCCTGGGCAGCCTGTACATAGTCGGTACCTTCTTCTGCACTGTGCTGCGAGATGTAACTACTGATAGGCTCTGCATCACTGCGGTCCAGATAAACTCTGGCCTCCATAATCGCAAGCTGTTCCGTGATCCGCAGAGTAGTCAGTTTCATGCGGCCCTGGGGGTGACGCAGGCGAAACCACAGCTTCTGATAGGGCAATTCCAACTGCAGCATTTCCTCATTGGTTTTTCTGGACACCTTATGGCGCAGAAATTTGAGCGGGTCAAAGCCCGGCACCTTGTTCAGTTCTGCCACTGCCGGAATTGTTTTGTACATCATAGGCATCGGATTACTTTTTTCGTTCATGTTGGAAACTCCTTTCTGACATAAAAATAGGAGACGCCAAGTGCCATTTCTGCACCTGACCTCCCTTTTTTAACTTGCGTTCTTTAATTGTTCTTCCAACGCAGCCGGAATGGGGATACCGGCTTTCTTTGCGTAGGCTTTGAAATACATCTGAATACGCATACCCAGCAGCGTATTTCGCTTTCCAATCTCATTACGATGGATTGCCATAAACAATACCTGTTTCTGCCCAATCAGCACCACCCGCTTTTTGGCACGCGTGATTCCGGTGTAGAGCAGATTACGGTACATCATGATGGTGTGCGCTTTGAGCAGCGGCATAATGACTGTTTCATACTCAGAGCCCATAGCCTTGTGGATCGTAGTAGCATAAGCCAGATCCACATTGCTCAAATCATCTACGCCGTATTCCAGTGTTCTGCCAGCGCCAAAATCCATGCCGATTTTTTTACCCTGGTCAGTGTCCTTAATATACCGGATGAAGCCCAGATCTCCATTAGAGACCTTTTCTGTGTTCTTGGTCTGCATGATGCGGTCATTGACCCGGAATATCCTGGGGCCAAACTTGATTTCCTCCTCCGCAGAGCGGAATGGGTTGACCAATTCACGAATGGTCTCATTCAGCTGTTCCGACGACGCGGCACCTTCTGAACGGAAAGGTGAAAGAATCTGCACATTCTCAATGCCACTCTCCTGTATCTCCAAACAATACCGTTCTGTAATCTTTTCAGCGGTGTCTTCCTGACTATCACCAGACACGAAAACAAAGTCCGGTCCGTAAAACAGTTTGGTATTGCCCTCGTTGATAAATTTGGCATTATAGGCAATCAGACTGTCCTTCGACTGACGGAAAATCTGATCCAGCACCGTTACCGGGACGATTTGGGTCTCGATGATCTCACGGAAAACATTTCCGGCTCCTACGCTGGGAAGCTGATCTGGGTCGCCTACCAGCACGATTCTGGCATTTGCCTTCATGCGCTCAAAGAATTTCTCGGCAAGCCACATATCCACCATGGAAAACTCATCCACAATGATTAAATCGGCCGACAGTGGCTCTGACTTTCTGTTCCGGCTACCCTCATCCTCTTCACTGGTCAGTCCCAGACCACTGTGTAATGTCCGGGCATCCTCAAAGCCGGTGCTCTCCGACATCCTGCGGCTTGCCCGACCGGTAGGCGCCATAAGAGCAATTTTGCCATCAGGGTGCAGCCGCCGGTAAACCTCAAGTATCGTCCGCAGCACTGTTGTTTTACCAGTACCAGGAGAACCCGTAATCACTGACAAGCCATGCCTAAATGCTGCATAGACCGCAGCCTCCTGCTGTGCAGACAGGCGCAGCCCCATTTCAACCTTGACCTGTTCCAGCACCGGCGCAATATGCTCTACTGGCATCTGGGTGACCAGACGCTGGGCGATCCGGCGCGCCGTTTCGTCCTCTTGGGCAAACACTCTGGGAAGATAGATATTATCCTTCACAGAAACGATTGCTCCATTCAGGATCATTTCCTGCATCATATCCCTGACTTCCTGCTGATGCAGGCGAAGCTCCGGTACAGGTATCTTCTCATTGAGCAGCTTCAGCGCTGATTTCTCCAGTTCTTCAGAACTGATGTACAGATGGCCTCGTTTACCCTTGCCCTCATCCAGCGCACAAAAGACAGCCCCTTTGATACGCATAGGGTCATGGAGATCACCCCCGCTCTTTTGTACGATTGCATCTACCCGCCGAAATCCAAAGCCGGAGATCTGGCAAAGCTCAAATGGGCTCTTTTCCAAAATCTCTACGCTGGTTGGGCCGAAATATTGATATATTTTCAATGCTGTCTTGGGAGTAATCTTAAATGGCGCCAGCAAAGTCATAATTCCTTGGAGCATACGGTTTTCTGCATAAGAGGCTCTGATGTCCTCCAATTTATTTTCCGTAATACCCCGGATCTCCAACAGCCGCTCCGGCTGGTGTTCCAGAATATCCAGTGTGGCCACACCGAACCGCTCCACAATGTCTGCGGCAGTTTTAGGACCAATCCCTTTGATAAGCCCGGAGGCAAGATAGCCCTCTACGCCGTTTTTTGTTCTGGGCACAATTTCACGCCACTGCTCCACCTGGAGTTGGACACCATACTTGCCCTTTGTCCATTCACCATCCAGTTCCAGCTCTACCGCATCTGTCCGTGGAATCTCATACCCCACAGCTGTAAAGCGGATCAAATGGTCTTTGTACCGTCTGTTTGACCTGGCCTCGGCTGGCACGCTCTGGTCTGCGGTCTTTACACTGACGATGCAAAACTTATTGGCAGGATTATAAAAAATCGTCCCGTCGTAGATTCCAATACAATTCATCCTTTTTCACCTCACTAAGCGGCCTCCATAATCGAGGCTCTAACGCTGAACCGTCTGGATTCGGATACTGTAACAAACTGCTCGTAAATATCCGGATGCTCCAGTTTCAACCGAAGCAGGTTATCCTTGTCGATGATGGACTTGCGAACAGGGGTATAGGTAACCGTATAGTTCACTCCCTCCTGCTCACAGACTGCAGTGCAGCTGGTACCCATTTCCGCAATCAACAGCGCCTTCAGACGCTGAATATCCTTGTCGATTTCTTTGGAGTACACCTCTGCATTTTTCTTTTCATCCAAAAGCCGCAAATACTGCATGAGTTTTGCAGTCATATCCAGGTCGAGTGCAACGGCCGGGGCATTTTTATCTGCCGGGCCAAAGTGTTTGCGTGCGCTCTCAATAATCAAGGCCCCACTTTCTGTATAGGGCGGCGGCACATGGCGCTGCACATGGTTTTCCCAGAAATACTGCTCCAAAAAGACCATCTCAGCCTCATACTCGAAATCACGCTTGACCTCCCGGATAATAACTTCCTCCTCGTTGTTACCATACAGGCAGCAAAAGAAACATCGGTCAAGATCCGTTACTGCCATATAATGACGCCCCTGAGATTCATAGTAGACTGGAACAGTCTCCTTCCCATTCATCCACCAGTTATCTCTGGCATTATAGTTTGTGGTCTTGATCTCAAGGATCGCTGTGGTGCCATCCGGCAGTTCCACAAAGTAGTCCACATCAGCCAGCATCCAAGGATACTGTGGGTGCTGGAACATCTTTTTGATTTGGTAGACCCGATATCCGGTTTTCCGCTCGAATATCTTTGCTACCAGAGGCTCCAGCAAATGCCCCATTTCCATGGCAACCCAGTTGCCCTCATCATCTTCCACTGACGCTATGTTCAGTTTGTCGTAGTACAAATCCCTGGCTGTCCGGAATGGAGAAGTGCCAAAGATCGCCGATACATCGCTGCCGCCGATTCCACGGCGCCGGTAATCCAGCCAGTCTTCTTCCGAAAGATCTGCCGTTTCTACCAGCACCAGCGGTTCATGCCGCTTTCGTTCAGCACTATTGCTGCCAGACATATCAAATCCCCCTTCGTGATCTTCGGGGCAAAATAACTGCCCTCGCCATTGGTGCAACATTTCGGGGCCGGAGCGAAGATACTGCCTGTCTCTTCATCTTCCAGTCCGTGGAGTATGCCGGCTTGACCCGCCGACCATTCTGCTTTCTTTTCTGCTTCACATTCATGTACATGACCTGCCTTTCTCAGTTTTGATTTATCCTTAAAGCCCTTTCAGGCTTACAGGCAATAAAAAAGCGAGAATGACAGACGGCATAAAGCCTGGCGTCCATAGTTGCCTATGAACCGATGTCATTCTCGCAATGGTGGGTAAATCCCGTAAAATAAAAAAAGCCAGCAATATACCGGCCTGAAAAGGCGCAGTGATACTACTGACACAAGTACAAAATTAACAGCGTGTGCAATGCAGTCATTACTCCGCAACACAAGCCCTAAAGCCTGTGTACCCTGACGGGCAACGCACAAAAATCAATTACATTGCAATTCTAACACAATATATAGTGCTTGTCAATTCAAACATTCTATATATTGATTTTTGGATTTTCTTTAAATTTTCTTTCCTCTTTGCAGAAGTTCTTTCTTCCCCGCCTATTTATAGGATGTATCGGATCATTTGGTAATACCGGATGATCCCTACGCTCTTTTAGTACCTTGACAAGTTCATAACCTCTATGGGGAGTTATACAGGAATTCTGGACAGTGTGCGATGACCACAGAAGCGCGCCCATAATCGAAGTGCTGCACAGCAGCAGCCTGAAATACACGGCAGAACCGTTCTGGCGTAGGAAATGGCCCCATTAGAGTTCTTTTGTTATTTCAATACCTCCTGACCTCAAGACCGTTTTCATTGTTTTTGTTGAAAACCTTCTTCTACAAATCGTAAGGGATCATTGTAATCGAAAAAAGGAGGACGATTATGGAGAAAAGAAAACCGAATGACCTACCGCCGGAGCAGTGCTTGGCTGTTGATACCGATACCCTTTGCAAACTGTTGTGCTGTGGAAGGCACACTGCAGTACAGATTGGGGATCTTGCCAATGCACGCATTACTATGAACACCCGTGTCCTATGGAGTGTCCAGCGTATCAAAGAATATCTTTATGATATTTCCGGCTAAATAACCATGCCAGTAAGGCGCACTACACTTTTATAATCAGGAGGTACCAGTAATGGCAAAAGTGAGAAAAGACAACAAAGGACGAAATCTTCGGCCCGGAGAAACACAACGGGCAGATGGCAGCTATATGTATGTCTACAAATTAGGCACTAAAAAGAAATATCTTTACGACTCCGATCTCGCAAGTCTTCGTGTCAAAGAAAAGCAGATCAACAAAGATAAGGATGATGGCATCCGTACTCAGGAAGCCATGAAGCTTACCCTGAATGATATGTTCAAGGTCTACATGAATAACAACATCAAACTGAAGCCCTCTACCAGAGCAAATTATCTTTACCTGTGGGACTTCTATGTGAAAGAAGAGCCTTTCGCTAACATGCCTCTGCCACAAATCCACAGAAGTGATATTCTCGCGTTTTATACCAAACTGCTGAAACACGGCTTTGCTATCAACTCACTGGAGAGCATCAACACCATTGTTCACCCTACGCTTGAAATGGCCGTGGACGACGATTACATCCGCAAAAATCCCAGCAAGGGCATTTACCGCAAGCTCAAGACGGATGGCAGCGCTCCAAAGCCTAAACGGCGGATCGCACTCACAAAAACGCAACAGCAGAATTTCCTGCGTTTTATTGCCAAGTCCCCTACATACAGCCATTGGCTCCCCATCATGACTGTGCTCCTTGGAACAGGAATGCGTGTAGCAGAATGTACCGGCATTACCAAAAGCGATATTAACTTGAGCGAAAACACAATCTCGGTCAACCACAACTTAATCTACCGGGTCATTGACGGAAAAGCCGGATTTCACATTACCACTCCCAAAACTGAGAGCGGTACACGAATTATCCCTATCCTCTATCCAGAGGTGGCCGAGCAGCTTCGCCTCCAGATTGAAACCATCGACGCATTGTATCCAGACGATCAACTGGTATTAGGAGGAGTTCACGGTTTTGTTTTCCGCAACCGAACCGGCTCATTCATGAGCGCCCACAATATCAATCGGGCGATTGAGAGAATCAGCGTAACTTACAACATGGAGGAAATGGATCAGGCTGAACTGGAAGACCGTGAACCGGATCTGCTCCCTCATTTTAGTGTTCACAACTTGCGGCACACCTTCTGTACCCGGCTCTGCGAAAGCACCAACGATGTTAAATTCATTCAGCAAGTCATGGGGCATGCCGATTTCTCTACTACAATGGACATCTACACCCATATCACACAAGAGAATATGCAGGAGAAGGCAAAAAACATTAGTGTGAACATGAAGCTGATGTAAAAAGAAAGGCGAATCTGCATTTTATAAGCAGATCCGCCTTTCATATTGCTTCATCCGGTTTCGTAGGGTCTCGCGCAAAAGTTGTAGAAAAGTTGTAGTAACGCGATTTTTTGTAGTAAATGACCTCTTTAGTACAGCTTTGCTCCTGCCGGAATACTGTCATCCAGCATCAAAAGATTTAAGCCTTCCCGTCCGTCATACTCGTACACTGCGGAAATCAGCATACCCTCGGAATCAATACCCATCATCTTTCTCGGCGGCAGGTTTGTGATTGCCACACAGGTCTTACCAACCAGTTCTTCCGGCTCGTAATACTCGTGAATACCGCTTAAAATGGTGCGTTTCCGGTCTGTTCCGTCATTCAGTGTGAATTTCAGGAGCTTCTTGGACTTCGGCACTGCCTCACAGGCTTCGATCTTAACCACTCTGAAATCAGACTTGCTGAATGTCTCAAAGTCTACATCATCTGCAAACAACGGCTCGATTTTCACCTTGGAAAGATCAATCTGTACGCTTGGCGCGGACACGGTTGCATCCTCTGCAGAACAATTTACCGCTGCTTTTTCGGCTTTGTTTTCAGCCTTCTTTGGGTCCAGGGTCTTCATCGTGGGGAACAGCAGCACATCACGGATGGAGGCGCTGTCGGTCAGGAGCATGACAAGGCGGTCCACGCCGAAGCCAAGGCCGCCCGTGGGAGGCAGGCCGTACTCCAGAGCGTTGACGTAGTCGTAATCGACCTGAGCCTTGCAGTCGGGCTCGATGGCCTTGCGCTCGGCGACCTGGCGCTCGAAGCGGCCCTTCTGGTCGATGGGGTCGTTCAGCTCGCTGAAGGCGTTGCCGTACTCGGTGCAGTCGATGAAATACTCGAACCGCTCGGTGAAGGCGGGATCATCCGGCTTGCGCTTTGCCAGCGGGCTGATCTCGACG
Organism: Faecalibacterium sp. AF28-13AC; assembly: GCF_003478405.1. Taxonomy (NCBI): domain Bacteria; kingdom Bacillati; phylum Bacillota; class Clostridia; order Eubacteriales; family Oscillospiraceae; genus Faecalibacterium; species Faecalibacterium sp. AF28-13AC. The sequence goes on along the minus strand of NZ_QUFG01000002.1, from coordinate 214,564 downwards.
GGATAATCGTAGATGAAGGTGGGCTGGATGAGCTTGTCCTCGACGAAGGCGTCGAAGAACTCGGCCAGAATGGCACCCTTGGTGGGCACTTCGGGCAGCTCGACGTGGTGCTCCTTGGCTGCAGCGATGGCATCCTCGTCGGTCTTCCAGTCGTTGAAATCCACGCCGGAATACTTCTTGACGGCCTCGATCATGGTCAGACGCTCCCAGTGGCCCATGTCGATCTGCTTGCCCTGATACGGGATGACCATACCGCCGCAGATCTTGAGGGCCAGGCGCTTGTACAGCTCCTCGACCAGATCCATCATGCCGTGGAAATCGGTGAATGCCTGATACAGCTCGATGGTGGTGAACTCCGGGTTGTGCTTGGGGTCCATGCCCTCGTTGCGGAAGATGCGGCCGACCTCATACACACGATCCATGCCGCCGACGATCAGGCGCTTCAGATAAAGCTCCGTCTCGATGCGCAGGACCATGTCCATGTTCAGGGTGTTGTGGTGGGTGTAGAAGGGGCGGGCCGAAGCGCCGATCTCAAACGGCGTCAGGATGGGGGTATCGACCTCCAGGAAGCCCTTCTCGTCCAGATATGCGCGGATCTCCTTCAGGATCTGGCTGCGCTTGACGAAGGTCTCCTTGACTTCGGGGTTGGCGATGAGATCCACATAGCGCTGACGGTAACGGGTCTCGGTATCGGTCAGGCCGTGGAACTTCTCCGGCAGGGGGCGCAGGCTCTTGGCCAGCAGGGTGAGCTCTTCTGCGCGGACGCTCAGCTCACCGGTCTTGGTGCGGAACACTTCGCCCTTGACGCCGATGATATCGCCGACGTCCAGCTTCTTGAACGCAGCGTAGGACTCTTCGCCCAGCTCATCGCGGCGGACATACAGCTGGATATCGCCCTTATCGTCGCGCAGATGGGCAAAGCTGGCCTTGCCCATGACGCGCTTGGACATCATACGGCCGGCCAGAGCCGCCTTCTTGCCGGAGTCGGTCTCATTGGGCAGGTCCTTGAATTCTTCCTTCAGGTCAGCCGAATAGGCATCCTGCGGGAACTTGGTCAGGGTGAACGGGTCGTGACCCGCAGCCTGCAGGTCGGCCAGCTTCTGGCGGCGCACCTGCACCTGTTCGCTCTCGCTCAGGCCGGCAGCAGGATTTCTCTTTTGCTCTTCCATTGCTTCCTCCCGTATTCTGCTCAGTTGGCTGCGTGGGTGATGCTCCGCACCGTGTACTCCACGGTGTGGCCGGTGGGCAGCAAGACCTCTGCCTTCTCGCCCACGGCCTTGCCCAGCAGGGCATGGCCGACGGGGCTTTCATCGCTGATCTTGCCGCTCAGAGGGTCTGCCTCGGTGCGGCCGACGATATCGTACTCCTCAGTCTCATCCTCGCCGGTCATCAGGATGGTAACATGGGTACCGACGGCAACGTTCTCCACGCTCAGCTCGCTCTCGTCGATGACGACAGCGTTCTTGACCATCTGCTCCAGCTCGGTGATGCGGTTCTCGACCAGGCCCTGGGTGTTCTTGGCCTCATCGTACTCGCTGTTTTCCGACAGGTCGCCGTGGCTGCGGGCTTCCTTGATCTCTTCTGCCAGCTCCTTGCGGCGGACGGTCTTGAGGTATTCCAGTTCATCCTGCACAGCCTTCAGGCCGGCAGCGGACATCTTGATTTCTTGTGCCATTTTGGGATTCTCTCCTTGTCTATTGGATTGGCGCAGCCGCGAAGCCGCGCACGAGTGCTATTTTGACTGTTCTATTATAATGGCAAGCCGGGATATTGTCAACAAAAACGACGGTTCTGCAATGCAAAAAACTGCAAAAGGCCCCACCGGCAGAGGGAATTGCCGACGGGGCCTTGAAGATGTTGATGTTTACCCTCTCAGTCATCGCTGCGCGATGCCAGCTCTCCCGAAGGGCGAGCCATTGGCAGATCGGGCAGCGAATACGGACTGCTTGGGTTCAATTGGCGGTAAAATAGCGGGCGCTGTGCTCAATCATCCGCAGCTTCGTCCAGGTTGCCCAGCTTTCTGGCCTGCTCGACGACGGCGGGCACCAGCATTTCGGGCAGGATCTCATAGCGGGCAAACTCGGTGGTGAACCAGCCGCGGCCCTGCGTGGTCTGACGGATGAAGGTGGTGAAGCTACTCAGCTCGGCCAGCGGCACTTCGGCGATGATGGTCTGCATCCCGTCCTCATCCGGCTCCATGCCCAGCACACGGCCGCGGCGCTTGGTGACGTCGCCCATGATATCGCCGGTGTTGTCGTTGGGAACGTGCGCTTTCAGGGTGTGGATAGGCTCCAGGATGACGGGGCCAGCTTCGGGCATCGCGGCCTTATAGGCCAGCTTCGCCGCCATGATGAAGGCCATTTCGGAGCTGTCCACGGGGTGGTAGCTGCCGTCCAGCAGGGTGGCCTTCAGGCCGACCACAGGATAACCGGCCAGCACACCCTTTTCTGCGGCCAGACGAACGCCCTTTTCAACGGCCGGGAAGAAGTTCTTCGGGACACTGCCGCCGAAGACCTTTTCCTCAAAGACGACCTGCTCGCTGTCGCAGGGCTCGAAGTTGATGACGACATCGCCGAACTGGCCATGACCGCCGGTCTGCTTCTTATGACGGCCCTGCTTCTGGCAGGCCTTGCGGATGGACTCGCGGTAGGCGATGCGGGGAGCCTCCAGGCCGATCTCGACGCCGAACTTGTTCTTCAGCTTGGCCTTGACGACGTCCAGATGCTGCTCACCCAGACCACCGATGATCTGCTGGTGAGTCTCGGCGTTGTTCTCGTAGCTCAGGGTGGGGTCTTCTTCCATCAGGCGGGCCAGCGCACTGCTGATCTTGCCCTCGTCGCCTTTCTTGGCCACGGTGACGGCCATGAACAGGCTGGGCAGCGGGAAGACCGGTGCGGGCAGCTTGACCACGCGGGAAGCATCACAGAGGGTATCGCCGGTCTTTGCGCTGACCAGCTTTGCCACAGCGCCGATGTCACCGGCACCGATGCCGTCGTTCTCAATCTGCTTCTTGCCGAGGACGGTCAGGGGCTTGTTGATCTTTTCGATGTCGCCGGTGCGGGCATTGGTCAGGGCAGAACCTGCGGTGACTTTGCCGCTGATGACGCGCAGATAGCTCAGCTTGCCCACGAACGGGTCGGCCACAGTCTTGAAGACGTAGGCAGCGGTAGGCTCCGATTCGGTGCAGTGCAGCTCGACAGGCTCGCCGCTAGCATCCTCGGCCATGGTGCACTCCTCGTGCTCCGGGCTGGGCAGCAGCTTGTGCATGTTGAACAGCAGCATATCCAGCGCCTGCTGGTTGACCGCGCTGCCGCAGAAGACGGGGGTGATGAGGCCGTCCTTGACGCCCTTGCGCATTCCCTCGACGATCTCCTCGGTGGTGAAAGGCTCACCGCCGAAGAATTTCTCCATCAGTTCATCGTCGGTCTCGGCGATGGCCTCACTCATGGCCTCGATCAGGCCCTGGAAGCGGTGGCCGATGTCGGGCAGATCCACCTGAATCTGTTTGCCGCCCTCATACTTGAAGGCCTTCTGGCTGAACAGATTGATGTACACCGGGGTGCCGTCGTCGAGCTTGGCCGGGACGACGCAGGGGCAGATCGTGGAGCCGAAGCGGATCTTCATGTCTTCCAGAATCTTGAAGTAGTTCGCGTTTTCCAGGTCGCACTTGGAAACAAAGACCATGGTGGCCTTGCCGTTCTTGCGGGCCAGCTGGAAAGCCTTCTCGGCACCAACGGTCACGCCGCTGCGGCCGGAGACGCACACCAGCACACTCTCCGCAGCCCGGATGCCCTCATACTCACCGGCCTCAAAATCGAACAGGCCCGGTGCATCAATGAAGTTGTACTTGATGCCCTCGTACTCCACGGGGACGACCGACGCCGACAGGCTGGCCTTGCGCTTTGCTTCCTCAGGGTCAAAGTCCGAAATCGTGGTGCCGTCTTCGACCCGGCCCATACGCTCCGCTGCGCCCGAAAAATAGACCAATGCCTCAGTCAGCGTCGTCTTGCCGCTGCCGGCATGGCCTGCAATCAAGATATTACGGATGTTGTTGCTTGCGTATTTCATATCGGTTTTTCCCTCTTTCCGCCGCACGGAGCGTTCTCTCCGTTTTTGTGGCATATTTTACAAAGATAATACCACACTTCAAACGATTTTCAAATAGATTGCTTGAAAATTTTGTTCCTTGACCCGCCAAACTTGCCGCCCTGCTTTTGTGCATTTTGACCGTCCGGCTCAAAAATCGACTAAAAACCGCGCAGAAAGTTCTCGTAAGCAGAGGGCCGCCCGCTCACTCCTGCCGTTCGCATCGACCGCCGGAGTATCTTCCCCCACCAGTGCAGGCCTGAGCGATGGTACAATGGCAATGGCACGGTATCCCCTCTCCTCAGTCAAAACCACCAGCCTAGCTGGTGGTTTTGACTCGCTCAAGCTAACTAAAAGAAGCCCGCTGCAACCATACAGCGGGCTTCGGGAAAGGATCTTATTTTGCGTAATCGACGGCGCGGCTCTCGCGGATGACGTTGACCTTGATCTGGCCAGGGTAATCCAGCGTGTCCTCGATCTTCTTTGCGATCTGGCGGGCCAGCAGGATGACCTGATCGTCGCTGATGACATCGGGCTTGACCATGATGCGCACTTCGCGGCCTGCCTGAACAGCAAAGGCCTGCTCGACGCCCTCGAAGCTGGAAGAGATCTCCTCCAGATTTTCCAGACGCTTGACGTAGCTCTCCACGTTCTCACGGCGGGCACCGGGGCGAGCGGCGCTGATGGCGTCGCAGGCCTGGATGATGAAGGCCAGCGGGGTCTTCGGCTCCACATCGCCGTGGTGGGCCTCGATGGCGTGGATGACCTGGGTGTTTTCCTTGTACTTGCGGCAGATGTCCACACCGATCTGCACATGGCTGCCCTCGATCTCGTGGTCGAGCGCCTTGCCGATATCATGCAGCAGACCGGCACGGCGGGCCAGCGTGACGTTCACGCCCATCTCGCCTGCCAGCAGACCGGCCAGCCAGGCCACCTCCATGCTGTGGGTCAGAGCATTCTGGCCGAAGCTGGTGCGGTACTTCAGGCGGCCGATGAGCTTGATGAGGTCGGGGTGCAGGCCATGGATGCCAAGCTCCATCACGGCCTTCTCGCCCTCGCGCTTCATCTGCAGTTCCAGATCGTGGCGGCACTTCTCCACCGTTTCCTCGATGCGGGCGGGGTGGATGCGGCCGTCGCCGATCAGGCGTTCCAGGGTCATGCGGGCCACTTCGCGGCGGGTCTGGTCGAAGGAGGACAGGGTGATGGCCTCCGGGGTATCGTCGATGATGAGGTCCACGCCGGTGGCCGTTTCCAGCGCACGGATGTTGCGGCCCTCGCGGCCGATGATGCGGCCCTTCATCTCATCGCTGGGCAGCGGCACCACGCTGACGGTGGTCTCGCTGCAATGGTCGGCTGCACAGCGGGCAATGGCCTGCCCGATGAGGTTGCGGGCCAGATTGTCGCAGTTCTCCTTCAGGTCGGTCTCGTAGGCTGCCACACGGACGGCCTTTTCGTGGGTCAGTTCCTCGTCCACCTTGTGCAGCAGCACTTCGCGGGCGTCTTCCTGGCTCAGACCGGCCAGCGTTTCCAGCCGCTCCATCTCCTTGGCGCGGATGGCGTCCACCTCCGCCAGATGGGCGTCGGCTTCCTCGTTCTTCTTCTTCAGCTCTTCTTCTTTTTTCTCCAGAGCTTCGGTCTTGCGGTCCAGAGCTGTTTCCTTCTGGTCGATGCGGTTCTCCTGACGGGTGATCTCAGCGCGGCGCTGCTTGATCTCCTTGTCGGCTTCCGCCTTCTGGGCGTCCACCTCCGCTTTCAGGCGGAAGGCCTCGTCCTTTGCTTCCAGAACAGCTTCTTTTCGTTTTTGGTCTGCGGTCTTGATCGCTTCGTTCACCAGCCGGGTCGCCTCGGCTTCGGCGCTGCCGATCTGGGCCTCGGCGGTCTTTTTACGGTTGTTATAACCAATAAAATAACCCCCGCCGATGCCGGCAGCAGCTGCGATCACGGCCACGATCAAAACCAATGCGATCGTGGGCATCGTGTTCACTCTCCTTAACGTTAAAGTTCAAATTCAACGAAATGCTGGAGACGCTGCCGGGCAAGGCGTGGGCAACAAGACAAAATCAAGCTCTCAACACAAAAGAAGCCGGACTGGAACACACCACCGGAAAGACCCTTCGGGTGCGCGTTCTGCACTTCTTTTTTATTTACAAGGTTTTCATATAAAAACGGGCAGATGAAGCCCCATTGAAATTTGGTTGCGGAATACCCCTGCACACAGCGTCATGGATTCCATACTACTTCTTATATTACGAAACATTTGAAGCAATGTCAAGGGAAGCGGGCGCAATTTTGAAAATTTACTCCAGATACATCCGCCGCAGCCGCATCAGGCGGGCCGGGGTCAGGCCGTATTCGGCTTCGAGGTAGGCCTCGGCGCTGCCGCATTTCTCCCGGATGGCGGAGAGCACCAGGTCCACCGATTCGGGGTGCACCCCTGCGATGCCCTGATAAAACTTCTTCTGTTCCGGGCGGGCAGCGATCTCGTCGGCATGTTCGGCCCAGATCTTTTCCAGCTCCGGGCGGCGGCATTCGTTCGTCCGGACGAAATCCTGACGGATCGTCTCGTCCGAAGCGCCCAGCGCCAGCAGGATCAGCATAGCCGCCACGCCGGTGCGGTCCTTGCCGCCGGAGCAGTGGAAAAGCACCGGGGTCTCACCCACTTCCAGAGCGCGGAACAGCTCCTTGTAGGCCTTGTTGCCAAAGAGCATCTGCCGGTACATGGCATCGGCCATCCGGCGGCCTTCGTCCGGCTTGCCTTCCAGCAGGCGCTCGCGGTCCTCCGGCGAGAAATCCACTTCCTTGCCGTCGTCCAGGCAGAGCCCGCAGATGCGCACCATCCGGGCACCGTCCGGCACATAATCCGGCGTCTTCTCGGCCTCCTGCCCGCTGCGCAGGTCGAGGATGAGGCGCAGCCCAAGGGAATCCAGCAGCTTCCGGTCGGCGTCGCTCGTCAGCAGACCGGTGGGGATGCCCCGGTAGATCTGCCCCCAGCGGACATGTTTGCCCTCATCGGCCGGGTAGCCGCCCAGCTCCCGGAAGTTGTTCCCGCCCGCAAAGGGCAGCTGGGTTCCGGGCGTGGGGTGGGGCGCAGGCTTTTCCACCGCCGTGCTGGACAGCACCGGACGGCTGTAGAACGGCTTGGCCGGGCGGCCCCGCCGGGGCGGCAGCGATGCCGTACCGCCCAGCACCTCCATCAGGTAGCTGCGCAGCAGGTCCAGATAGGCCGAGTTGTGGTCCCGCCGCTGCACCATCGAGACGCAGAGCGGCGGCATATCCTCGATGAGCACATCGCGCACCCGGTCCAGCTCCCGCCGTGCCCCCGGCTCGTACCGGGTCAGGCAGGTGCACAGCTGCTCCTGCACCAGATAATAGGCCTGATAGAAACTGGGGCCGATCTCAGCGTCGGGCGCAAAGCCCGCCTTGGCGCAGGCGTCCCACAGGGGCGCAAACAGGTCCTGCCGCAGGCTGGGCAGCAGCACCCGCTGCCCCCGCAGCGCTGCCAGCGGCACCCGCTCCTTTTCCCAGAAGGGGTGGCCGCGCGGCACCAGCAGGCAGGCGGGGTCTGCCCGCAGGGTCGTGCGGGCCAGCACCTGCGCCGCGCAGCCCAGGTCCATGACCAGCCCCGCATCCAGCTCGCCCTGCTCTACTCCGTCGGCCACGGCATCGTTGTCCAGCAGGCGGAACCGCATCTCGATGTGGGGGTACTGCTGGCGGAACTTGTCCAGCTGGGTCTCCAGACCGGGCAGATAGTCCGGCACCAGCGAGACGCTGATGCCGATGCGCACCGGCTGGGCGGACTGGATCTCGGCATGGAGGGCCGCCTGCATCTGCTGGAACTGCTCCACCACCGGGGCCGCATGGCGCTGCAGGCTCAGCCCCCGCTCGGTGAGCGAGAGCTTGTGATGGGCGCTGAGGAACAGCGGCCCGCAGAGTTCGGCTTCCAGCGCGGTGATGCTCTGCCGCAGCGCCTGCCGCGACAGAAACAGCCGCTGGGCCGCGCGGGTGTAGTTCATCTCCTCGCACAGGACCAGAAAATAATGCAGCTGGCGGATATCCATGGGGCTCCTCCTGAAACAGTGGTTGGTACATAAAGAATACCGCCTTTTGCGCGGAATGTAAAGCCGGACGGCGAAAAAAGTGCCGAATGATTGACAGCACCCGCCCGCCGGGTGTAGACTCAGCATAGCAAACACATTTCACATCTCAGATGAAGAAAGAAGGAGTATCCTATGAAAGTGATCGCTACAGAAAAGGCCCCCGGCGCCATCGGCCCCTACTCGCAGGGCTTTCTCACCAACGGTTTTGTTTACACCTCCGGCCAGATTCCGGTGAACCCCGCCGACGGCACCATCCCCGAAGGCATCGCCGCACAGGCGGAGCAGAGCTGCAAGAACGTCGGCGCCATTCTGGAAGCCGGCGGCAGCGGCTTTGACAAGGTGGTCAAGACCACCTGCTTCCTGGCCGACATCGCGGATTTTGCGGCCTTCAACGAGGTTTACGCCAAGTTCTTCACCTCCAAGCCCGCCCGCAGCTGTGTCGCCGTCAAGGACCTGCCCAAGGGCGTCCTGTGCGAGATCGAGGCCATCGCAGAGGCGTGATCCGCCGTCCGTACCCGGTTCCGGGTGCTGCATGAAGCTGCAAAAAAGCCAGAACTGCGCTGCCGTTTGGCAGACCAGTTCTGGCTTTTGTTATGTTATGATCGGGCCGGACGCGCTGCCCTGACGTGTGGCGCGTCGGTTACTTCAAAAACTTGTGCACAGCACGGGCGACGATGCCGCCCAGGATGCCGGACACCAGGAACTCGGCCACGCCCTGCACACCGACCAGCAGGACGACGAACATGAACGGGTTGGCCGCGCCCTTGACGGACACGAGGTTCTGGACATAGTCGCAGCCGTAGAAGGCCAGCACGATGTAGCCCATGAAGAACAGGGTATTCAGGGCCGGGGCGCACATGGCGCTGAGGATGTAGCTCCAGGTGCCGGGCTTGTCCAGCTTCTTCAGGCCGTTGAAGATGAGGCCGACGCACAGGCCCATCAGCACACGCATCCCCACGCAGAGGATGAAGGTGTTGACCGGGCTGACCTGGAACAGGGCCCCGGTCATGGCCGAAGCGCCGGTGATGGCGTCATAGAAGCTCACCGCGCCGAACACGCCGCCCAGGATGGCACCCGCAGCGGGGCCCATGGTGATGGCACCCACGGCGATGGGAAGGGTCAAAAAGCTCATGTAAAGCGGGCCCATGGGCACACTGCCCAGGCCGATGGCCTTCATGACCAGCTCGATGGCGACCAGCAGTGCCAGCCGGGTGAGAGTACGAAGATCGTTGTTTTTCATTCTGTTTTCCTCCTGCTGCCGTTCCGCCCTTACGTCGGATACGGCGCAAACCTGCCCGCTCTATGCGGGATAAATTTTGTTTATACGGACTTCAGACACGCTTGTCAGGGCATTGTCCGTGGTCAGAACTTGAGTCCTGCTGACCGCCGGGCCACGGTCAGCACCTTGCTGACGGCCACAGAGGTATCCAGCATCCGGCTGCAAAGCTCCTGGTCCCCGCCCTCGATGGCGCGGGCGAACGCATGGAACTCGGCCGCCTGCCGGGGGCGGCCGCCGTTGAGGTTGTAGTGCTCTTCCTTGCCCTCATTGGGGTGGAAGGTCACACCGCCGCACCAGTTGGCGGTGGATTTCTGCAAAATATAGCCCTTCGTGCCCTGGATGACATACCGGGCCGGGGCGCCGCAGTCCTTGGCGGCGATGCTCACCGCACGGAAACTGTTGTATTCCATGGTCAGGATGCCGCTGGTGTCGATGCCGCGCTCGATGTTGGCGGTGTAGTGCACCTGATTCGGCTCGCCGAACAGACCCACGATGTAGCTGATGTTGTAGACGTTCAGGTCCATCAGCGCACCGCCCGCACGGGCCGGGTCAAAGGAGACCGGCGTCTCCCCGGCGCAGAAAGCATCGTACCGGCTGGAATACTGGCTGAAGTTGCACTGCACCAGCTTCACTTTGCCTACGCGGGGCAGCAGTTCGCGGATCTTGTTGTAATTTTCCAGATACTGGGTGGTCATGGCCTCGAACAGGAAGACCTTCCTGCGGCGGGCCAGATTCGCCAGCTCCTCTGCCTGCAAGGCATTGATGGCCATCGGCTTTTCTACGATGACGTGCTTCCCCGCCTCGATGGCCACCTTGGCATAGCGGGCGTGCTGGTTGTTCGGCACGGCCAGATAGACCACGTCCACGTCCTGTAACAACTCAAAATAGTTGGTGGTATGCTGGGGGATGCCGTACTGTTCGCACAGCTCCCCCGCCGCCTCTGCGCTGCGCTGGGTGCTGCAGATGCACTGTACCGTAAAAGGCGAGTCCGCCCCGGTCAGCCACGGCAAAAATTCCCGCACGATCATGCCCGTGCCCAGAATCCCTAATTTCATTCTCTTCTCCATCCTGTCTGTCGTCAGCCTGCTTTGGCCTCATCCTCGCGGCGCTCCCGGCGCTGCGGGTGGGGTCGGCGGGCGCGGCGGAAGTTCTGGTTCCGCTTTTTGCCGCCGCCTGCGTGGTGCTGCGGCGCGTTCATCTGGTACAGGAGCGCCAGACCCTTCATCAGCAGTTCGGGGTCGTAGGTCAGCGGGTGGCGGCAGAGCGGGGTGACGTATTTGGCCAGACCGCCGGTCACGACCAGCGTTGCCGGGCGGCCCAGTTCTTCTTCGATGCGCTGGGTGATGCCGTCCAGCAGCACCGCTGTGCCCAGCACCGAGCCGGACAGCATACAGCTCTCGGTGTTCACACCGATGGCGCTCTTCGGGGAGCCGAGACGCACCTGCGGAAGCTGGGCGCAGCGCTCCCCCAAGGCCCGCAGCCCGGTGGACAGGCCGGGGCAGATGACGCCGCCCCGGAACACCCGGTCCTCATCCACCACATTGAAGGTAGTGGCCGTTCCCAGGTCCACCGTGATGACCGGCAGCGGGAACTTTGCCGCCGCATAGGCAGCATCGACCAGACGGTCCTTGCCCACGGTATGGGGGTCGGGCACGCCCATGGTCAGGCCGGTGCGGATGTCCGGCGATACGATGACCGGCTTTTTGCCGGTGTAATGGCGGGCGCACTCGGCCAGCGCCCCCGTGATCTGGGGCACAACGCTGGTCAGCACCGCACCCTCAAAGCGCATGGGGCGCTCCGGGTGGCGGCGGTGCGAAAACACCTTTTCCATCTCGGCGCGGTACTCCGCCGCCGTGCGGGTGCGCACCGTATCCATGTGGGCCACAAAGCATACACGTCCGTCCTTGATGCCCCCCAGGGCGACGGTGGTGTTGCCTATATCAATGGCTAAGATCATATTTGGGAAACCTTTCTGAAGATACGTACAACCTCTCCGTCTGCTTCGCGATGACTGAGAGGTTCCTTTCACTCTAAGTCAAGGGTTATTTTACCGCATTTTGCCTTCCGTTACAAGTGCTGCAAAAAGATTTTATTGTGCTGGCGGCAATTTTGCATTATACTAAAGGGAGCAAACCAGAGATTTGGGAGGTTTTTGGATGGATCTGAACGGAAAATGCGTCCTTTTGGGCGTCACCGGCGGCATTGCCGCCTATAAAATGGCGAATGTCGCCAGCGCACTGCGCAAGCTGGGGGCCGACGTCGAGGTCATCATGACCCGGAACGCCACCCAGTTCATCACCCCCATCACGTTTGAAACGCTCACCGGCCACAAGTGCATGGTGGACACTTTCGACCGGGATTTCAAGTTCGAGGTCACCCATATTGCACTGGCCAAAAAGGCCGACGTCATCCTCGTTGCACCGGCCACGGCCAATGTCATCGCCAAGATGGCCCACGGCATCGCCGACGACATGCTGACCACGACCGTCCTCGCGGCCAAATGCCCGAAGCTGGTCTCCCCTGCCATGAACACCGGGATGCTGGAAAACCCTATCACCCAGGACAACATCGCCACGCTGGAGCGTTACGGCTTCACCGTCATCCCGTCCGAGAGCGGTGTGCTGGCCTGCAAAGATGTGGGCAGCGGCCGCCTGCCGAAGGAAGATGTCCTCATTGAGTACATCCTCCACGCCATTGCCTGCCCGAAGGACCTGATCGGGCTGCGCATCGCCGTGACGGCCGGCCCCACCCAGGAGCCGCTGGACCCTGTGCGCTACCTGACCAACCACTCCACCGGCAAGATGGGCTATGCCGTAGCCCGCGCCGCCGCGATGCGGGGCGCAGACGTCACCCTCATCCACGGCCCCACGGCCCTGCCGCCGGTCCGGTTCACCGAGGATGTGCCCATCACCACCGCACAGGACATGTACGACGCCGTGACCAGCCGCTTTGACGCAATGGACATCCTCGTCATGGCCGCTGCCGTAGCCGACTACCGCCCCGCCACCGTCGCCGACGACAAAATCAAGAAAAAGGACGGCGACCTGTCCATCCCGGTGGAACGCACCGCCGACATCCTCGGCACCATCGGCCCCCGGAAGACCCGGCAGTTCCTCTGCGGCTTCTCGATGGAGACCCGCGACATGCTGGAAAACTCCTCGGCCAAGCTGACCCGGAAGAACCTCGACATGGTGGTCGCCAACAACCTGAAGGTGGCCGGTGCCGGTTTCGGCGTGGACACCAACGTCGTCACCTTCATCACCCCGGACGGTGCCCGCGAACTGCCCCTCATGAGCAAATCGGACGTCGCCGACGCCATTCTGGACGAGATTTTGAAACGGCGGAACGGGTGAACAGACGGTTCGCATCCCACAAAAAAGCTCCCTGCCGCACATTTTGTGCCCGGCAGGGAGCTTTGGTTTTATTGGTCACCGGATGCGGCAGTTTCAGTCCTTTGCCACCATCATTTTGCTGGCCTTGTAGATATCGCCGCAGCCGAGGGTGATGACGAGGTCCCCTTCGCGGGCATTGTCCTTGACCCACTGCGCCGCAGCTTCCAGGCTGTCCACCAGGACTGCGTTCGGGATCTGGGCGGCCAGCTTGGCGCTGGTGATGGAGGGGTCGTTCGGCTCACGGCTGCCCATGATGGGGGTCAGCACTGTGATGTCGGGGATCTTGAAGACATCCACGAAGTCGTTGAACAGCATCTTGGTCCGGCTGTATGTAAACGGCTGGTGGACAGCGATGAGGCGCTTGTAGCCCATCTCGCGGGCCGTGGTCAGGGTCGCACGGATCTCGGTGGGGTGGTGTGCGTAGTCGTCCACGACCACTGCACCGTTGCACTCACCGTACAGCTCAAAGCGGCGGCCTGCCCCCTTGAAGTTCAGGGCTGCATCGGCGCACTGCTCCACGGTCAGGCCCGCAAAGCGGCAGACGGCGCACATAGCCAGCGCATTGTACACGTTGTGACGGCCAGGCACCGCCAGACGGATGTGGCCGGTGACCTTGCCCCACTCCTGGAGGTCGAACTCAAAGAAACCGGGCTTGTACTCCTGCACATTGACGGCACGGTAGTCACCGTCGTTGTCGATACCAAAGGTGCGGACGCGGCGGTCCAGGGTGTACATAACATCCATGGTGTTCTTATCGTCGGCGTTGGCGAAGATCATGAACCGGGTCATCAGGGCGAAGCGCTTAAAGGCGAACTTCAGCTCGCCCATGCTGCCGTAGTAGTCCAGATGGTCGTTGTCGATGTTCAGCACGACCGACAGATACGGGGTCAGCTTGAGGAAAGTCTCGGAATACTCGCAGGCCTCGATGACGATGTCGTCGCCCTTGCCGGCCTTGCCGTAGCCGCCGATGAGGGGCAGCTTGCCGCCGATGACGGCAGAGGGGTCGCGGCCTGCCAGCTCCAGCGCCGTGGTGATCATGGACGTGGTGGTCGTCTTGCCGTGGGTACCGGAAACGCAGATGCTGTCCTTATACAGGCGGCTGACATAGCCCAGCAGGACGCTGCGCTCCACGGTGGGGATGCCGTAGGAAACCGCCGCATTCAGCTCCACATTGTCCTTCGAGATGGCAGCCGAGTAGACCACGAGGTCGGTGCCAATAACGTTGTCGGCGCTGTGGCCCAGCGAGACCTTGACGCCCATCTCCCGCTCGTACTGGATGATGCTTCCGTCCAGCACATCGCTGCCGGAGATCACATAGCCCTTGGCGTTGAGGATCTGGATCAGCGGATACATGCCGCTGCCGCCGCAGCCAATGAAATGGATCTTCTTCACATTATCAAGCAGATGCTTGGTATAGTCGGTAACAAACATAATAAGGCAACCTCCAAATAAACATAAAACGGCCGCAGCGCAGACCGATCTCATTTTGATCCATCGTGTGGTACTACTTATTATATAATTTTTGGCGGACAAAATAAACAGTTCCGAGCGAATTTTCGGAAAGAACCATAAAAAACCGGTTTATTTTGTGACAACTGTACACAAATGCCAGCCTTTTTCCGCCAGAATCAGCGATTCACAAAAGATTCACATTTCATTTTTATGATCGCCTAACAAACTTTAAGCTTTTGTGCTATGATAATTCAGGATTTTGAAGAGACCAACGCGCTGCGGCCCGGCCCGGCGAACAGAAGAGGAGTATCGAACATGAAGATCAAGATCACTGCGGACAGCACCTGTGACCTGTCCGAAACGCTGCTGCGGCAGTGGAATATCTCGCTCATCCCCATGCACATCCTGATGGGCGAGGAAAGCCTGCTGGACGGCGTTACCGTCCGCCCCGCCGATGTGTTCACCCATGTGCAGAACGGCGGCAAGATGCCGAAATCCGCTGCCCCGAACCTCGTGGAGTACACGGATTTTTTTGCGCCCTTTGCTAAAGACTACGATGCCGTCATCCACATCTGTGTCGGGTCCAAGTTCTCGTCCTGCTGCCAGAACGCAAAACTCGCCGCGCAGGAGTTCGGGAACGTCTCGGTCGTGGATAGCGAGAACATCTGCACCGGGCAGGGCTATCTCGTCCTGCGGGCAGCCAAGCTCGCGGCGGACGGCCTGCCGCCCCGGAACATCTGTATGCGGCTGCAAGCCCTTGCCAAGAAGGTCGATCTCAGCTTCGTGCTCAACCAGTTGGACTACATGGCCAAGAGTGGCCGCTGCTCCGGCGTACTGGCCTTCGGGGCCAACATTCTGGGCATCAAGCCCAGTCTGGCCGTCATCGACGGCGAGCTGAAGGTGGTCAAGAAGTACCGCGGTCAGCTTCCCATCTGCGTGGGCAAATACATCACCGAGAAGCTGGCTGACCGAGACGACATCGATACCAGTGTCGTCTTCCTCTCCTCCTGCCAGCCCAAACCCGGCTGTTTGGAGGCCGTCAAGGCCGGGCTTGCACAGTACGGCAAGTTCGAGCAGATCATCGAGACGGACATCGGTACCACCATCGGCGGCTACTCCGGCCCCGGCACCATCGGTATCGTTTTTGCCACAAAGTAAATCGCACCGCGCAAAAGCACCCCACCGGCAGCAGGCGCTGCGGATGGGGTGCTGTTTGCTGTTACGGGTGGATGGAGGTGCGGACGAGGGCGCGCTTCAAGCGGGCCTGGGCCAGCTCATAGTCGCGCTTGTCCAGATTTTTCTGTGCCAGAAGCTCCTCGGCGCGCTTTTTGGAGGCCTCGGCGCGGGCCTGGTCGATCTCCTCGGCCCACTCCCAGGTGGTGGCGACCAGCCGGACAGTTCCGTCCAGCACGGTGAGCATCCCGCCCATGCAGGCAGCACGGCGGCGCTGGCCCTCCGCGTCCACGATGTGGGCCTCGCCCATGCCCAGCGCGGTGCAGTAGTCGCCGTGCTTGGCCAGAATGGCAAGGTCACCGTCGATGGCGCGGCAGACCACCCGCTCGGCCTGCCCATCAAAGGCACAGCCGTCCGGCGTGACCACCGTCAGATGAAAGGTCGTCATGGTTTACCCTTTCTTCGCCTTGGCGAACACATCGTCGATGGTGCCGGCGAACAGGAATGCGCTCTCCGGCAGGTCATCGCACTCGCCGTTCAGGATCATCTTAAAGCCGCGCAGCGTCTCCTTGAGCGGCACATACTGGCCGGGCATACCGGTGAACTGTTCGGCCACATGGAAGCTCTGGGACAGGAAGCGCTGCACCTTGCGGGCGCGGCTGACGGTCCGCTTGTCTTCCTCGCTCAGCTCGTCCATGCCCATGATGGCGATGATGTCCTGCAGTTCCTTGTAGCGCTGCAGCACCTTCTGGACGGCGCGGGCGATCTCGTAGTGCTCCTGACCCACGACTTCGGGGCTCAGGATGCGGCTGGTGGAATCCAGCGGGTCCACAGCCGGGTAGATGCCCTGGGATGCGATGTCACGGCTCAGGACGGTGGTGGCATCCAGATGGGTGAAGGTAGTGGCAGGGGCCGGGTCGGTCAGGTCATCGGCGGGAACGTAGACGGCCTGAACGGAGGTGATGGAGCCCTTGCGGGTGGAGGTGATGCGCTCCTGCAAAGCACCCATCTCGGTGGCCAGCGTGGGCTGGTAGCCGACGGCGGAGGGCATACGGCCCAGCAGAGCCGACACCTCAGAACCGGCCTGGGTGAAGCGGAAGATGTTGTCGATGAAGAGCAGCACGTCCTGATTCTTGACATCACGGAAATACTCCGCCATGGTCAGGCCGGACAGTGCCACGCGCATACGGGCTCCGGGAGGCTCGTTCATCTGGCCGTAGACCAGCGCCGTCTTGTTGATGACGCCGCTCTCGGTCATCTCGCCGTAGAGGTCGTTGCCCTCACGGGTGCGCTCGCCGACGCCGGTGAAGACCGAGTAGCCGTTGTGCTCGGTGGCGATGTTATAGATCAGCTCCTGGATCAGAACGGTCTTGCCGACACCGGCACCGCCGAACAGGCCGATCTTGCCGCCTTTGGCGTAGGGGCAGATCAGGTCAACGACCTTGATGCCGGTCTCCAGGATCTCGGTGGTGGACTGCTGCTCCTCATAGCTGGGAGCCGGGCGGTGGATGGGCCAGTAGGCCTCGGCCTCCGGGGCGGGCTTGTTGTCCACCGGCTCGCCCAGCAGGTTGAACACGCGGCCCAGGCACTGGTCGCCCACCGGCACCTTGATGGACTCGCCGGTATCCACGGCGTCGGTGCCGCGCACCAGACCATCGGTGCTGCTCATGGCAATGCAGCGCGCCACATTGTCGCCGGTGAGCTGGGCCACCTCGACGATGAGCTTCTCGCCGTGGTTGTCGATCTCAATGGCGTTGAGCAGCTCCGGCAGCTCGCCATCCTTGAACTGGATGTCCAGCACCGGGCCGATGACCTGGATCACCTTGCCGATGTGTTTTTCGGACATAGGCTACAACTCCTTACTTTCAAATCTCCGCGCCGGCCACGATCTCGGTGATCTCCTGCGTGATAGCAGCCTGACGGGCGCGGTTGTAATACAGATTCAGATGGTCGATCATTTCGCCCGCATTCTTGGTCGCGGCGTCCATGGCGGTGCGGCGGGCGGCCAGCTCGCTGGCCACGCTCTCGCACACGGCACCGTAGACGATGCCCGCGACATATTCGGGGATGATGGCACGGAACACTTCCTCGCTGCTGGGCTTGTACAGGATCTGGCTGCGGCGGGCCGCTGCCTTCTGCTCCTCGGTCGGCTCGATGCTCAGGGGCAGCACCTCCATTGTGGCGGCCGTCTGGGTCATCATGGAGTCGAACCGGGTGTAGCAGATCTTCACGGCGTCGTAATCACCCTTCAGAAAGCCCTCGGTGATCTTCCGGGAGAGCGAGAAGCACTCGCCCACCGAGATCTCCGCCGCCAGCAGCACCTCGTCGGTGAACAGGTCGGCCTCGTGGTGGGCGAAATACTCCGCCGACCGCTTGCCGATGGGCAGCACGGTCACGGGGCCCTGCTGGGCCTCGGCCTGTTTCAGCACGTTGCTGTTGTAGCCGCCCGCCAGGCCGCGGTCGCCCGCGATGACGATGAGCAGCGTCCGCCGGATCTCGTCCCGGCGCAGATACGGGCTGCGGGCGCGGGGGTCCGCTGCCGCAATGCCGGTCAGTGTTTCGTGCAGGGTCTCAAAATAGGGGCGGCTGTGTTCGACACGCTCCTTGGCACGGCGCATTTTGGAGGAAGCCACCAGCTCCATGGCCTTGGTGATCTGCATGGTACTTTCTACGCTTTTGATGCGCAGCTTGATGTCCTTCATGGAACCTGCCATGCGTTACGCCTCCTTCCCTCAGTGCGCCTTGACGAAGCTCTCGGTGTAGGTGGACAGAACGCCCTTGAGTGCTTCCTCGGTATCCTTGTCCAGATTGCCGGTGGTGCGGATGGTCTCCATGACCTTAGCACCGTCGGCACTGTTGTCGAGATATTCGTACAGGCCCTTTTCGTATTCCGCCACGTCCGGCACCCTGACCTTGACGAGGTAGTCGTGGATGGTGGCATACAGAATGGCCACCTGCTTTTCCACTGCCACGGGAGCCGAACGGTTCTGCTTCAGCACCTCCACGATGCGCTCGCCCTGTGCCAGGCGGGCCTTGGTGTCGGCGTCCAGATCGGAGCCGAACTGCGCAAAGGACTGCAGCTCGCGGTACTGGGAGTAGATCAGCTTCAGGGTGCCCGCGACCTTCTTCATGGCCTTGATCTGTGCGTTGCCGCCGACGCGCGACACCGAGATGCCGGGGTTGACGGCCGGCATGACGCCGGAGTGGAACAGCTCGGTCTCCAGGAAGATCTGGCCGTCGGTGATGGAGATGACGTTCGTCGGAATGTAGGCGGAAACGTCACCCGCCTGCGTCTCGATGATGGGCAGAGCCGTCAGGCTGCCGCCGCCCAGCTCATCGGAGAGCTTGGCCGCGCGTTCCAGCAGACGGGAATGCAGATAGAAAACATCGCCGGGGTAAGCTTCACGTCCCGGCGGACGGCGGATCAGAAGCGACAGGGCACGGTAAGCGACGGCGTGCTTGGACAGGTCGTCGTAAATGATGAGGACATGCTTGCCCTTGTGCATGAAGTATTCGCCCATGGCACAGCCGGAATAGGGGGCGATATACTGCAGCGGCGACAGCTCGGACGCCGTGGCGGACACCACGATGGTGTAGCCCATGGCACCGGCTTCGGTCAGGCTCTGCACGAGGTTGGCAACGGTCGAGCGCTTCTGGCCGATGGCGACATAGATGCACAGGACGTCCTTGCCCTTCTGGTTGATGATGGTATCGGCTGCGATGGTGGTCTTGCCGGTCTGGCGGTCGCCGATGATCAGCTCACGCTGGCCGCGGCCGATGGGGATCATCGAGTCGATGGCCTTGATGCCGGTCTGGAGCGGCTCCTTGACGGGCTGGCGGTCGATGATGCCGGGGGCCTTGCTCTCGATGGCGCGGAACTCGGTGGTCTCGATGGGGCCTGCACCGTCGATGGGCTGGCCCAGTGCGTTGACGACACGGCCGATCAGTGCGTCGCCCACCGGCACGGAAACGACCTTGCCGGTGCGCTTGACGGTGCTGCCTTCCTTGATGCCGACGTCGGAGCCCAGCAGAACGATGGAGACGGTGTTCTCCTCCAGGTTCTGGGCCATGCCGTATTCGCCGTTGTCAAACTGAAGCAGCTCGCCTGCCATGCACTTTTCCAGACCGCTGGCGCGGGCGATGCCGTCGCCCACCATGATGACCGTGCCGACTTCGCTCTGCTCGATCACGTTCTCATAGTGCTTGATCTGCGCCCGGATGATCTTGGAGATTTCTTCAGGTTTCAGTTGCATTGTCTTGTGTTCACCACTCAATTCTTTTGTTCAAAATCTTGGGGCGGATTAAACGGTAATGCCTGCAATGCTGCGGCGCAGGCTGGCCAGCCGGTTCTTGACCGTGCCGTCCAGCTCGGTGCCCTCGATGTCCAGCCGGATGCCGCCCAGAACGGCTGCATCCACTTTGGTCCTGAGGTCGATCGTTTTGCCGGTGACAGCCTCCAGCTTCTCGTGCAGGCGGGCGGTCTGGTCTGCCGACATGGGCACGGCCGTGACCGCAGTTGCTTCGAGGATGCCATGCGCCTGATTGTATTTCACGCGGAAGGCCCGTGCGCAGCCGGGCAGCTCCCGCAGGGTGCCCTTTTCGCAGAGGATCTTCACAAAGTTCAGCACATAGAGGTGGACTTTGCCCCGGAACGCCTCGTCCAGCAGGGCGCAGCGCTCCTTTTTGGGGATGCTGGGGATGCTGAGCAGGTGGAGATACTCCGGGTCCTGTTTCAGGATGTCCGCCACCGCGTCCAGCTCTTCCAGGATGCGGGTCTCAAGCCCTTCCTCCGCGGCCAGGTCGTACAGACTTCCGCCGTACATCCTTGCGATCTCGGTCATGATGCTTCACCCACATTTTTGATAAATTCGTCGATCAGGTCCTTGTGGTCGGCTTCCTTGATCTCGCGCTCGACCACCTTGGAGGCGATCTCCATCGCCATGCCGCCGATCTCGTCCTTGGCCTCGTTGACGGCCTTCTTGCGCTCCTGCGCAATGTCGGCCTCGGCCTTCTGCTTCAGGGCAGCGGCCTGGGCGCGGGCCTCACCCAGCAGCTCTTCGCTGCGGGCTGCGGCGGTCTTCTGCGCCGACGCCACGATCTGGTTGGCCTCGTTGCGGGCATTCTGCAGGTTCTGCTCATACTCCGCCTTCATGGCCTCGGCCTCGGTGCGGAGCTTCTGGGCGTCCGCGATCTGGCTGTCGGCCTTGGCCTTGCGCTCGGCGATGACCTTTTTGACCGGGTTCAGCAGCAGCTTTTTGAAGATCACCAGCTGGATCATCAGGTTGCAGATCTGGGCCAGAAAGGTCCAGCCATCCAGCGTGATCAATGCCTGATAAAGTTGCATAAGCGTCTCCCCTTTCGTTTCTTATTGTTCGGGGAGTGCTCAGCCCAGATAGTTCATGAACATGCCGGGTGCGAGGAAGATCAGCAGCAGGCCGGTGACGAAGCCGTAGATACCGGTCGTCTCAGACAGTGCAACGCCCAGGATCAGGGTGCTGGTGACATCGCTCTTGCATTCGGGCTGGCGGCCAACGGCCTCACAAGCCGCAGCGGCGGCGTTGCCTTCGCCGATACCAGGACCGATACCTGCGATCAGTGCCAGGCCTGCGCCGATGCCGCAGCCTGCCAGAGCGATACCACGAGCCAGAAGTTGAAAGTCAGTCATAATAGTGTCCTCCTGAAAAATTGTTTTTGGGGGATGCCGGCTCAGTCTTCACCGGCAGCACGTTTGATGAAAATGGTGGTCAGGGTACAGAAGATGAATGCCTGGATGCAGCCGCCGAACCAGTCGAAATACAGGCCCGTAAAGGCCGGGATGCCGATCTGGAACAGCTGGATCTGGCTCAGAAAGCCGGGCAGCCAGCCGAATATGACATGGCTCAGGCTTGCCAGCGCCCAGTACAGCAGGGTGGAGATGACTGTGCCGGACAGGATGTTGCCAAAGTGACGGAACGCCATGCTGACGGGGGTCGAAAGCTCCGACAGGACGTTGATGGGTGCCATGATGAAGATGGGGTCGAGCAGGCCCTTCAGATACGAGAGGATGCCGTTCGTCGTGATCTTGTAGTACATGATGAGGACGAAGACGACGATGGCCCACGCAGCCTCGGTATTGAGGTCGGCCGTGGGGCTCCACAGGCCCACCACGCTGATCAGGTTGCACCCGATGCTCAGCGCGAAGATCGCGCCGACCAGCGGGATATACCGGTCAAAGTGTGTGCCCATGTTTTCGTGCACGAACTGATCGAGCCGTTCCACGATGAACTCGGCAGCGGCCTGCCGCTTGGAGACATTTTCCAGTTTCAGGTCATGCCCCAGCCAGAAGGCCAGCGCCGTCAGCAGCGCCATCACGATCCAGGTAGTCACAAGGGTCTGGGTGATCTTGAAATCGCCCAGAATGGGGATATCCGTATGGATGGTATACAGGATCTTTGCGCCGTTCAGTTCCATTTGTTAGGTTTCACCCCCTTTTTCGCCGGGAGCTTCGGCCTGCGCGGCGGCCTGCACCGGTTCGTCTTCCACCGAGACGTCCTGTGCGGGGGCTGCCTGCGCAAGGGGCTTGTACTTGCCCGTTATTTGCAGGTAATAAATGGTGATCCGCGGGAAAAACAGCGGCAGGACACTGGCAAACGGCTGGAAGCAGGGCGCGGCGATGGCCACGATGACCCAGACGGCCTGCAGCAGCATCCGGCTGTTGTGGGAAAGCTGTAGTTTGGCTTTGCGGCGCTTCTCATCCTGCTCGTCGATGATCTTCTGCACCACGAAGCAGATGCCCGCAAAGTTTGCGATGGCGACGGCTGCACCCACCAGACCGCCCAGCACGACCGTGTAGTCGAACCGGACCCAGCCCACCAGGTGCAGCGCTGCAAAGAGCACCCACATGGCCGCCGTACAGATGGCGGTGCCGCAGGCGATGCGCAGCAGTTCCTTTTTGGACTCCGGCTGCAATTTCATAGCAAACCCTCCAACGTTCATTGATGCGAATTGAAGCCGACACGAGAAGTCTTCTCCTTTTTGGCGCGTTCCATCCGCTCCCTGGCAAAGACCCAGAAATTTTGTGCCCCTGCGGCCAGCCCCAGAAAAACGCCCGGAAGATACACCCACTCCGGCCAGCCCCAGCGGTTCACTGCCCACCAGCAGCCGCCCAGACAGAGCAGCAGCGGCAGCAGCATGGACAAACCCAGCTGCGTCAGCCACACGATATCCTCCAGTGCTTTGTATAAGCCCTTCAACGGCGTTCCTCCTTCTGGTCTGCCCGCCGCAGGCACCCCATGCGGCGGCTCTTTCGCAAAGGATCTCTTCCATGCAAGACCCTCATAGGGATAGTATAATTCAAACCGTCGGTTTTTTCAATCAATTCTCCACCAAATTCTGTGAAATCTTCATAGTTTGTTTATACTTACTTCACAACTGTCCTCCCCCGGTGGATTTTTGTCCGCCGTTCATCGCATCCTCCACAAAAAAGTGATAGCGTCTTTGTTCAGTCTGCCCCTTGACAGCAAAAAGCCCCGCCGGGCCCCTGTGCAGTACAGAGGCCCGGCAGGGCTGGAGTGTATGGAATTGGTCGAATTTACCAGAGGTTTGCGGTCTCGTTGTACAGACCCTCGTAGCTCTTGGCCGAGAGGTCCCAGCTGAAGTCGCATTCCATGTCGTGCTTGACGAGGTTGTGCCAGTCTTCCTTGTTGTAGTAGCGGTCCTGTGCACGGCAGCAGGCGTCATACAGCTCGTGGGCGCTGTAGCCTGCAAAGGTGAAGCCGTTGCCCTCGCCGAGGGTGCAGTCGTGAATGGAGTCGCGCAGGCCGCCGGTCTCGCGGACGATGGGAGGCGTGCCGTAACGGCAGGCGACCATCTGGGCCAGACCGCAGGGCTCGCTCTTGGACGGCATGATGAAGACGTCTGCACCGGCGTAGATCTCCTGCGACAGTGCCGGCTCGAAGCCGATATAGGTGCCGACGCGGCCGGGGTGGCGGGCGCACAGCTCGGAGAAGAAGTTCTCATACTGGCTCTCGCCGCTGCCCAGGATGACCAGCTCGATGCCGCGGTCCACCAGACCGTCGGCAATGCTCTGCACCAGGTCGAAGCCCTTCATGCCGACCATGCGGCTGACCATGGCGAAGACGGGGCTGCCGTCCTTGTTCAGGCCGAACTTGTCCTGCAATGCTTCCTTGCACTTTGCCTTGCCCTCTTCAAAGTTGGTGATGTCGTAGTTGAAGGGGATCTTCGGGTCGGTGGCGGGATCATTCGCCTCCATGTCAATGCCGTTCAGGATGCCGCACAGCTTATACTGCTTTTCGCGCAGCAGGGCATCCAGACCGTAGCTGAACCAGGGGTCCAGGATCTCCTGTGCATAGGTGGGGCTGACGGTGGTGATCTTGTCAGCCGTCTCGAAGGCACCCTTCATGAAGTTGGCGCAGCCATCGTACTCGACGATGTGCTGGTCGCGGCGGCCGATGCCGCAGGTGTCCTCCAGAATGTCGGTACCATACTTGCCCTGATAGGCGATGTTGTGGATGGTGAAGATGGTCTTGATCCGGTTGAACTTGTCCAGATGACGGTAGTACAGATTCAGGTAAACGGGCACCAGCGCGGTCTGCCAGTCGTTGCAGTTGATGATGTCCGGGGTGAAGTCGATGTAGAACAGGGTCTCCAGCACGGCGCGGGAGAAGAAGGCGAAGCGCTCACCGTCATCGTAGAAGCCGTACAGACCGCGGCGGCGGAAGTAATACTCGTTGTCGAGGAAGTAGTAGGTCACGCCGTTCACTTCGGCCTTGAACAGGCCGCAGTACTGGCTGCGCCAGCCCACCGGCACCGAGTAGTTGGTGACGTATTCCAGCCGGTCACGCATCTTCAGGTCGCCGTACAGCGGCATGATGACGCGGGCGTCCACGCCGTCCTTGACCAGAGCCTTGGGCAGAGAGCCTGCAACATCAGCCAGACCGCCGGATTTCGCAAAGGGAGTTGCTTCCGAAGCAGCATAGAGGATTTTCATAAGATCGCTCCTTTCAGAAAAGCGGTTGAAACAAAGAGTGGGCGGGGGCAAAGCTGCCCCCGCCCCTCTTTCCGAGAGGGGCTACCGGGGAGGGAGCCGCCCCTGTGAAAAAATCAAAGGAAGCGCATCAGACCATGTGGTTCTTCTGCACGTAAACAGGGAAGCTCTCGGTGCCGGACAGCTTCTTACCAGCGGTCACGCGGACATTCTTGTCGGTGACGACGCACTCCAGCTGCGCATTGGCTTCCACGATGGTGTCCTGCATCAGGACGCAGTTCTTGACGACCGCACCCTTCTTGACCTTGACGCCGCGGAAAAGCACACAGTTCTCGACCGTGCCCTCGATGACGCAGCCGTCGGCCAGCAGAGAGTTCTCCACGCAGGAACCGTTGACGTAGCGGACGGGGTTGTCATCGCGGATCTTGGTGTAGATGGGGCTCTCCTTGGGGAACAGAGCGTTCAGGTTCTTCTCGTCGATGAGCTTCAGATTCTCGTCGAAGTAGCTCTTCATATCGCAAATGTGGGCCACATAGCCGGTGTACTCCACAGCGCGGATGTTCAGGATGTTGACGTTGTGTGCCAGGATGTCGCGCTCAAAGTAGATCAGGCCGCGGGCGGTGGCGTCCTTGACCAGCTTGATCAGGGTCTCGCGCTCCAGAACGTAGATGTTCAGGTCCAGATTCTGGATGCCGGAGCGGTAATCGTTGAACAGCAGCTCGGTCACGCGGCCGTCGGCATCAACGGTCAGGGTGTAGTTGTCGTTCTTGCGGCCTTCGGGGATCTCGGTCTTCTGGTATGCGATGGTCACATCGGCACCGCTGGCCTGATGAGCGGCCAGCAGAGCGTTGAAGTCGTAGTTGATGGCAATGTTGGCATCGCTCATGACGACGTAGCGCTCCTTCTGATTCTCCAGGAAGTTCAGGATGGAGCCCAGAGCCTCGACACGGCCGGAATAGATGCGCACACCCTTTTCTGCAAAGGGAGGCACAATGTTCAGGCCGCCGTGACGGCGGGCCATATCCCACTCACGGCCGGTGCCCAGATGGTCCATCAGAGAGTGGTAGTTCTTGCGCACGACGATGGACACGTTGGAAATGCCGCAGTTCGCCATGCTGGACAGCACGAAGTCCACCATGCGGTAACGGCCTGCAAACGGGATGGATGCCATCGCGCGCTCGGTCACGAGTTCAGGCACGGTGGTGTCATAGCTGTTGGGGAAAATGATACCCAACGCATTGTTGTTCTGGCTCAGCATACTTCCTCGCCCTCCTTGACGGAATCAAATACTTTGGCGCCCTCTTTGACGGTCGCGCCTGCACCGACGGTCAGGCCGGTGCCCACATGTGCGATGGCGCCGTCGCCGCCGATCTTTGCACCGGCACCCACGACGACATCCTCAGCGAGGATGCAGCGCTTGACCACAGCGCCCGCCTTGACCACGACGCCGTCCATCAGAACAGCATCTTCCACGGTAGCGCCCTCTTCCACGACGACGCCTGCGCTCAGGACCGAGTGCCGGACATTGCCGTAGATCTTGCAGCCCTCTGTGACGAGGGAGTCCTGCACGACGGCGCGGGGGCCGATCTTCTGGGCCGGCAGAACGGGGTTGCGGCTGTAGATCTTCCAGGTCTTATCGAAGATGTCGATGCCGGAGTTCTCCGGGTCGAGGACCTCCATATTGGCCTCCCACAGGCTGTCGATGGTGCCGACGTCGCGCCAGTAGCCTGCAAAGCGGTACGCATACATCCTGCGGCCGTCACGCAGCAGGGCCGGGATGATGTTCATGCCGAAGTCGTTCTTGGAGTTGGGGTCTGCCTCGTCCTCTTCCAGATACTTCTTCAGGACGTCCCAGTTGAAGATGTAGATGCCCATGGAAGCCAGGTTGGACTTCGGGACCGGGGGCTTCTCCTGGAACTCGGTGATCTTGTCGTTCTCGTCTGCGACCATCAGGCCGAAGCGGGAAGCTTCCTTCCAATCGACTTCCATGACGGCGACCGAGAACTCTGCGCCCTTCTCTTTGTGGAAGCGGAGGAAGTCTGCATAGTCCTGCTTGCAGATCTGGTCACCGGACAGGATGATGACATACTCCGGGTCATAATTGTCGATGAAGCTGATGTTCTGGTAGATGGCGTTTGCGGTGCCCTTGTACCAGTCGGTGCCCTTTGCCTGCTCATACGGCGGCAGGGTGTGCACACCGCCGTGCAGGCGGTCGAGGTCCCAGGGCTGGCCGTTGCCGATGTACTCGTTCAACTTCTGGGGCTGATACTGGGTCGCGATGCCAACGGTATCAATGTTGGAGTTGACGCAGTTGGACAGCGGGAAGTCCACGATGCGGTATTTGCCGCCGAAACCGACCGCCGGTTTTGCCGTTTTCTGTGTCAGCGCATACAAGCGCGAACCACGTCCGCCGGCAAGGATCATTGCCACAATTTCTTTTGCCATAGCTTTATTCTCCCCTTTTACACATTTCCGAGTTGGTTTGGAATTGGAAATGGTCTAACGATGTGAATGGTCTGTGCGCACGGCTCACTCTTTGGGCTCTGCTGCCTTTTTGGCGCGGGGCTTGCGGGTGGGCTTTGCCGGTGCAGCGTCTGCCGCAGGGGCAGCTTCTGCTTTGGTCTTGCGGGTGCGCTTGGGCTTTTCCGCAGGCGCAGCCTTCTCGGCCGGTTCGGCCTTTGCGGAGGTCTTTCTGGGTTTTGCGGCCTTAGCCGGTTTCTCTGCCTTGGCGGGCTTTTCGGCCTTTGCGGGCTTTTCCTCCGCGGCCTTCTCCGTCTTCGCCTTGGTGGCGCGGGTGGTCTTTTTGGGGGCCTTTTCGGTCTTGGCAGTGGTCTTTTTGGAGGCTGCCTTTTCGTCGGCCTTGGCCGGGTCTGCCGCCTTGCGGGTGCGCTTGGTGGGCACCTCGAAGTAGAGGGTGCTCATGGGCGGCAGGGTGATGGTGATGCTCTGTTCAAAGCCGTGCAGCGGCTTCTTGTGGGTGCGGACGGCCTTGTTGTGGACCGCGCCCGAACCGCCGAAGGCTTCGTCGTCGCTGTTCAGCACTTCCCTGTAGGTGCCCGCCACCGGTGCGCCCAGGGTGTAGCCCTCACGCAGGACGGGGTTGAAGTTGCAGACGATCAGGATCTGCTTGCCCGCTGCATCCTTGCGCAGGAAGGCGACCACGCTCTGCTGCGAGTCGTCCGGCACGATCCACTGGAAGCCTTCCCAGCTGTAATCGATCTGCCAGAACGCCGGATGCTCTTTGTAGAAGGCGTTCAGGGTCTTGACGTAGTTCTGCAGCTCGGTGTGCTTGTCGTAGCCCAGCAGCATCCAGTCCAGCTGCTTGTTCTCGTTCCACTCGGCGAACTGGCCGAACTCCTGGCCCATGAACAGCAGCTTCTTACCGGGGTGGGCCATCATGTAGCCGAAGAAGGTGCGCAGGTTGGCGAACTTGGCCTCGTACTCACCGGGCATTTTATTGATGAGGCTCCCCTTGCCGTGGACGACTTCGTCGTGGCTGATGGGCAGCACGAAGTTCTCGCTGAAGGCATAGAAGAAGCTGAAGGTGACTTTGTTGTGGTTGCCGGCGCGGAAGAGCGGGTCGGTCTTCATGTAGCTGAGCATGTCGTTCATCCAGCCCATGTTCCACTTGAAGTTGAAGCCCAGGCCGCCGTCCGATGCAGGCTTGGTGACCATCGGCCAGGCCGTGGATTCCTCCGCGATCATGTACTTGTGGGGGTGGCGGCCCAGGACGGTATCGTTCAGCTTGCGCAGGAACGCAACGGCTTCCAGATTTTCCTTGCCGCCGTCCTTGTTGGGCTCCCATTCACCCTGCTTGCGGTTGTAGTCCAGATACAGCATGGAGGCCACGGCGTCCACGCGCAGGCCGTCGATGTGGTACTGCTCCAGCCAGTACAGTGCGCTGGAGATGAGGAAGCTCTGCACCTCGCTGCGGCCGAAGTCGAACACCATGGTGCCCCACTCCTTGTGCTCGCCGCGCTTGGGGTTCGGGTCCTCGTAGCAGGGCTCGCCGTCAAACCGGTACAGGCCGAACTGATCCTTCGGGAAGTGCGCGGGCACCCAGTCCATGATGACGCCGATGCCGGCGGCATGGAGCTTATCCACAAAGGCCATGAGGTCCTTGGGGGTGCCGTAGCGGCTGGTGGGTGCAAAATAGCCCGTGACCTGATAGCCCCAGCTGCCGTCAAAGGGATATTCCATGACCGGCAGCAGCTCGACATGGGTGTAGCCCATCTCGGTGATGTACGGGATAAGCTGGTCGGCCAGCTCGGAATAGTTGTAGGGGATGTTCTCGCCCTTGGTCTTCCAGCTGCCCGCGTGCATCTCGTAGATGTTCATCGGGCCGTTGATGACATCGGCCTTCTTCTGGGCCTCCTGCCATGCGGCATCGTGCCACGCAAAGCCGTTCAGGTCGTAGACCTTGCTGCCGTTGGACGGCCGGGTCTCGGCGTGGAAGGCATACGGGTCAGCCTTGTAGACAAGGTCGCCCGCGCGGGTGGTCACGCAGTATTTGTAAACGTCATATTCCTTCATGCCGGGGATGAACAGCTCCCAGACCGAGTCCTGATCCACCTTGTGCATCGGGTGGCTGCCCGGCTTCCAGCTGTTGAAATCGCCCACCACGCTGATGGCGGCGGCGTGAGGTGCCCAGACGCGGAACACGACACCGGACTCTCCGGCGCGGGTCTCGATGTGTGCACCGAAGTAGCGGTATGCTTCGCAGTTATTGCCCTGCTTGAACAGATAGATCGGCAGATCCGATGGATCCGTATGGATTTTTTCTTCCGTCGGTTTCATAAACAGCTCCTCCCCGTACAGGCCGCAGAGGGGCCTATACCTTTTTACTCTCTTATATTAAAGAATTTTGGCACATTTTTCAAGGCTTTTTCCGGAAAATGTACCATAATCTTTTCTAGGATATTTTAGTGATATGGACAACCTGGCCAAATTTATGCAAAAATTATAGGTAAACCTGACGGAATATAAAACAAAAAAGAACATCTGCGCCCGTTCTCTGTGCAAAATGCAGCAAAGAGCGGGGGCAGATGTTCTGTTCATTCCGTGTGCGCAGGGGGTGGTTCCAAAGACTCAGTTCACAACGTAAACATTGACCTGGATCGCCCCATTGATGACCGACTCGGCGTAGGTCTCGTAGAACAGGTCCACGAGGATCTCGCCCTTCTGAACGGCGATGCCGGTGTCGGTCGCGATGGCGTAGCCGTAAACGAAGCGGCCATCGGTGGAAGTGATATACAGCAGGGTGCCGTAGGGGATGACGTCCGGGTCCACGGCGACCGTGCCGTAGCCCAGGCCTAGACCGGACGAGCCCTTGCCGGACTTGGAATAGTAGCCGGTGGCTTTGCCGGTGAGGACCCTGCTGTAGGAAGCGGGCGCATTGGTGGTGCCGTCCGTGCCGGTCAGCGGCGAGACGGGCGCACCGGCACCGTAGGTCTTGACGACATGATTGGTGGGCTCCACCGTGGTGGTCACATCGACCACCATGCTGTTTTCCAGCTCACCGTCCACCCAGCGCTCGCGGGTGGTCACAGCCTGCTGGCCCTCCGAGCCGTGCTGTAACGTGGTGGCACGGCCGGTGTTGCGGAAGTACAGGCTGGTGTAGACATACTCGGTATCGTAGGGGATGGCCTGCGTCTCGACCTTATCCTGATAATCGACGCGGTGGACCACGATGCTGCTGCCTGCTGTGACCAGCTGGTCCAGTGCAGGCTCGGTGTAGTCCTCTTCATCCAGGGTGATGCCGGCGCGTTCCAGCGCATCGGCAACGGTGCCAAAAGCCATCCTCACCGGATACTCCTGGTCGTCGGCCTGGATGGTCACGGTGAATGCGCGCTCGATGTTCAGGGAAGCCAGGCTGCCGCTGAACGCGGTGTAATAGACATGGTCACCCTCTTCGGCCTCCATGCCGGAAAGGCTCATCACGCGGGCGGGGTCGCTGTCAGCGTCAGTGCTGACCACCAGCTGCCGCGCACCATAGGAGTCAGTGACGTAGGTCAGCCGCAGATTCGCGGCGGTCACGGCCAGCGTGAACAACAGGCTCACGGCCATGACGCAGAACGCCAGCACACGGGGGGCGGCGGCACGGGTGCGGCCGCTCAATGCTTTTTGAAATTTGACGGAAGCGATACGGAACAACTCCTCTCTTTTTACAGTTTGGAATACGATGCGGGCCTTCCAATACCCGCCGTGGCACGGAGTTTCTTCACTCCGTATTCGGGAGCCGCAGTGCGGCTTTTCACTTCAATGTGATGAATTTTATACGCTGCAACGTCCGTTGAGCGGAAGCTATTTTAGCAGACCAAAACCAATTTGTCAAATTTGACATTTCCAGTTTGCCAGATTCTTAACATAGTTTTTTGTGAATTTTGTACACAGTTTTCCCGGATGCGCGAAATTTTCGAGCGATTCTTCCCGATTTTTTTGCAAAATCCGGGCATGATTTGTTCACAATTTTTTAACATCCAAGTGCTGTTTCAAGGCCAGAAATCGACCGAATTTCCCTTGATTTTTGTCATCACAAACCATTCACAGACGCCATTTTCCGCCCGAAAATGCACCCAGAATTACTCCCAAAAAGGCCCTGTTCTGCCCCTGCTTTTCTGCCCCGGAAACACCCCTTGGCAAAATGCCGAACGGCAAAGATTCGCAAGAAAAAAGACCACACTTCCGCATTTCGTATCCCGACTGTACAATCGGGGCAACAGCAGAAAGGAGGTCTGTTCCATGACACAAACACCAGATTCGACTCACCGCCCGGAGGCCATCCGATGACCCCGCTGCGGGTGCTGGATGTCTCACGATGGCAGGGCCGCATAGACTGGGACGCGGTGCAGCGTTCTGGCACCATTGACGGCGTGATGCTGCGGGTGCTGGGCAGCCGAAACGGCCAGCCCTACCCCGACCCGCAGTTCGAGCGCAATCATGCTGCCTGCACGGCGCGCGGCATCCCGGTGGGCGGCTACTATTATACCTGCGCCGTCACCTCCCGTCAGACCGAAGCCGAGCTCAACGCCCTGCGGGCCGCGCTGCGCGGGAAAACGTTCCAGCTGCCCCTTGCCATTGATGTGGAGGACGCCCGGCTGCGCTCCCTCTCCCTTGCCGCGCTCGCGCAGCGGGTGGCCCAGGCCGCCGCCCAGCTCGAAGCCTGGAATCTCTACGCCATGGTCTACACCTACACGAATTTTGCGGACACCGCCCTTGCGATGGATGCACTCACCGCCTACGACCTCTGGCTCGCCGATTACCGCGGCAAGCGCCCCACCCGCCCCCACGGGATGTGGCAGTACACCAGCACAGGCCATGTGGCGGGCATCGACGGCCCTGTCGATCTGAGCCGCGCCTACAAGGACTACCCCGCCCTCTGCCGCCGCGCAGGGCTTGGCCGCTTCTCCGGCTGAGCCCCGCACATCACCCGGAACGAAAGGAGTTTTTATGAAGCACAAGATCTCGCCCTCGACCATTGCCCGCACCGCCGCGCTGGCGCTGGCCCTGACCAACCAGATCCTCAGCGCCACCGGCCACGCGGTGCTGCCCATCGAGTCGGCCCAACTGGAGCAGCTGGTCTCTACCGGCCTGACCGTGGCCGCCGCCCTCGTCAGCTGGTGGAAGAACAACTCGTTCACCCCGGAGGCCATCGAAGCCGATGACTACTTCTACAAACTGAAGAGCGGCCAGTAAACAGATGAGGGCCCGGTGCATGGCGCACCGGGCCCTCCGTGCTGTCCGGGGCCGCGATGCAGCCGCGCACCCCCGTTCAGCGAAAAAACAGCTATAACAAAAACAACCCTGCCGAAGCAGGGTTGCAAAAATACATTTTGAGGGTAAATCAGCGCTTGCTGAACTGAGGTGCGCGACGAGCAGCCTTGAGGCCGTATTTCTTACGTTCCTTCATACGAGGATCGCGGGTCAGGAAGCCAGCCTTCTTCAGGACTGCACGGTTCTCATCGCTCTGCTGCAGCAGGGCGCGGCTCAGGCCGTGGCGGATCGCGCCAGCCTGACCAGAAACACCGCCGCCGGAAACGCGGACGACGACGTCATACTTGCCCTCCAGGCCCAGCAGGACCAGCGGAGAACGGACGATCAGCTTCAGGGTCTCCAGACCGAAGTAGCTGTCGATGTCGCGATCGTTGATGGTGATCTTGCCGGTGCCGGTGTAAACGCGAACGCGGGCAACGGAATTCTTACGACGACCAGTGCCGTAGAAATAAGGTTTGGTTTCGTACATATTCGATTGCCTCCTTCTTAGAACTCGATCTTTTCGGGCTTCTGAGCTGCCTGAGCATGCTCAGCACCCTTGTAGCAGTGCAGGCGGGTCAGAGCCTTGGCACCGATGGTGTTGGAAGGGATCATGCCCTTGACCGCGTAGGTCATAGCCAGATCGCTGTTCTCAGCCATCAGCTTGCTGTACTGGACCTTCTTCAGGCCGCCGATGAACTTGCTGTGGGTGATGTGGAACTTCTGCTCGGCCTTCTTGCCGGTCAGGACAGCCTCGTCACAGTTGATGACGACGACGTAATCGCCGCAATCGACGTTGGGGGTGTAGTTGACTTTCTGCTTGCCGCGCAGCAGAACAGCAGCCTCAGCAGCGACGTGACCCAGGCTCTTGCCGGATGCGTCGAGCAGATACCACTTGCGCTCGACTTCAGCGGGCTTTACGAGAGTAGTGCTCATATCTATTTCCTCCTGATAAGTGTTTTAACGGTTCAGGCACCCTTTTGGGGCGCGAGTGTCAGTATA
This sequence comes from Faecalibacterium sp. AF28-13AC, assembly GCF_003478405.1. Lineage (NCBI taxonomy): Bacteria > Bacillati > Bacillota > Clostridia > Eubacteriales > Oscillospiraceae > Faecalibacterium > Faecalibacterium sp. AF28-13AC. Next base: position 181,345 of record NZ_QUFG01000002.1, on the reverse strand, counting down.
CATCACAAAAACGCGCCTGTCAACAGAATTTTTTGATTTTTTCGGTGCAAACTTTTCATTCTCTCGTTTTCGCTTGAAATCTCTTGAAATCTCGCGATTTCAGATTTCGGATTTTTCAACTGATTTTTTGCCGCTGCGGGCGGATTTCTGGGGCGGGGCGCTACAATTTTGCCCGGAGATGTGCTATACTATATTTGATATTGTAAAAAGGAGACTATTCCATGCCGAAGAACATTCACACGCAGGACTCTTCCCAGCAGCGGGCATCCCGGCTGCTGCTCGCCATGGGCGTGATCGTGCTGGTCGGTGCGCTGGCTTACTTTGTGCTGACGCTGGTCGTCAACCGCCGCACCCCGGCAGCCCCCGACACCCACTACACCGCCGACAATGGCATCGTGCTGGACTACGAAAGCGCCGTCTGGCCCGTGTGCGAGATGACCGAGGACGACACCCTCGGCCATGCCCTCAAGCTGGCCTCCGGCACCGACAGCGACAACGCGAACTATCAGATCGTGCTGTTCCAGCGGGGAGACGCCTCGACCTACGAGGATTACATCGGCCAGTCCGAATCCGACCTGAAGAGCGCTTACGGTGTCATCAGCCCGCGCAAGGTCAAGATCCAGATCGAGGGGGCCACCGTCACCGCCGTGCGCTGCGACATCCAGACCTATTATGCAGTCCTTGCCACCGTGGAATACGACAGCGGCGATGTGGTCTATGTTTCGGGCCTGACCAAGCTGGCCTCCATCAGTGATATCGTGAATCTTGTAGAGAGCGTTTCCCTGACCTGAGGGCCGCTCACAGAAAAGGAAGGGATCTTCCATGCCGACAACCACCTTTGAAAAACACGTCTGGGCCGAGATCGACCTCGACGCCCTGCGGGCCAACTTCCGGGCCGTGAAGGAGCGGGCGGGCGGCCTGCCGCTCTGTGCCGTCGTCAAAGCCGACAGCTACGGCCATGGGGCCGTCCAGTGCTCCCGCGTCTTCGCCGAGGAGGGCGCGGCCTGGCTGGCCGTCAGCTGCCTGACCGAGGCCTTGCAGCTGCGCAATGCCGGGCGGACGCTGCCCATCCTCATTCTGGGCCATGTGGAGCCGGAGTACACCTCCGCCCTCATCGAGAAGCACATCACCGCCGCCTGCTACTCGCTGCCGCAGGCAAAGGCCCTGAGCGCTGCCGCCGAACGGGCGGGCGGGACCGTGGACATCCACCTCAAGGCCGACACCGGCATGGGCCGCATCGGCTTTGCCCTGCGCACCGATTTTGACCGGGCCATCGCCGAGATGCTGGAGGTCTGCACCCTGCCCGGCCTGCGGATGACCGGTCTGTTCCAGCACTTCGCCGTGGCCGACGACACCGATGCCGGGAATGTCGCCTACACCGAGGAGCAGTACCAGCTCTTTCTTCGCGCCTACCGCGCCTTAAAGGCCGCCGGGCAGGAGCCGCCGCTCGTCCACTGCGACAACTCCGCCGGGGTCATGCTCCATCCCGACTGGCCAAGCAGCGCGGTCTCCGTGCCCTGCATGGCCCGCCCCGGCATCATTTTATACGGCTTCGACCCCAGCGACGAAGTCCGCTTCGGGAAGTTCCGCCCGGTCATGAAACTCAAGACCGTGGTCAGCATGGTCAAGGAGCTGCAGCCGGGCCAATCCACCAGCTATGGCCGGCGCTTCACCGCCGAAACCCCCACCAGAGTGGCCACCCTCTGCACCGGCTACGCCGACGGCTACCCCCGCCTGCTGAGCTGCGGCAAGGGCATCGTGGAAGTCCACGGCGTCCCCTGCCCGGTGCTGGGCCGGGTCTGCATGGACCAGCTCATGGTGGATGTCACCGCTGTGCCCGATGTGCAGGAGGGCGACGAGGCCATCCTCTGGGGCGGCACCGTCAGCGACAGCGCCGAGGACATCGCCCGTAAGACCGATACGATCTCCTACGAGGTGCTCTGCGGGGTCTCCCGCCGGGTGCCCCGCGTCTACCTCGAACACGGCCGGATCATCGCCGTGGAGGACTGGATCTTATAATCAATCGAACACCCACTATTTTCCGTTGGAGGAACAGATGGCAAGAGACAACATCCGCAATTTCTGCATCATCGCACACATCGACCACGGCAAATCCACCCTGTCGGACCGCATTCTGGAGCTGACCAAGAGCGTGGACGAGCGCACCATGGAGGACCAGATCCTCGACAACATGGACATCGAGCGCGAGCGCGGCATCACCATCAAGGCCCGCGCCGTGACCATGAACTACACCGCCAAAGACGGCAAGGTGTACGAGTTCAACCTCATCGACACGCCGGGCCACGTAGACTTTGCCTATGAAGTCAGCCGCAGCCTGGCCGCCTGCGAGGGCGCGATCCTGGTGGTGGACGCCACCCAGGGCGTCGAGGCCCAGACGCTAGCCAACACCTACATGGCGCTGGAACACGATCTGGAGCTGGTGCCCATCCTGAACAAGATCGACCTGCCCAGCGCCCACCCGGACGAGGTGGCGCAGGAAGTGGAAGACGTCATCGGTCTGCCCTGCCTGGATGCACCCCGCGTCTCGGCCAAGACCGGCCTGAACATCGACCAGGTGCTGGAGCGGGTGGTCAGCGACATCCCCGCCCCCACCGGCGACCCGGACGCCCCCCTCAAGGCCCTGATCTTTGACAGCATCTACGACAGCTACAAGGGAGTCATCGTCTACATCCGCGTCTTCGAGGGCTCCGTCAAGCCCGGCGACACCATCCGCCTGATGGCCACCGGTGCCCAGTTCACGCTGGTGGAGGTCGGCCACATGGGCGCGACCAGCCTGACCCCCTGCGACCAGCTGCAGGCCGGTGAGGTCGGCTACCTGACCGCCAGCATCAAGACCGTGCAGGACACCCGCGTGGGCGACACCGTCACGCTGGCCAACCGCCCCACCGCCGAGGCCCTGCCCGGCTACCGTCAGGTCAAGCCCATGGTCTTCTGCGGCATCTACCCCGCCGACGGTGCCAAGTACCCCGACTTGAAGGACGCGCTGGAAAAGCTGCAGCTGAACGACGCCTCCCTGACCTTTGAGATGGAGACCAGTGCGGCTCTGGGCTTCGGCTTCCGCTGCGGCTTCCTCGGCCTGCTCCACATGGAGATCATCACGGAGCGTCTGGAGCGCGAGTTCGACCTCGACATCATCACCACCACCCCCAGCGTCCGCTACCGCCTGACCCTGAACGACGGCACGGTCGAGATGATCGACAACCCGTCCAGCTATCCGGACCCGTCCACCATCGTCAAGCAGGAGGAGCCGTTCGTGGACGTCCACCTCTACACCCCCAACGAATACGTGGGCAGCCTGATGGACCTCTGCCAGCAGAAGCGCGGCGTTCTGGCCGACATGAAGTATCTCGACGACGTCCGGGTGGACCTGCACTATGCACTTCCGCTGGGCGAGATCGTCTATGACTTCTTCGACGCCATCAAGAGCCGCAGCCGCGGCTATGCCAGCTACGACTATGAGTTCAAGGAGTACCGCGAGAGCGACCTTGTGAAGCTGGACTTCCTGCTGAACGGCGACCCCGTGGACGCTTTGTCCATGATCGTCTTCCGCGACAACGCCTACGGCAAGGGCCGCCGCATCTGCGAAAAGCTGCGGGACAACATCCCCCGCACCCTGTTCGAGATCCCGGTCCAGGCTGCCATTGGCGGCAAGATCATCGCCCGCGAGACCGTCAAGGCCATGCGCAAGGACGTTCTGGCCAAGTGCTACGGCGGCGACATCACCCGCAAGAAGAAGCTGCTCGAAAAGCAGAAGGAAGGCAAAAAGAAGATGCGCCAGCTCGGCAGCGTCTCCCTCCCCAGCGAGGCCTTCACGGCCGTGCTGAAGCTCGACAGCGATGACGATTAAACGTTCCCATCGCATCCCATAGACAGCAAAGACCCCCTGTGCAGCATCCCATCCTGCACAGGGGGTCTTATCGTTTGTCGGTTACTGTCCAAACTCCTTCAGGCACTTCTTGATGCCTTTCAGAGAAGAGATGACGATCATGCCATAGCCGTATGCCTGATACAGCTCATTGATGCAGGCCATCGTGACCATGAGCACCTCCCAGGCGGCCTTGAGGTAGGGCTTGGCCGGGCGGAGGGTATTTTTGACTGCGGTGACGGTGTTTTCGAACCAGGCGGGGGCACCGCCGCAGATAGATTCCAGCTCCTCCTGCGGGATCGCTGCGCACTGGGCGGGCAGTTTCAGTTTTTGTTCCATTCCAGTCCCTTTCACATTGCAAGGCCTACCGCGACCAGCACCAGCATGCCGCCCACGATCAAAATCGTGCCCTTATGGCGCTCCAGAATGCCCGCAACGGTGTCAGCCGGAGCCGTCGGCTCGGTGGGCACCTGGTCGATGGGGCTCCACTGCGCGTAGACGGTGGCCTCTTCGCCGGAGAACACGGTCTCACCCGCGACGATGGCGCTGCCGCCCACGATGTCGGTGAACCAGCCGTTGAAGGTGTAGCCCTCCATGGTGGGGGTGGGCAGGCTGGACAGCTTGCCGTCGGCATTGGTACGCTCCACCACCGAGATGCCGGTGCCGCCGCAGGCGTCAAAATAGATGATGACCTTTCCGTCGTTCTCGCTCTCGTCCAGCGGCTGGGCAGCCAGCGCCGCCGGGGCCAGCACACACAGTGCTGCGATGCACAGCAGCACTGCGAACATCTGTTTTGCTCGTTTCATTGCACTTCCTCTTTTTGAGGCGTCGTTCAGACGCCATACCCTTGCGCCTTGATGACCTCCACGACCTGCGACACGTACTTCTGGCAGGTGTTGTGGTCGGGGGCTTCCACCATAACGCGGACAAGCGGCTCCGTGCCGGACTCACGGACCAGAATGCGGCCGGTGTCGCCCAGTGCTTCCGCCACCGCCTTGACGGCGGCCTGCACAGCAGCATCGTCCTGCGCCGCCTTCTTGTCGGTCACGCGGACATTTTCCAGCACCTGCGGATAGATGGTCAGCGGCTCGGCCAGCTTGCTCATGGGCAGCTTTTTGGCCAGCATGACTTCCATCATCTTCAGGCTGGTCAGGATGCCGTCGCCGGTGCTGGCATACTGGCTGAAGATGATGTGGCCGCTCTGCTCGCCGCCGATGCGGCAGCCGTTCTTGGCCATGTACTCGTAAACATACTTATCACCGACGGCGGTCTTGGCGTAGCCGATACCCTTTTCGTCAAAGGCCTTGTACAGACCGAAGTTGGACATCACGGTCGTGACGACGGTATTGTTCATCAGCTCGCCGTGTTCCTGCAGGTAGCAGCCATAGATGTACAGGATGTGGTCGCCGGTGATGACATTGCCCTTCTCATCCACGCACAGGCAGCGGTCAGCGTCGCCATCGTAGGCAAAGCCGACGTCGAGATGATTCTCGACCACGAACTTCTGCAGGCCCTCGATGTGGGTGGAACCGGCATTGTTGTTGATGTTCAGGCCGTTCGGCTTGTTGTTGATGACATAGGTGTCGGCACCCAGTGCATCGAACACAGACTTCGCGATGTTCCAGCTGGAACCGTTGGCGCAGTCCAGGCCGACCTTGATCCCCTTGAAGGAGTAGATGCCCAGGCTGATGAGGTAGCCCATGTAGCGGTTGCGGCCTGCCACGTAGTCCACGGTGCAGCCGATGTGCTCGCGGTGAGCAAAGGGCAGCTCCGGCCAGTCCTGATCGAAGACGTGGAGCTTGCCGTCGATGTAGTCCTCGACCAGCAGCAGGGTCTCTTCGGGCATCTTCTCGCCGTAGCAGTCGATGAGCTTGATGCCGTTGTCGTAGAACGGGTTGTGGCTGGCCGAGATCATGATGCCGCAGTCGAAGTCGTCCACGCGGGCGATGTAGGCCACAGAGGGCGTCGTGGTGACGTGCAGCAGATAGGCGTCTGCGCCGGAGGCCGTCAGACCGGCACAAAGGCTGTACTCAAACATGTAGGAGCTGCGGCGGGTGTCCTTGCCGATGACGATGCGGGCAGGCTCATTGTTGCCGTTGCGCTCGCGGAGCTTGTTGTAATACCAGCCAAGGAAGCGGCCCACCTTGTAGGCGTGGTCGGCGGTCAGCGTGATCCCGGCTTCGCCGCGGAAGCCATCGGTCCCAAAATACTTTCCCATAAAGATCCTTCCCTTTTCGTTCTATATAAAATAAGGATTCGTTCAGCAAGATCGTTCTGCACCTTATATCATAGCATATTGACGCAGAAGTTTCCATCCTGAATTTGGATTTTCCCAAAAGCAGTGGAAACCTTCCAGAATATTCCATAAATTTCATCCTTTCGACATGGTTTTGCAAATTTTCGCAGATTCTCTATTTTTTCTTGACCTGAACCGCAAAACTGTGTAGAATGAAAGATATATCAGAGCATCGCAGGGCTTGCCGATGCTCCTCTACAACAGACAAAGGAATGGTCAATCATGCGGATCGCAATGCTCGGCCACAAGCGCATCCCCTCCCACGAGGGCGGCATCGAGGTCGTCGTTGAAGAGCTGGCCGCGCGGATGGTCGAAAAGGGGCATCAGGTCACCTGTTTCAACCGTACCGGCCAGCACGTCAGCGGAAAAGAATATGAAGTGCAAAAGCTGGACGAATACCGTGGCATTCGCATCCGCCGTGTGCCAACACTGGACAAAAAAGGGCTTGCAGCCGTTACATCCAGCTTTTTTGCCAGCCTTGCGGCGGCGCTCGGCCCTTACGATGTCGTGCATGTCCACGCCGAAGGCCCGGCCGCTTTCTGCTGGCTGCCCCGGCTGTTCGGCAAGCGGGTCGTCCTGACGGTCCATGGGCTGGACTGGGCGCGGGACAAGTGGAAGGGCAGCTTCGGCTCCTGGTACATCCACTTCGGCGAGAAGGTCGGTGCCCGGTTCGCACACGAGATCATCGTGCTCAACCACAGCACCCAGACCTATTTCCGCGACACCTATCACCGCGAGACCCACTACATCCCCAACGGCGTCAACCGCCCGGCGTATGCCCCGCCGGAGCTCATCCGGAAACGGTTCGGGCTGGAATACGGTTCCTACCTGCTGTTTCTGGGCCGTCTGGTGCCGGAAAAAGGCTGCCACCATCTGTGCGAAGCCTTCAGGCGGCTCAAGACCGACAAGAAGCTGGTCATTGCGGGCGGCGTGTCCGACTCCGGCGATTACATAAACACCCTGAAGGCTCTGGCCGTCGGTGATGACCGCATCCTCTTCACCGACTTCGTGGACGGCGCGCTGCGGGATGAGCTGTACAGCAACGCCTATCTGTTCGTTCTGCCCAGCGACCTGGAGGGAATGCCCCTCAGCCTGCTGGAGGCCATGAGCTACGGCAACTGTGTGCTGGTATCGGACATTGAGGAATGCACCAACGTCATCCATGACCGGGGGATCACCTTCCGCAAGGGAGACGTGAACGATCTGGAAGCCAAGCTGCGCTATGCCATCGAGCACCCCAACGCAGTCCGGATGTTCAAATGGCTCTCCTCGGATTACATCTGCGACCGCTTCCAGTGGGACAAGGTCGTGGATGCGACCCTGAAGCTCTACCAAACAACCTGAACCATCTCAGGCCCACCGGCAGCGCCGGTGGGCCTGTTCGTTTTTTCAGCCCCGACTCTCCACCATCTCCTCGATGACGCGGAGGAAGTCGCGGCCATAGTGGGCGGCTTTCTTTTCGCCCACACCGGTGATGTTCAGCAGCTCGTCAAGGCTGAGCGGCTTTTTCCGGGCCATCTCGCGCAGGGTGGCATCGTTGAAGATCATGTAGGCAGGCACCTTCTGCTTTGCCGCCAGCCGCTTGCGCAGAGCGTACAGCGCGCCCAGCAGCGCTTCGTCCGCTTCGCTCAGGGGCGCATCGTCTGCATTGCGGCGGCGGCCGCCAGCCAGACGTCTGGCGCTGGCAGCGGCCCGTTCTCTGGCCTGCGCCGCCTGCTGCTCCACCTGTTCTGCCGCCTGTTCGGCCAGCAGGCAGTTGGAGCAATTGCCGCACTTCTGCGGTGCAGCCTCGCCGAAGTAGCTCAGCAGAAAGCCCCGCAGGCAGCGCGGTGTGGTGGAATAAAAGGTCATATACTTGAGCCGCTCTTCGGCCTTGCGGGCGGCTTCGGCCTTGACATCGGCGGGCAGGCCGTTGTCGGCCTCCATCTCCTTTTCGATGAAGAACCGGATCGTCCGCACATCGGTACCGGAGTAGAGCAGGGTGCACCGGGCCGGTTCGCCGTCGCGGCCGGCCCGCCCGGCCTCCTGATAGTAGCTTTCCAGATCCTTGGGCATGTTGTAGTGGATGACGAACCGGACATTGGGCTTGTCGATCCCCATGCCGAACGCATTGGTCGCCACCATGATCTGGATGCGGTCGTACAGAAAGTCGTCCTGATTCTGCCGCCGGGCATCAGGGTCGAGCTTGGCGTGGTACGCCGCCGCCCGGATGCCCCGGCTCTGCAGCAGGCGGGCGGTCTCGTCCACCTGCCGGGTGGTGCTGCAATAAATGATGCCCGCATGGTCCCGCTCCCTGAGCACCAGTTCCAGCAGAACGCGGGGCTTCTCGCTGGGCAGGGCGCGGCGGGTCTCGAAGTAGAGGTTCGGGCGGTCGAAGCTGGCCGTGACCTCGTAGGGGTCTTTCAGTTCGAGGCAGCTCCGGATATCATCCCGGACGTGGGCCGTGGCCGTCGCCGTGAACGCCCCGATGACCGGGCGCCTGGGCAGGCCGTCCACGAACGCCTTGATGCGGAGATAGCTGGGGCGGAAGTCCTGCCCCCACTGGCTGATGCAGTGGGCCTCGTCCACCGTCACCATGCTGATCTCCCGCTCCTGCGCGAACCGCTGGAAGCCCGGCATCTCCAGCCGCTCCGGGGCCACGTAGATGATCTTATACCAGCCCTCCCGCGCACGGCGGAGCATCAGAGCTTTCTGGTTGTCGGTCAGGCTGTTGTTCAGGAACGCCGCTGCCACACCGGCCTGCACCAGCGCCCCCACCTGATCCTTCATCAAGCTGACCAACGGCGAGACCACGATGGTGATGCCCGGCAGCAGCAACGCGGGCACCTGGTAGCAGATGGACTTGCCCGCACCGGTGGGCATCACGGCCAGAACGTCCTGCCCGGCCAACAGCCGGGAGACGATCTCCTCCTGACCGGGGCGAAAGCCATCATAGCCGAACACTTTTTTTAGAATCGAATGCGGGTTTTCCATGCGTTCCTCCGTTATACTCTATGAGAGCTGCCTTCGCAGCCCTCTCAGTATACCACAAAACGGCCGGTTTCGCAGGGGGATGGCCTCGTTTTTTGCCGGAATGCGCGAAATAACAAACGGATTTTTTCCAATGGATAGCTTTTCAGGCGCGAAAATGATATAATAAGAACACATATCTCCATCCCGGCCAATGCTGTGCCGGATCTGATGAAAAAAGGAGTATTTCAACCTATGCAGAAATTGATCACCTTTGCCGTCCCGTGCTACAACTCGGCGGCCTATATGCGCCACTGCATCGAGACCCTGCTCTCCGCCGGGGAGCAGGCCGAGATCATCCTGGTGGACGACGGTTCCGTCAAGGACGAGACCCCGGCCATCTGCGATGAATACGCCGCCCAATACCCCACCATCGTCAAGGCCATCCATCAGGAGAACGGCGGCCACGGCGAGGGCGTGAATCAGGGCATCCGGAACGCCACCGGCCTGTATTACAAGGTCGTGGACAGCGACGACTGGCTGGACACTGCCGCCCTGAAGACCGTACTGGCCAAGCTGCAGACTCTTGTAGCCCGCGGCACCGCCCCCGACCTGATGATCTGCAACTACGTCTACGAGCATGTGGAGGACAACACCACCCACACCGTGCGCTACACCAACGTCTTCCCGGAGAACCGCCTGTTCAGCTGGATGCACGTGGGCCACTTCCGCCCGGACCAGAACCTGCTGATGCACTCGGTCATCTACCGCACCCAGGTCCTGCGGGACTGCGGCATGGTGCTGCCCAAGCACACCTTCTATGTGGACAACATCTTCGTCTACCAGCCGCTGCCCTACGTCAAGAGCATGTACTACATGGATCTTGACCTCTACCGCTACTTCATCGGCCGCTCGGACCAGAGCGTGAACGAGAGCGTCATGGTCAAGCGGGTGGACCAGCAGCTGCGCGTGACCCGACACATGATCGCCTGCCAGGACCTCGACGCCCTCAAGAACGAAAAGCGCCTGCGCGCCTACATGCTGCACTACCTTTCCACGATGATGGCCGTCAGCGACATCTTCCTGCTGCTGGACGGCAGCGCCGAGGCGCAGGCCAAAAAGGCCGACCTGTGGAAGTATCTCAAGGAGAACACCAAACCCGATGTCTACCGCGCCATTCGCTACGGTTTCGGCGGCATCACCAACCTGAACTTCCCCAAGGGCGACGCCATCGTGGTGGGCGGTTACCGCATCGCACAGAAGATCTTCAAATTCAATTGAGACAATTCCTGTTGCATTTTTTGCACAAATGTTTCCAAAACCGGGCTGCTGTCGTTTTCAGCAGCCCGGTTTTTGCTTGTATCCAAGCACGTTAAGAAAACTTCAGATTTGAAGCAGATGAACTGTTGTTGCTTTTTTGCTTACAATGGAGTATAATTTTTAGGCATCATTTCAACGCGCAGCGCCCGGCGGCCCGGCATCCGCCCCGCTTGCAGCACATTCAAAGGAAGGATCGGGGAGCCGAACGGTAAAACGCGCTCCCGCAATGAACATGGAACAATTACTCATCTGTCTGTCCCTCGCATTGATCGCGGGGCTTCTGATGTCCCGGCTGGCCAAGGTCGCCCACCTGCCCGCCGTGACGTCGTATCTGGTGGCAGGCCTGCTGCTGGGGCCCTTCTTTCTGGGGCGTCTCGGCCTGAGCAGCTGGGGCATCGGCTTCGGGAGCCTGGCTCAGGTGGAGAGCTACGGCCTCATCACCCAGGTGGCGCTGGGCTTCATTGCCTTCGTCATCGGCAACGAATTTCGTCTGACCACGCTGGAAAGCATGGGCCGGCAGGCCATCACGGTCGGCATCCTGCAGGCCGTCGTCACCACCGCACTGGTGGATCTCGCGCTGGTCATCCTGCACCTGCTCCGCCCGGATGTCATCTCCATGGCCTCGGCCATCACGCTGGGTGCGATCGCAGCGGCCACGGCCCCGGCCGCGACCCTGATGGTCGTCAAGCAGTACAAGGCCAACGGCCCGCTGACCCACCTGCTGCTGATGGTCGTCGCCATCGACGACGCCGTCGGCCTCGTCCTCTTCTCTGCCTCTTTCGGCGTGGCGAACGCGCTGGAACAGGGCCGCATCGACCCCCTCAGCGTCATCGTGGAGCCGCTGGTGGAAATCGTCCTCTCACTGGGTCTGGGTGCGCTGGCCGGTTTTGTGCTCAACCAGCTGGAGATCTACTTCCACTCCCGCTCCAAGCGCATGAGCCTTTCGGTGGCTTTCGTTCTGCTGACGGTCGGCCTCTCCATGGTCACATTCCAGATCGGGCCGGTGCACTGCGGCTTTTCGCTGCTGCTGGTCTGCATGATGACCGGCACCGTCTTCTGCAACATCTGCCCCACGTCCGATGAGCTGATGGACCGTCTGGACCGCTGGGTCTCGCCGGTCAACATCCTGTTCTTCGTGCTCAGCGGTGCCGAGCTGGATCTGAACATCCTCTCGAACCCGCTGGTGCTCCTCATCGGCGTGGTGTACATCGCATCCCGTTCGCTGGGCAAGATCTCCGGCTCTTACTTCAGCTGCCGCGCCACCCGCTGCAGCGACAACATCCAGAAGTATCTCGGCATCACCCTGCTGCCCCAGGCCGGCGTTGCACTGGGCATGGCGGCCGAAGCCGCCGAGCTCTCCGACGGCCACATGGTGCGGAACGTCGTGCTCTTCTCGGTGCTCGTGTATGAGCTGGTCGGCCCGACCCTGACCAAGATCAGCCTGACTGCGGCGGGTGAGATCGAGCCGGAAGGCCGCACCAGCGCCCGCACGGCCAACAAACCCGAAGCTCCGGTCACACTGGACTGATAAATTCGACTGACAAAAAGACCTCTCCGAACACAGCCGGAGAGGTCTTTTTTCAGTAATCCGTTTGACAGCCGAGCAGGAACTTCATGTACGCGAAGGTCCGCTCCTGGCCGAGGTCGCGCACCATTTTCAGCAGCTTTTCGAGCAGGGCGCGGGTCTCCGGGTGGAGCATGTAGTGGCCCTTGCTTCGGTCGTAATATTCCCACGGCGAGGCGTCGGTGTACCGGTCGCCCAGATAGATCCGGCTGGCCGCGATCCGGTCGCAGACCATCTCGCAGACATAGCGCAGGGGCATCTTCATGCCCGCCATGCCGGATTTGTTGGTGCTGTAATCGATCCAGTATTCCAGATGGTGCTTGTTGCGGCCCTTGTGGTGGAGCCACGCCGAGGAGTAGCCTCTGGCCTCCCGCTCGGCCTCATTGGGGCTGTGGTCGCCCTGATAGTAGATGCAGCCGGGGATGAACTCCGTGGGGCTGTATTTGCTCAGGTCGTGGGCCAGGCCCTGTTCGTACAGACCGCATTCAAAGCAGTATTTCATCACCAGCAGCTTGTGCCGGGTGATGGTCTCAAAATGGCCTTTGATGTTCATGCTTCGCCTCCACGAAAACGTACGGTCACCGTTCCCTCTTTCAGCCGCCGCAGATCGTCGCTCTCCGAGAAATCCTCCCGGTCGCGGGTCAGATTGGGGTTGTAGTAGGGGTCGTCCAGGATATCCTCTTTGCCGTGGATGGCATAGAGCCGCTGCTGTTCCGCCGCGAACCGCGCCGCCTTGGCCGGGTCTTTCTCGTCGCCGCCGCGGCTCTTGCTCTCGTAGTGGACCAGCTGTGCATAGGGCGTCCAGGCGATGCGGTAGCCCGCATCCCGCACCCGCAGGCAGAAGTCCACATCGTTGAACGCCACCGCGAACTGCTCATCCAGCCCGCCCACTTCGTCGTAGACGCTGGCCCGGACCAGCAGGCAGGCCCCCGTCACGGCGGAGAAGTCCTGCACGGTGGCGGTGCGGAACAGGTAGCCGCTGCCGCCCTTCTGCTTATACTTGTGACTGTGGCCCGCATAGCCGCCCAGACCCGTGATGACGCCCGCATGCTGCAGCGTATCGTCCGGATAATAGAGCATGGCACCGCAGATGGCGGCACCACCCTTGTGGGCGCACTGCCGCAGCAGTTCGGTGAGCCAGTCTCCGTTCAGGACTTCCACGTCGTTGTTGAGCAGCAGCAGGTACTCGCCCGCAGCCGCTTTCCGGCCGAAGTTGTTGATGCCGGAGAAGTTGAAGCCCTGTTCCGGGTAGGTGACGACCCGCAGGCCGTCGTACCGCTGCTTTGCCGCTTCGTAGTAGGCAAAGGTCGCCGGGTCGGTGGAGTTGTTCTCGATGACGATGACCTCGTAATTGTCCCACGTCGTCTTCTTCCAGATGCTTTGCAGGCACTTTTCCAGATCGGCGGTGTGGTCCTTGTTGGGGATGAGGATGCTGACCTTCGGGTCGCCCTCGATGTCCCACTTCACGCGGTAGGTGCTGGGGAAAAGCCCATCCTCCACGGTGCCGGTCCGGCCGGTGCGGGCCAGATGGTCGGCCAGCGCCTTTTTTGCGGCTTCGGCCACGTAGGGCTTGGCCTCGGTGCCGCCGGACGTAGACCCGGCGTGGACCCGCCAGTAATAGAGCACCTGAGGCACATGGGCCGCGCCGCCCACCAGCTCGATGAGCCGGAGGAAGAGGTCGTGGTCCTGGCTGCCGTCGCAGGCCGGGCGCTCACCGCCCACGGCCTCCCACAGCGTTTTCCGGAAGACGGCCAGATGGCAGATGTAGTTGCAGCAGAGCAGGTAGTCCGGGGCATAATCCGGCTTGAAATGCGCCACGATGGGCCGCTGGATGGTTTTGGAGAAGAGCGCTTCGTCGCTGTAAAGGAAGCCGTCCGGCTTTCCCTGTGCCCGCAGCTGCAAAATGGCCTTGCCCATCGTGTACAGCGCATGGGGGGCCAAAATGTCGTCGTGGTCGGCCAGCGCAAGATATTCGCCCGAAGCAAGGGCTGCGGCCGCGTTCGTGTTGGCCGCAATGCCCCTGTTTTCGATCTTTTTGTATACGATGCGTTGATTCTTCGCCTGATATTCCTCCACGACCTGCTGCACCCCGGCGTGTTCCGCATCGGACGCATCGGCCAGGCAAAGCTCCCCGTTGGGGGCCGTCTGCCCAAGGAAGGAATCCAGAAATTCCCGCAGGTATCGTTCCGGCGTATTATACAGCGGCGTCAGGATGGAGATGGTCGGCAGGCCGCAGGTGTCTGCCGTCTTCCCGGTCCGTTCGGCGCGCTGGGCTTCCAGCACCTTTTTGGCGGGCAGATAGCGGGCCTTTTTGCCAAAGCAGCGGCGCCGGACGAAGCCCGCGCCCCGCACCAGCATGGTGCCCAGGCCCTCGTCCTTCGTCAGCTGGACGGCATAGCCCGCCAGCTCTCTGGCGCGTTTCAGTCGTACATTCATCGCTTATGCCTCGCCGCGCTGCGTTGCCTTGTAGGCGTTGCAGACCGTCTCGGTGTCGCCGTTCATCTTCAGGCGGCCATGGCTCAGCCAGGCGACCTTCGAGCACATCCGCTCGATCTGCTCGATGGAGTGGGACACCAGAATGACCGTGGTGCCGCCCGCCATCAGCTCCTGCATCCGCTTCTCGCACTTCTGCTGGAAGAGGAAGTCGCCCACCGACAGCACCTCATCGGCGATGAGGATGTCGGGCTTGGTGATGGTGGCGATGGCAAAACCGATGCGGGCCACCATGCCGGAGGAGTAGTTCTTGAGCGGGACGTCCAGAAAGTTCTGCAACTCACTGAACTCCACGATCTCGTCGAATTTCTCGTCGAGGTACTTGGGCGAGAAGCCCAGCACCGTGCCGTTGAGGTAGATGTTTTCGCGGGCGGTCAGGTCCATGTCAAAGCCCGCGCCCAGCTCGATGAGGGGCGCAATGCTGCCGTTGACGGTCACTTTGCCTTTGGTGGGCTTGTACACGCCCGCAATGGTCTTGAGCAGGGTGGACTTGCCCGAACCGTTCAGGCCCACCAGACCGTAAAAATCGCCGGGCATGATGTCGAGGCTCACGTCCCGCAGGGCGTAGAACTCATCGTATTGCAGCCGCCCCTGCACCATGGCCAGCAGATATTCCTTCAGACTCTCGTGCTTTTCGGTGGAGAGGTTGAAGCACATGGAAACATTGTCCACTTTGATGATCGGTTCCATTTTCTCCCCTCCTTAAATGTGCAGCACAAAGCGGTCCTGCGTTTTGCGGAACATCCAGACGCCCACCACCATGGACAGCACAGCACACAGGCCGCAGACGGCGAACATGTTGAAATCCAGCGAGATGCCCCACATCAACGTGCGGCGGAAGCCCGTGATATACCAGTACATCGGGTTCAGCTTGATGATCTGCTGCATGTTGAAGCCGCCGATGGAGAAGGTCATCTGGGTGGGGTCGTAGAAGATGGCGGAGAAATAGAGCAGCGCCGTGATGAAGACGCTCCAGATGTGCATGATGTCGCGGAAGAACACCGTAGCCGCTGCCAGAAAAAGCCCCACACCCAGACTGAAGAAGAAGAGGGTCACCAGCGGATAGACGGCCTCGATGAGGGTCAGGTGGAACGGTGCCCCGGTGAAGATCATCACCAGCAGCAGCGCCACGAAGCTGAACACGCAGTTCACCATGGCAAAGCAGCACTTTTCCAGCGGGAAGATATACTTTGGGATATACACCTTTTTGAGCAGCGGGGCCGCACTGAGCACACTGGACATGCTGGACGAGGTGGCCTCGTTGAAGAAGTTGAAGAGCAGCTGGCCGCACATCAGGAAGACCGGGAAGTTGTCGATGCCGCTGCCCCGCATATCCATCAGGCTGCTGAACACGGCCCAATACACCAGACACATCAGCAGCGGGTTCAGCACGCTCCACAGCACGCCCAGCACACTGCGGCGGTATTTGAGCTTGAAGTCACGGCTGACGAGGTTCCACAGCAGATAGCGGTACCGCCAGAAGCCGTTGAGCATTCCTTTCCATTTTGCCACAGGCGATCACCACTTTTCAAAGAACTCGAACTTCTGGGAAGCAAAGGATTCATGCAGCTTGTCCTTGGCGCTGGTCTTGTGCTCGCAGCCGCAGTCCGGCCACTGCACATTGACGGTGGGGTCGTCGTAGGGGATGCCGCCCTCGCTGGTGGGGTCGTAGACATCGGTGCACTTGTAGCAGAACTCTGCCACGTCGCTCAGCACCAGGAAGCCGTGTGCGAAGCCCTCCGGGATATAGAACATCTTCTTGTTCTCCTCGCTCAGGGTCACACCCACCCACTTGCCGAAGGTGGCGCTGTGGGGGCGGCAGTCCACGGCGACGTCATACACTTCGCCCTTCGTCACGCGCACCAGCTTACCCTGGGTGTGGTTCTTCTGGAAATGCAGGCCGCGCAGCACACCGCGGGTGGAGCGGCTCTGGTTGTCCTGCACGAACTCCTTGTCGATGCCGGCTGCCGCGAACTGGTCCTTCTGATAGGTCTCCATGAAATAGCCGCGGTCATCGCCGAACACCTGCGGCTCAATGACGACGACACCGGGGATCTCGGTCTGCGTAAATGTGAACTTGCCCATAATTGTTACCTCTCTGTTTTTTTTGAAAAATATCGTTTTTGTTTTATTTGGAAAAGCCTTGGCGGCTTTTGCGCATAAATGAAAGGGTTCCATTTTGCTTTACCGGTTTCCGGGAAGCGCGCCTTCGTACAACCTCTCCGTCACCTGCGGTGACACCTCTCCTGGTAGGAGAGGCCTTGGCATGAGCATTCAGTGCTTACTTCCTGGCTTTCGCTTTTTCTTTTTTGCCTGCAAGCGGATGACTGCAAACACCACCACGGCGGCCAGCACGGTGCTGCCCAGCGAGATGGCGATGAGCCCGCCTGCGGTCTTTTTAAGGCTGCGGGAGGCCGGGAGCGAAACATCTGCGTTGGCCGCCACGACCTCTTCCAGCCCTTCGATCTTCGCCTTGACACGGACACTGGCCGACTCCTGCAATCCACTGCCCTGAATGGTATACACCGCATACGCCTCCGGGTCAACCCCCAAAATGTAGCGTTCGGGCAATTCCAGACTCACCGAGACGTTTTCGGCGGTCAGGCCATTGGCCAGCAGCAGCCGGACGCCGGGGTCGCTGACGGTCACGGTGCCCATGGCATCGCCGCCGCCCACGACCTCCAGCTGCGCCGTCACGCCCTGCGCCGGGATCTCGGTGTAGCCGGTGAAGGTGGAAAACGCATGGTCCAGCAGGGTGCGGACATCGTTGTATTTATCGGTCTTCATGTTGCTCTGCATGGTCACGCAGATGAGCCGGACGCCGTTCTGCTCGGCCAGACAGACGTAGCTGTACCGGGCGATGTTGGTGTAGCCGATCTTTGAACCCAGGATGGCCGGGATATAGAACCGGCTGGACGCCACCCGCATTTTATCCTGCTGGTGGAAGTACCGGGTCACCGGCTGGACGTTGGTGGGGGCCATGGTGTACATCTCGTTCCGGGTGAAGAGGGTCTCGAACCCCGGCTGGGTCAGCGCCCAGCGCAGGATCTGCGCCATGTCGTAGCAGCTGGTGTAGTGGTCTTCATCGCTGATGCCGTGCGGGTTGGCGAAATGGGTGTGCTGCAAACCCAGCTCCTTCACCTGTGCGTTCATCGCGGCCACGCCGTCGGCGATGGTGCCGCCGCCAAAGTATTCGGCCAGCAGGTTCGCACCGTCGTTGGCGCTGGCCATCATCGTGGCATAGAGGGCATCCGTCAGCGGGACCGCTTCCCCCTCCTGCAGGGCAATGTGGCTGGAATCCGTGCCCGCCAGCGAGTAGACATCCTCGTGGCTGACGGTCAGCTTGACGTCCTCCCATTGGCCCTGCGCCTTTTCACAGGCAAGGCCCAGCGTCATCACCTTGGTGATGGACGCCGGGTGCAGTTCTTCGTCCATATTCTGCTGTTCCAGCACCAGACCGGTGTCCGCATCGATAATGCAGTAGGCTTCGGTGGTGGTCAGTGCCGGGGCAGCGGCCGCCGCGCCGGGCACAAAGGCCGTCAGCAGGCAGAGCAGCACCGCACACAGCACGGCGATCTGTTTTTTCATCTGGTATACTCCATCGTCAATTTGATCTTGTTTAGTATACCACACTTTTTCCCCGCTGAAAAGAGAAATGCAACGCTCAGAACATCCGCAGCATCGGCTGGAGCTGCCGCCCCTGCAGCGCCGCTTCCAGCGCGGCGGGCAGCAGCGAAAGATCGGCCTTCAGGCTCTGCGGCTTTTCCACCGGGTCATCCTGCCCGTAGGGCACGAAGTAATAGTGCTTGCGCTGGCGCAGCCGGGCGATGTTCTCCCCCGATGCGCCCAGGCCGTCGTTGGTGGAGACGGCCACCACCACCGGGCACCCCACCCGCAGCAGGCTTTTTGCCGCCAGCGTGACCGGCGTGTCGGACAGGCCCGCCGCCAGCCGGGCCAGCGTGGTGCCGGTGCAGGGCGCGATGACCAGCGCCTCGGCCAGACGCTTCGGCCCCAGCGGTTCCACCGCCTGCAGGCTGTCCAGCACCGGATGCCCGGTCAGCTGCTCCAGCCGCTCTTTCCATTCCGACGCCCGCCCAAAGCGGGTGTCCAGCCGGGACGCTGCAAAGCTCATGACCGGCAGCAGCTCCCAGCCCTGCCGCACCAGCTGCTCTGCCTGCGCGGCTGCCGCGCCCAGCGTACAGAAGCTCCCGCAGACCGCAAATGCGGCTCTGCCCCGATGTTGCGTGTTCATGCACTCCCCTCCCGTTCCCGCAGGATCTCACAGACCGTCTGCGCCACAAATTCGCCCGCCGTCTCCGGTGCGCAGACCGCTGGCAGACTCAGCGCATGGAGCGCCGTCAGCCCCAGCCGCCGGGCGGCCGCAAAATCGGTGCCGCCGGGGCGGGATGCCAGGTCCACGATGAGGCTTCCCGGCCGCAGCGCCGCCAGCACCGGCTCGGTGAGCACCACCGCCGGGATGGTGTTCACCACCGTATCAAACGCCGGGGCCACCCCGGCCAGTGCCGCCAGCGGGACGCTGCGCAGCCCCAGACTTTCGGCCAGCGCCCGCTGCGCCGGGCGGCGGGCCGCAATGGTCACGTCAGCCCCCAGCGCCGCCAGACGCGGCCCCAGCGCCTGCCCCACCGGTCCGAAGCCAGTCACCAGCACCCCGCTGCCCCAGAGCGTCCGCTTCCGCTGACGGAGCAGGATGGCGAGGCAGCCCTCTGCCGTCGGGATGGCATTCCAGATGGTCAGCTCCTCCCGCGCAAAGTAATCCACCAGCTCGACCCCGGCCTCCTGCGCGATCTGCTTTGCCTGCGCCGAGAGCCTGCCGCCCAGCGCCAGTGCCCCCGGCTTTGCCGCCCGCAGCAGCTCCGCCAGCGGTGTGCGGGTCTCATCCAGCGGCAGCGGCAGCAAAATATAATCCGCAAGGGCCACCTGTTCTGCCCCGCAGACGGCGTATCCTGCCCGCGCCAGCGCCCGGCCCGCTGCCGCCTGCCGCGCGTCGCCGCCGATCACTGCAACCTGCTTTCGTCCTTCCATGCCCGGCTCCTCCTCCCCAAGGTCTGTGTCAGCCTATGCCGGGCCGGGCAGCGATGTGACTGCAAACGCAAAAGGCCCCGGAGCGAGGCCGCATGGCTCGCTCCGGGGCAGGAGTGTGATTCAATGATTCGTTTGGTGCAGTTCAGGGTGTTTCAATCTTATTGCAATGCCCAAGTTAAAAGGTATCGTTCGAAGTTATGCGATCTTCTGGGTGGGGACCTTCATGACAACGATGGTATAAACGCTGCCGCCAACCGTTGCATCTGCAAAGCCAACGCCAACCACGGCATCCTTCACTTCACGGCCCACCTGTGCGGTGATGTCAAAATGGCTTGTTGCGTTTTCATCAATAACCTGCAGGTCAACCATGTCCTTGTTGGTCTGGTAGTATTTGCTGCCGAAGGAAACGCTCTTCACATAGCTGACCTCGTAGATATTGGTATCGTCCTTGCCCACCAGGATGTTCTTCACGTCGTCAGACTTCAGCACGGTCACGATCTCAGCCTGGGTCTTTGCCTTTTCTGCGACCTTCTTTGCGATCGTCTCAGCCTTTGCATCCATTTCCTTGTCGGCCTTGAACTCCTTATAGTTCTTAAAACTCGGATCGACCATCGAAGTGTAAGTCAATTGGTCGTTCATCTGCTTGATGAGTTCTTTCCCATTCAGAGAAGAACCGCAGCCGGTCAGAACTGCCAGTGCCATAACGCCAGCGAGCGCAATAGCCATGAGCTTTTTGAACATTTTCATAATCGTATCCTCCAAAATAGTTTCGCACTGCACCCATCCGAGTGATGGTCTTTCCATACACCCGATTTGTTGGCCTTATATTACCATTTTGTCACAATTTATTCAATAGGTTATTTTATTTTTGTATCATATCACAATTTCGGGGCCGCAAAATTGGAGATTCCGGCAAAAAAATCGCCAAACAAAGAGCCATCCCCACGGCGCAGGAATCGCACCGTGAGAATGGCTCTTGCAGATAGGTTATCGTTTCAGGAGAAGAAACTTGCTCACACGCACATCAGTGGATGAACACCGGGCCAAGGGGATTGGGGATGGGGCTGACGTAGCCGCCCAGCAGCTTGGGGATGGCCAGGCTGATGTCGGGGATAAAGGTCAGCAGCACCAGGGCGATGAACATGCACAGGTAGAACGGCAGGGTGGCCTTGACCACCTTTTCCATGGGGCGCTTTGCCACGGCAGAGCCGATGAACAGCACAGCGCCGACAGGAGGAGTCAGCAGGCCGATGCCGCAGTTCAGCACCACGATGATACCGAACTGGATGGGGTCGATGCCAATGGAGGTTGCAATGGGCAGCAGGATGGGGGTAGCGATCAGGATGATGGGGGCCATATCCATGATGCAGCCCAGAACCAGAATGATGACATCAATGAGCAGGGCGATGATGTAGGGGTTATCGGTCACGCTGGTGATGGCGTTTGCGGCCAGATCGGGCACATGCAGCATGGTCAGGCAGTTGCCGAACACCGCAGAGGTGGCGATCAGGATCAGGACGATGGACAGGGTGTTCACGCACTCGTCCAGAGCGTACCAGACGCCCTTCCAATCCAGGCCCTTGTAAATGAACACGGACACGAACAGGGAGTAGATAACGGCGATGGCTGCGGACTCTGTGGCGGTGAACACGCCGCCCACAACACCAAAGACAACGATGACAACGGCAGCCAGCGCCCAGATGGAAGTACCCAGCTGCTTGATGAAGCCCTTGATGCTGAAGGGCGAGCCCTTGGGGTAGTTTTCCTTGACGGAGATGATGTAGGAGCCGATCATCAGGACGATGGCCAGCAGAGCGCCGGGCAGGTAGCCAGCCAGGAACAGGCTGCCCACGGAGATGCCGCCGGCGGTGGTGGCATAGATGACCATGTTATGGCTCGGAGGAACCAGCAGGCCCTCGCAGGAGGAGGTGATGGTAACAGCGGTGGAGAAGTCGGCATCGTAGCCCTGATCCACCATCATGGGGATCATAATGGAGCCGATGGAAGCGGTGTCGGCGGAGGCGGAACCGGAAATGCCGCCGAAGAAGTAGGAAGCCACGATGTTGACCATGGCCATGCCGCCGCGCATCCAGCCGACGCAGGCATCCGCCAGAGCGATCAGTTTTTCAGAGATGCCGCCGGAGCCCATGAGCACGCCCATGGTGATGAAGAAGGGCACGGCCATCAGGCTGAAGGACGAAATGCCCTTGACCATCAGACGGCAAACATCCGTAAGAGCCTGGCCCTGCACCATCAGGCAGAACACACTGGAAAGGCCAACGGCGTATGCAATGGGGAACCGCAGAAAGATCATCACAAAGAAGCTGACCAGAAGGACAAGGATCGCCAGTGTCTGAACTGTCATATCAATTCTCCTCCTTTACAAACAGGCTCTTGATGTGGTTGTAGATGGACTCAAATTCGAACACGATCATGGCAACACCGGCCAGCGGCACGGGGAAGTACATCCAGAAGCGGCTCAGCCAGGGCATGGAAACGTAGAAACCACGGCCGCCCAAGGTGGTAGCGTAGTTCCAGCCCACCACCATCATAATGATGCCCAGCACCATCACGGCAGCATCGGCCAGGATGTCCAGCACCTTGACGACTGTCTTGGGCAGGTAGACATCAAAGGCGGTCATGCGGATGTGGGCACCGCGGCGGATGGCCAGCGCTGCACTCAGAACGGCCATGTAGCTCATGCAGGTCAGCACGACTTCTTCCGACCAGGCAGGGTCCGGGATGAAGGGGACGTAACGGCCAATGACCGACATGGTGGTGATGAGGATGTCCAGGATCAGCAAAATCTTGCAGATGAACAGCACCACCTTATAGGTGATGTCGTACGCCGGCTTGATCTTATCCAATGTGGTAAAGATTTTCGGCATAAGGTTTCCTCCTTTACTATAAAAGCCCGGCAGGGGCAGCAAAAGCCCGGCAGGGACAGCGGGCCGATTTCCCGTTGTCCCCGCCGGGCCATTTTATTTTTGCATGGAAAAGGCGCTTTTGCTTATGCCTTCATGTCCAGCAGCTTCTGGTACAGCTCAGCCTGATCGGAGGTGTTGTCGCTGATGACCTTGGCACATGCTTCCTGCCAGGGTGCCTTATCGGGAACATCCACCACATTGCAGCCGGAGGACTTCAACTCATCCAGAACCTTGTTCTCAGCGCTCTCAGACAGGTCTGCATTGAACTTCTGGGTGTCAGCACCGGCCTCCATGATGGCAGCCTGCTGGTTCTCGGTCAGCTTTGCCCATGCGTTATCGGTGATAACAGCCTGGATCGCGCCCAGAGTGTGACCGTCCAGGATCAGGTTGTTGGCAACTTCAGGGAAAGCGTTGGACTTGTAGTTTGCGATGGGCTGCTCAGCGCCATCGACAACGCCGGTCTGCAGTGCGCTGTACAGCTCACCGAAGGAAACAACGGTGGGGTTTGCGCCCAGACTCTCGACCATGCCGTTCATGACGGGGTCGTTGGACACGCGGAGCTTCAGGCCCTTGAAATCAGCGATGCCGGAAACAGGCTTGACAGTGAAGAAGTGGCGGAAGCCCTCCTCGCCGTAGAAGATGCCGCGAACGGGCAGGCCCAGCTCCTGGGGCTCGTTCAGGAACTCCGGTGCGAGGTCGCTGTTGGCAAAGTTCCAGAAGTGTGCGCGGTTCTCAAAGGTGAAGGGGATGCTCAGCAGCTTGGACTTGTTGCAGCCGTAGCTGGTCAGTGCGAAAGCGGAGATACGGCTCATATCAATGGAAGTGGAGCCGCCCAGGATGGCGTCCAGAACGTCGTTCTCAGAACCCAGAACACCGGAAGCCTGCACATCGATGACAACAGAGCCACCGGTCAGCTCTTCGACCTTCTCCTTGAAGTGGGTAGCGGTCTGGCCGACGATGGTATCCAGCGGGTTGACCTCGGCGTAGACCAGAGTGACCTTGGGATCGTTGGCAGCGGCGGCGGCATCGCCCGCAGCAGAAGCGGCGGTGGAAGCGGCGGTGGAACCGGCGGCAGAGGATGCAGTGGAGCTGGAAGAGCCGCCACATGCGGTCAGGGCAGCAGCTGCGGTAGCTGCACCGGCAACGGCGAGAAAGCTGCGACGAGAGATCTTTTTCATGGTAAAAACCCTCCTGAAATATATTCTTCTGTTTCCTTCCGGCAGCATCCTCCTGCACAGGTGCGGTGCTGTCGTTCATTCACTGTTCATACTTTAGCAAAATTTCTTGGTCAGAACAAGGGCTTCCAAAAAATGTCCTGTTTTTCGAAAAAATGTGAAAACAACTTCTGTGCATCCTGCACAAATAAAAATCCCAGCCTTTGGGCATACCTGCCAACGGCTGGGATTCTTCCTGATATTTTTAACTGTTCTGAATGCGGGCGATCAGCTCCGACTGGTCCGCAAACTGATCGTACAGGGGCTGGACTGCAGCGCGGAATTTCTGTTTTTCCTCACTGGAAAGCTCGGTGACTACAATGCCACGGGCCAGCATCTCCTGTTCCGCACCCTCCTCCTGCTCGGCCCAGAGGGTGCGCTCGATCAGCGCCGACTCCCGCGCGCAGCTGCGCAGGATGTCCGGAAACGTCGGGTCCAGCGCGGCCACCTTTTCCATTGCCGGGATGCTGGCCAGCTGGATCTCCGGTACGCGGGTATGCTCATCCCGCAGGAAGTAGGGCGCCACCTCGTAATGGCTCATGGCCTCATAGCTGGGCCAGTTGTTTTCCGCCCCGTCGATCTGGCCGTTGTGGAGGGCCGCGTACACCTGACTGTACACCACCTGCACCGGGTCAGCCCCCAGAGCCGAGACCATCATGCTCATGGTGTCGGATTCCTGCACACGGAGCCTCAGCCCCTGCAGCTCTGCCAGACATGTGACCTTCTGGCGGGTATAGAAGCTGCGCACACCGGCATCAAACCAGGAAAGCCCAGTCAGGTCGATCGCATCCAGCCGGGTCAGAAACTCGTCCCCGATGCTTCCGTCCAGCACACGCCACATCTGGTCGGCATCCTGATAGAGGAACGGCAGCTGCAGCACGTTCAGGGCGGGCATGTATTCTGCCAGCTGGCTCAGCGAGACACGGGCAAAGTCGATGCCGCCGAACTGGATCTGCTGGATGACGCTCATCTCCGCCCCCAGCTCTCCCTTGCTGTACACGGCCACCTTCACCCGGCCTCCGGTCTGCTCTTCCAGCAGATTTCCAAAGGCCAGAGCCGCCTGCGTGGTGGGGTAATCCTCCGGCTGGTTCTCGGTGTAGCGCAGCACCAGCTCCGGCTTGTCCGAGGCCGTTTCCTGCTTCTGGCAGGCCCCAAAGCCCAGCATGGCTCCGGCGGCCGCCGCCAGCACCTGCCGCCGGGTAAACGCCCGGCTCACAGTGCCTCCTCCTGCTGGTCTTTGGCGGCCTTGGCGGCCTGTTTCCGGTATTGAGTGGGGGTGACGCCTGTGCGCTTTTTGAAGGCACGGGCAAAGTAGCTGGCGTCCTCATAGCCTACCATGGAGGCCACCTCCGCCGAGGAGCGGAAGGGGTCGTTCAGCAGCTCCTTGGCGGCGTTGATGCGCAGCTCCGTCAGGCAGTCCAGGAAGTTCATCTTCTGGTATTTCTTGAACTGGGCCGACAGGTAGGCGGGGCTGATGTGCAGGATCTCCCCCACGCTGTCCAGCGAGATGTCAAACATATAGTTGTCTTCCAGATACCGCCGCACGTGGGCCATTACAAGGGCGGTCTGCTGGTTCTCACTTTCCGGGTGGGCGGGTGCCGGGGCCTCCGGGGCGGTGGGAGCTTCCGGCTCCGGCTGCACCGGGGCCAGCGCTTCCAGCTTCCGCTCCGTTTCGATCTGCCGGATGGCCCGGCGGATGGAGGCTTCCAGCTCGTCCGGGTCCACCGGCTTCAGCAGATAATCGCAGGCCCCCAGATGCACCGCCTCGTGGGCGTACTGGAACAGGCTGTAGGCCGTGACGAAGACGACCCGGCAGCCGGGCCGCTGGGCCAACACAGCGCGGGCAGCATCCAGACCGCTCATACCCGGCATCTCGATGTCCATCAAAATGAGGTCCGCTCCCCACAGGATGGCGGCATCCGCAGCCTTGCGGCCATTTTCGGCGGTCTCCAGCACCACCTCATGCTCAAAGCGCCGGGACACCATTTCCACAAGCGCTTCCCGCTCCAGCCGCTCGTCATCCGCAATCAACAGGCGAATCATCATCCAAGTCCTCCTCTTCTGTCAATTCCACAAGGGGCAGATACAGGCTCACCGCCGTGCCCCGCCCTGGGTGTGAGCGCACCTCGAACCGGCAGCGCTTGTCCAGCAGCCGCAGACGCGCCGCCACGTTATACACACCAATGTGCTCCCACCGGTCGCCGGGGGCCGCCAGCCCTGCCTGCAGCCGGGCCAGCTGTTCCGGTTCAATGCCCAGACCATTGTCACACACGCTGATCCGCAGCAGCCCCTGTTCCCGCAGCGGCGTAATGCGGATGCGCACTGCACCGCCCTCTTCCTTGGGGGCGATCCCATGCTTAAACGCATTTTCTACAATGGGCTGCAAAATAAACGAAGGCACCATCGTCTCGGTCAGGTCAATGGAATCCGAGATGCACCACCGCATCTTTACACGGTCACCAAAGCGGACGTGATAGATGGAGTAGTATTCATCTACGATCCGCACCTCGCGGGCCAGCGGCACCTGCTCATCGTTGCTCATCAGGCTGTACCGCAGCAGATGGCTCAGGGCCGTGATCAGCGCCTGGGTGCGGTAGGCCTTTTCCTGCCCTGCCGTCTGCAATATGACGTTCAGGGTGTTGAACAGGAAATGCGGGTCGATCTGACTGCGCAATTGCTGCATCCGGCTGCGCTCCATGCGGTTCTGCAGCTCCAGAGCCTGGGTCTCCTGCTGGTGTAGCGCCTGCTCCATCTCGTTTTTCTCCCGCAGGGTGTTCACCTGCTGGGCCATGGAGTGCTTCATGTGGTTGAAGGCGTCCGTCAGCTGGCCCACCTCGTCCTGCCGGGGCACCGGGATGTCCGGGGTCTCCAGCTCTCCCCGGATGATGGCCTGCGATGCCCCGATCATCTCCTGCACCGGGGTCAGCAGCCGCATGAGGGACCATGCCATCACCAGACCCAGCACAAGGCACAGCCCCACCACCACCGTCTGGGCCCACTTGACCCGGCTGCTGAGGGCCGACACCGTGGTGTAGGTGCTCTGTGCGTCTGAGATGGCGGTGTTCAGCAGCTGCTGGGCGTACTGCCGCAGATAGCCGCCGCAGGGCGAGACTTTTTCGTAGTAGAGCTGGGCCGCCGCAGCGTCCTGCCCGGCGGCGATCTCAGCCCGCAGCTCCTCCACAAGGGCGGTGTAGCTGTCATAGGTGGTGCAGACGGCACTGTACAGCAGGTACCGCTCCTCACTCACCGTGTCCAGGCTGCCGTTGATGCGCCACAGCCACGCATTGGTAACGGAAAAGGCACTGTCCAGCTCTGCCAGCAGCGCATCGGTGTCGCCGTACTCCCAGCGGTAGTCGTCCAACGCCGTAAGGCTGCGCTCCACCCCGTTCTGAAAGCGACTGATGGCGTTGAAGTTGCCCATCTGGTCGTCCAGCTCCCGCAGCACCGTGCCGGACTGGTAAAAGCTCAGAACGATCTGAACCGCCAGCGCGGCAAAAAATGCCGTCAGACACAGCACCATCCGCTGCTTCAGCGTACTTTGTCGATGCAAGGTTTTCCCCTCCCCGGCTTGTTTTTTGCCCCATAGATATTTTTATTCTACCACGTTTTGGGCCATTTGTGCAAGATTTCCCTTGCCTGCTGAAAAAGAATATGGTACTATGACTAAAAAAGGAGATGCTTGTCTATGTCGCAGCCCATTACGACCTCTGTCACCATGGACGCCGAATCGTTCCAGAAATTCCGTTCCTTCGACCTGTTCCACCACCAAAAGCGCTGGCAGCGGCCCCTGTTGTTCGCCGCCATCCTGCTGGGGTCCTCCGGCATCTGCCTGTCGCAGGTGGGAGTGCGGGAGGGGGCTTCCCTGCTGGCGGTAGTGCTGGCTATGGTGGCGCTGGGGCTCCCGGCAGTGTACTTTTACACCTTCTTCCGGGACCTGCGCACCACGATCCAGAAGCTGGGCCTCCCCCGGCCCTTCTACCGCCTCCGGCTGGACGATGCAGGCCTTTCCGTCTGGATGGCCGGAGAACAGGACAAGCCCCAGCCCAGCCACCAGTACCCGTGGCAGGACCTTCACGTGGCCTACCGCACCCCGGACGCCGTGTACCTTTACGTCCAGCAGACCCAAGCCTACCTTGTCAACAGCGAGGAGCGGGACGCGGTGTGGGACTGCCTGAAGACGCATCTCCCCGCCTCCCGGCTGCGGGATCTGCGGTAACGCCGCTTCCCCCCCTGCAAACAACAAGCCCCATGGAACCCGGACGGCGTACTGCCGTCCCCGGTCTCATGGGACTTTTTCTGCGCCAAAACGACAAAAAAGCAGACGGTGCTATGATATGATAAGGCTCACCGCCAAAACTGACGGTGAACCTTATTGTATGCTTGGCTTTTATAGAATTCCGGCAGTTTTGCCTTGTCATATAAAACGAATGGGCGGCGTTTGCAAGGAGCAGTCATACACAAAACGCCCCCAGCTTCCTGTCATGGAAACCGGGGGCGCTGCGGTTTTATGGGAAACGCCTCAGGCGCTGCAAAGCCTCAGTGCAGCAGAGAGCTGACCCATGCCCGGGCGGCCGTCTTGGCCTGGAGCTTATTGTACATCTTCAGGGTGGTGTTGTACACCTTCTGGCTCATGGCATTGCTGGCGTTGGTGGCGGCAGCCTGCTTGGCCTCAAGCGTGTCGGCGGCGGCAACGGCGGCCTTCATATCGGCGTAGTCGGCCATGATCTCCTGCTGGAGCGCGGCATAGCTGGCCTTGGCTGCTGCCCGATCCTTTGCGGTGACCTGATTGCCATTGCTGCCGTAGGTCAGCAGGTTGGAGAGGGCGTCACGCACGCCGTAGAAGGAGTCGGTCCAGTCGTCCGGGTAGGTGTAGTAGCGGCCCTTGGCATCCTGATACCAGACGCCCTCGGTGGGCTGCTCGTCGGAGCGGGTGACCGTGTGGACCGAGACCTTGTAGACATCTGCGGTGTCGGTGGTCAGCATCGGATAGTAAGGGACGAAGGCGTTGTACACGTCGTCGTCAAAAGCGGTCCACTCGGTAATGGCGGTGTTCAGATCGCCGGTGGCGCTCACCTGGAACAGATGCGTCTCCACATTGCCCGTCTTGCCGATGGGCTCGGTCTGAAAGAAGTGGATGGAATCCTCCACCGAGAACTTCTTGGTCAACTGGATGTTGGAGTAGACCGGAACGATGGCACCGTTCTCGCCGACGTTGCTGATAGCAAAGTCGGTCTCGCTGTAGTTGTCCTTCGTAAAGGTGTCGGTGCCGTACAGGTAGTTCAGGCCGGCTGCCATGCGGTCCGATGCGATGTCGCCGTTGTAGGAGGCATCCAGATCGATGACATTGGCAGCGGCGTCGCCCACAAAGGTACCGGCCTTCTGGGCCACGGAGATCAGGTTGGCAGAGGCCACCACATGGTCGGTGTCATCCAGATCGATCTTGCCCATAGCGGCGATGTTGGGCTGCATGAAGACCACGCTGGAGGAGAGCTTCAGGGCAAGGTAGGTGTGGCCCGTCAGGTTCTCCACGAACCAGGTCTCGTTCTGGTCGGCAATGAACACGCCGGAGCCGCCGGCTGCACCGGCGTTGTCGTAGATGGAGGTCAGCAGGGCAACACCCTCGCGGGCCGTGGAAGCTTCGCTCAGCAGCACCGTGGTGATCTCGGCTTCCTCAATGCCGTTGTCCACATAGGGGTCTACGCTCAGCACGGCGTCGGTGCCGTAGAGAGACTCGGTGGCAGAGACCATGACGCCCTTCTCGTTGGTACCGGCCTCCTCATAGGGGGTGTGCTCGTGGGTGCTGTCGCAGTCCGGGCAGACACCCAGACCGTTGTCGTCCCGGCGGGCGGTGTAGCGGTAGCTGTCGTGGGTGAAGGTGTAGGTAAAGCCGTAGCAGCCCTCGTACACCTCGCCCGCGGTGTGCTTCCCGGCGGGGCTGATGTTGAACAGCTTGTTGTAATCGTTGGTGCCCAGATCCTCGATCCGTCCAAACATGGTGGTGCCATCCTCGGTGAGGTCGCTGCCGACATAGAGTGCCGTGCAGGCGAAGGCGGAAGGAACCACGGCAAGCGTCATCGCACAGGCGATGAAAGCCGCAGCAATTTTCTTCTTCAAAGACATAATAGTATCGATCCCTCTCTTGTTGATTGTCGGCATTTCGTCGGCAGGTGTCATAATACACCCATTTTAATGAAAATGCAAGTATTTTCCCGAAATTTTAGCATATATTCATTTTTATATTGTATATATTCATACTGTGTTTTTCATCTGCCCCTCCGTGAGCGCAAAAAACCGCCCCGGCTTCCTCTTTCGGAAACCGAGGCGGTTCATTATGCTTTATTCGTGCTTTCTCAAGCCCTCACGCGATTACTTGCGGGGGTTCTTGATCGCAGCCTGGGCGGGTGCCAAAATTACAGAGCGTTGGACATCATTCTTCTCCCTCCGGGTACTGCTCAACGCTTCCTTTTGAACTGAGCAGCATCGGCTTGCGATGTTTTTTTACTTCTTCTATTTTCATCACACGGATGGCAAACATCCAATCATCGCCAAAGTCATAATGGAGCGAGAATTTTTGTCCTTCGATCAGCCCCAGTTCATCTAATGCAATATCGGTTCCTTCTGCATCATCTTCGTCAAACAGGTCATCTTCCATCGGATTGAATCGATAGCAGTCTTCGCTGTACATCTTGTTGTCCATGCAAAATTCATACAGATGCTCTGCCGTAAAACCAAATGCATTCAAAATCGCCATGCAGAGCTGATCCAGTGTATCCGTACCACAGATGGTTATCGTTCTGTATACGCTGCGCCCAAGCCCTGCCGGATAAACCTTTAATGTATACTGTATCCTCATTACGATTCCACTTTCTTTTGATTTTATTTCAATTCGACTTTCTGCATCTGTCCCAAAATCGCGTTTTTCACACCATCCCTCAGATAGGCCTCATTCAGCGTTTTCTTGGTATAATTCAGATATGTTCCCGCCGTTTTCTCCGTCAGAAGCGCCGTAAAGTAACGCTCCCAGCTAAAATATTCCTTGCTGTCGATGTAGTCAGACGGTGTCTGCAAGATCTGTGCAACCTCCGTATCTTTCAGGATTCCAGAAGAAAGCACTAACCATTCAAAAGATTCTGGCAAATAGAGTTCCAGATTCTCTCTTGTCAGCACCAACTGCAACACCCTATCCATTTCCGGGCCAAAGGCAGCGCCATCTGCAATCACCAGAATCTTTTCATCCTTATGCGCCTTCAAATAGGAAAACACATTTGACTTTCCATTTGCAGTATCACACTGCATTTGATGCTCTGCACAGACCGCGTCAAAAAACTGATAACCCGAATTGCTGTCTTCCGTCAGGATCTTCTCCGGCTTAATATTCTCAGTCGTACTATCCGGGTAGATTCGATAGAACGAATGATAGCTCTGTTTCAGTGCCCCATACTTTCCAGAGGTCCGGATTCCGTACACCTCTTCCACACTGTATGGCAAGGCAGACAAACCCTCTCTGGTCACGATGACGTAATAGTTGTCGGTCTGCTGAATCGCACGTGCAAAATCTTTGGTCTTGACAAACTCATTTCCTTCGTCGATAAAAACAATGCTGTCCTGAATATTGTCAAGTTGTCCCTTCCAAAGGCGTCCTTCTACCACATAGCAACCTTTATCACAATTCAGAGTGACCGGCCCACTCTCTCCATCGTTCATATGGGTGCGAATCATATCCACAAGGGTCGTTTTTCCCGTTGCACTATCCCCGCGAATAATGGTCAGGTTGCGTCGCAGTTCAAATTCATATTTCAGGTACTTTGTGCCAACGACCACTTTATGAATGCCTTTCATTTCTGTCAGCCCCTTTACACAAACTCACCTGCGGCCAAAATCAGCTCTTCCATACTGTGAACGATTTGATTCGTATTCAGCACTTTTATTGTAAACGGCTTTTTGCCAAAATCCATCAGGTGACACAAATTCACCGTGCGATTCTCCTGCTCTGCAATTTTGAGCAGCCACTTTGCACAGTTGTCACCACAAGTCGATACATTGAACACTTTCTCTGGCTCAAACTTTACCAAAATCAGTGTCTTTACGCCACCAGATAAACCAATCGGTGGAATTTTACCAAAAACCGGGCTGTCAATTACACCACTGTCGATAACGGTAGACTTATCCACATCCTGAATCATTTCCTTGACCATCGGATCAACGATCCAGTCTTCTTCGTAATCGTATTTGAAATAAGAAGCCGTATTGTACACCGCTTCCTTCATATCACCGTAAAAAATGTTCAGCATAGTATCACCTCATTGATGTGCGTACTTCTGCTATCATTGTACCCTCTTTCCGCTTACAAAACAAGATGCAAAAAGCCCTCCGGCTTCCTATCACAGAAACCGGGGGGCTTTGCGCTTTATTGGTGCTCTCTCAAGCCCTCACGCAATTTGATATGCTACCCCTAGAGTAGACAGAGTAAAAACAAAACTCTGAATACTCTGGGGGTAGCATATCATTCCGGCGCAGGGGGCGGCTTTTGACATCCGACTCAGGCAAAGGAGAAAGCGGGCCGTGGCATTCCGGCTCAGTCGGTCACTTTTTCCGGCTCTTCTTCCGCGATGCCGTCGGCGGTGTGGATCCACTTTCCGCTCTTGAGGCGGCTGATGCACCACACCGACTTGATCACATAATCCACGCGCAGGGCGAGGATGGTCAGCCAAGCAGGCCAGCCCAGCAGCAGGCCGCCCACGCCGCCCAGCGGGATGGACACCAGCCACATGAACAGGATGTCGGCCTTCATCAGGAACTTGGTATCGCCGCCGCCGCGCAGGACGCCTTTGGTCATGACGGACTGGATGCACTGGAAGAAGACGATCACCGCGTAGGCACCCATCATCTCTTCGGTCATGAGGATGGTCTCGTCGTTCAGGGTGTACATGGCGATGGTCAGCGGGCCGCAGGCCAGCACCATCACGGCGGCGATCAGGCCGAAGAAGATGCTCAGTACATAGAACGTATACCCCTGCTGCATGGCCTTCTCGCGGGAGCCTTCGCCCAGCGTATGGCCGGTAACGATGCTGGACGCGTTGGAGATGCCTTGGATCACCACGGTGAACAGGCGGTCGATGACCTGACAGATGGCGTTTGCGGCCACCACCGCGGCACCCATGTGGCCGAGGATGATGCTGACGATGTTGCCGCCCAGACCCAGCAGGCCGTCACTGACCAGCACCGGCAGGCCGAGGCGGAGATAGTTGGAGAAGAACTCCTCGCCGGGCATGTGCAGCAGGTGTTTGATCCGCAGACCCAGCTCCTTGTCCTTGAAGAGGATGTAACCGAAGGTGGCGAGGAACTCCGACGTGCGGGCCAGCAGGGTGCCCAGTGCGGCACCGGCGATTTCCATCCGGGGAGCACCGAATTTGCCGAAGATGAAGGCATAGTTGGCGATCAGGTTGACCACGAAGGACACGCAACTGACGATCAGGCCAAGCTGCGCCTGCCCGACTGAGCGCATCAACTGGGCAGCCACAAGGCTGGTGCCGTGGATGATAAAGACAAAGGTCGTGATCCGCAGGTACCGCACGCCCTGTTCCACGACATGAGCCTCTGAGGTATAGATGCTCATGATCTGGGCGGGGAAGCACCATGTCAGAACGGCAAAGACGGAGGCCAGCGT
Source organism: Faecalibacterium sp. AF28-13AC (assembly GCF_003478405.1). Lineage (NCBI taxonomy): Bacteria > Bacillati > Bacillota > Clostridia > Eubacteriales > Oscillospiraceae > Faecalibacterium > Faecalibacterium sp. AF28-13AC. The sequence continues at coordinate 147,986 of NZ_QUFG01000002.1, read as the reverse complement.
AAGCGCCATCCGCAGCGCCATATTGAAGGTCTGACGTACCTTCTCCACCTCACGGGCACCCCAGTACTGCGCGGCAAGCACGCTGCTGCCGCCGATGATGCCCATGCAGAAGATGGTAAAGAAATTATAATACTGGTTTGCCAGACTGGATGACGAGATCTGCACTTCGCCGAACTGCCCCAGCATGATGGTGTCCAGCATGTTGACGCCCATATTGATGGCTTGCTGCAGCGCCACCGGCAGCATGATGCTGAGCACCCGTTTATAGAATTTTTTGTCGGTCACCAGCTTGAACCTTTGTTTCTGCGCGGCCACCTGCGATTCCTCCTTCACGTTTCCCAAAGCTGTTTTGTATCGAACTAAATGGATGAAAAAGGACAGCAGCTCCGGAAAGCTGCCGACCTTTTTTCACTGATTTTACGCAGCTCAGCGCTTGCCAAGCTCTTTTTCGGCGGCATAGATCAGACCCTTCATGAAACCGGTGGGGTAGCAGAAGGAACCGGGCATCCCGCCAAAGCCCTCAATGGGTTTGAAACCGTGGTCGATGGAGATAACGGCGTTGCAGTCACAGGCCACCAACTGCTTCATGATGGCGTACATATCGGCGTAGCCGTCCTCGGCCAGCACTTCCTCAAACACCGGCAGGGGGCTGTCCACATTGCGGAAGTGGACACAGAGGATCCGGTCGTCGTCGCACAGCTCCTTGATGTCCGACATCAGGTCGCCGAAGTCGCTGCCGCCTTCCAGCCAGCAGCCCACGCAGAGCTTGATGCCCAGCGCCTTGCTGCCGCCTGCTGCCTTGAAGGCCTTGCGGTAGCACTCCATATTATAGATCAGGCTGGGGATGCCTGCCATGCAGGCCAGCGGCGGGTCGTTGGGGTGCAGCGCCATCCGGACACCGGTCTCCTCGGCCACGGGGACGACCTTTTCCATGAAGTAGGCGAAGTTTTCCCAGATCTCCTCCTCCGTGTAGGCTCGGCTTTCGGCGTTGGGGCGGGCAAGGATCTCGGCTTGGTCGCAGAACGCGCTGTTGCCGCCGCGTGTGTGCTGGCCGACCCGGTGGTCGGTGCGCAGGATGCCGTTGGGCTGCCATGCAATGGAGGTGAAGGGGATCTTCTCCTCGCCCAGCACCCGGAGCATGTTGTTGAACCGCTCGATCTGGAAATCGCGGTCGGGCAGGTTGAGGTGGATGCTCTTATTTTTCTGCAGCTCATTGCAGGCCGCATCCGAAATGGTCATGCCGAAGCGGGCCAGCTTTTCCTTTTGCTGCTGCAGGACTTCCCGGTTGATCTCATCGGGCTTGAGCATCAGGCTGACGTTTTCCACGCCCATCTGACGGATGAAGGAGAGCGTGGCATCGCTCTCGCTGGTGCGGACGGGGATCTGGGGACGCAAAGACATAAAATCGACCTCTTTTCGTTCGGTTCTTTTTCAGAAAAGCCGCCCGACGGCTCTGGCCGCCGGGCGGTTCGTGTGATCAGCCGTAAATGGGGCAGAAGAAGTTTGCACTGAGCACGATACTGATGACGGCCAGCACGATGAAGGGCAGCGTGAACTTGAAGGTCTCGCTGAGCTTATAGCCGGTCGAGGCATAGGCGATGCCGCAGGCAGGCGAGCCGGAGGGGAATGCGATGGCGATGCCAGAGCAGAAGGAAACGATCAGCACCAGACCGCGGGGATCCCAACCGGCTGCAATGGCAACGGAAGCTGCCACGGGGATCAGGACATTGGAGGTCGCGGAGTTGGACATGAAGGTGGTCATCACGACCGTGACGACTGCGAACACGAACATGACGAACAGGCCGCTGGGGTTGCCGCCCAGAATCTTCAGGATGGTGTTGCCGATGACGTCACCGGCACCGGATTTGCCCAGAGCGTCGGCAATGACCAGAACACCAGCGATCATCCAGACGGCGTCGATGGTGATGGCGTTGATGGTCTCCTTCACGGACATGCAGCCGGAGAAGGTGATGATGAGCAGGCAGGTGACGGGGATCAGGTACATATAATCACCCAGCTGCTTGCTGAAGAACAGGGAGATCATGACAACGAGGAACAGGCCGAGGATCAGGTTCTCCTGCCATTTGGGCAGCGGGGTCTTTTCCTTCTTCTTGCCGCCCTTGCCTTCCAGCTTGGAGGAGTCGAACTTCTTGTTGGGCAGCCACTTCCAAGCGAAGAGGCAGTAGACCGTCAGGATGATGCAGGGCAGGATCATGACCTTGAAGCGGGTCATCAGGTCCAGCAGCATGCCCTCAGATCCTTCGGGCAGCATGCCTTCGTAACGGGCATTCAGGTTCAGGTGGCTGGCAGCGCCCATGCCGATGGGCAGCTTGGAACCCCAGATGGCGATCATGGCCAGCAGAGGGATGGTCATACGGGTGGGGGTGACTTCGCCGGAATCGCCCAGACCGACAAGGAACATCAGCATGACGACCATGTTGGCGGTGGTGGGCATGAAGCAGGCCAGACCGATGACCACGACGTACAGGCCGATGACCAGCGCCATGCCGCTCTTGCCCTTCAGGCGGAGCATCTGAGCCTGAATCTTATCCACAACGCTGGTCTTCTGGAATGCAGAGACCATGCCGAACATACCGACCAGCAGGATCAGGGTCTTGTTGCAGAAGCCTGCAAAGGCTTCCGGGATGGTGAATACCCCGGTCAGGGCCAGCAGGACGCAGCAGGTCATGGTGGTCAGGCCGAATGGCCACTTGTTCAGGAGGAAGCCGACAATCATGAACGCCATGATCGCAAGCACAATATAAAGTTCCATACGAAACGGCTCCTTTTCTTTTACTTACTTCTTTTACCTTTACCCTGTCCGTGTTCCGCACTGACCGGCCAGAGCTGTCTCCGAAAATGTTTTCTGTGTGCACACATGCCATTTCCATATCGCTATGCTACAACTTTTCCCCTTCTTCGACAATCGGGAAATCTGCTAAAAACTTAACAAAAATTTATCCGCATCCCACAAACGTTCGGTTTTCTGAACGATTCGGCGCAGAATGTGAACTTCTGCGTTTCAAAAAATTTCATATAGGCGGAGGAGCTGAAACCGGAAGCTCCCGGAGGTTTTACAAAAAGATTCCGAAGCTTTTACAAAGGAGGCAGGTTTGAGAGGGTGGATCCCCCCGGTGCAAGCCCGAATTTTCCCCGTGCCACTTGTATTCCATAAAATTGAAACGAAATGAATCAAAAAATGAACCACAAAATTCACATTTTGCAATTTTGTGGCGTCCGTCAAAAATTGAGAGTCAAAATCGGTCGAAAAGCGAATTGCTGTATGCAAAACTTTTGGCTAGAATGAGCAAAAAGGCTGCTGTGAGTGTAAGGTCCAGCTCTGTGCGAGTTGCCGGACGGTGGCGCCCCGTCCGGCAAGAGTGCTTACACTCCGGCCCTTGGTCGTAAAAAACAAAAGGAGGCAATTCACTTATGACATCCCAGTTGATTATCACGTTGGCGATCCTCGCCTTCATGATCGTAATGTTCGTGTGGCAGAAGTTCCCCATGGGCGTTACCACAATGACCTGCTGCGCACTGCTGGCAGCGTTCGGTATCCTCTCCCCCTCGGAAGCGTTCGGCGGCTTCACCAACAACAGTATCATTCTGGTCGCTCCCATGATGGCGCTGAGTTCTGCCATCACCAAGACCAGCATCGTTCCCTATATCCGTAATAAGGTCAACAGCCTGAGCGGCAAAAAGGGCATCGTCCTGATCCTGTTCTTCTATCTGATCGTCATCGCATTCGTCCAGTTCATCCCCGCAACCGCAACCTTCTCCATCATGATCGTCTTCCTCGCATCCCTGAGCAACGACGGCGAAGTCACCCCCACCCGTCTGCTTATGCCGATGCTGGGCATCAGCTGTGCATGGAAGGGCTTCTTGCCCATTGGTATGGGTGCCACCAGCTTTGCGACCATCAACGCCATCTACGGCACCATCATCACCGATGAAGGCTACTGGCTCGGCATGTTCGACAAGTTCAGGGTCTCCATCCTGCCCGTTGTCTGCCTGACCATTTACTGCTTGGTCGCATGGAAGCTCCTGCCCAAGCGCGGCACCGTCAACGCAGCAGAGGCAAAAGAGGTCAAGGAGACCAAGACCCTTCCCAAGGCACAGGAAACTCTGGTTTACGTCGTCTTCATCGCTGTCATGGCTGTCCTCGTCCTGAACAAGTGGACCGGCAAGCTGATGTATGTTGCTCCCGCTCTGGGCGTTCTGGTCCTGATCTACGGCAAGGCTCTGAGCGTTCCCGAAGTGACCAAGGCTCTGACTGCGGACATGATTTTCCTGATGGCCGGCGTTCTGGGCGTGGCAGCTGCCATGACCAAGTCTGGCGCAGGCGACCTGATCGGCAACGCGATCCTCGGCGTTCTGGGCGGCCATCCTTCTTCTCTGGCTGTCATGTTCCTGTTCAGCACCGTCTGCATCATCATGACCACCCTGATGTCCAACTCCGCAACGTCCAACATCCTGTACACCGTCGGTGCTACGGTTTGTCTGGCAGGCGGCTGGGATCCCCGCGGCATCATGCTGATCGTTGCCATCGCAAACGTCATCTCTCTGGGCTTCCCCTCCGGTGCAGCCGAGACCGCTCTGATCTACGCAGCAGGCAACTACAAGCTGTCTCAGGTGGCAAAGTTCACCGTTCCGTACATTCTGATCGCGATCGTGACCATTTCGCTTTCGGCCAACTTCTTCTTCCCGATCTACGGGTGATGTGATATAGTTGTTCTAGGGAGGTTCGTTTTATGGAAAAGAAATTCTTCTATGCTTCGACGGCCGGACGCCTCGGCATGAGCAAAGAGGCAATGGCGACTCACTGGGAGCACGCCATCCCGGTTTACCGCAATGCACCCCACGTCTGGAACGTAGGCGGTCAGGACAACGTCGCATCCTTCCTGATCGACACCGGTGCCGGCCTGATCCTGATCGATACCGGTCTGTGCCCGGAGACGCTGTATCTGCTGATCGACCGCATCTGGCGTTCCGGCCATGACCCCAAGAACATCAAGAAGATCTTCCTGACCCACTGGCACGGCGATCATTCCAGCTGCGCACGCTACCTGCACGAGATGACCGGTGCCGAGATCTGGCTGTCCAAGGAGGACGAGGTCGAGCATCAGCGCTCCCTGCACGATGAGGAGTTCCGGAAGCACATCCCGCCGATGGAGATCCCCGATTACACCGTCACCAATTTCTATGACGACGACAAGCCCATCGTCATGGGCAATATGATCATCCGCACCAAGCTGTGCCCCGGCCACACGCCGGGCGTGACCAGCTTCTTCTTCGAGGATACCGACGAGAAGACCGGCAAGACCTACCGCTGCGCGTTGCACGGCGGTCTGGGCGTCAACCCCATGATGCGCCCGCAGAACCTGCAGGAGCTGGGCTACCCCGTCGAGATGGCACACCGCTTCATCAAGGACTGCTACGAGCTGGCCAAGATGCCCGTGGACATTGCGCTGTCCAGCCATCTGAATCAGGCCAACATCCTGCCCAACATCCCCAAGGACCCGGACGATTACACCGTCTTCGTGGCCGATTACGCATGGGCCGATGTCCTGATCAACCGCGCCGATGCCACCAAGGAGTTCTACCCCGAAGTGTACGGCAACAAGTAACCGGAAAGAGGGAGCGCAAACCATGGAAAAGAAATTTCATTACGCCTCGACCGAAGGGCGTCTGGGCATGAGCAAGGAGGCACTGGCCACCCATTGGGAGCATGCCATCCCGGTCTACCGCAATGCGCCCCACGTCTGGAACGTGGGCGGGCAGGACAACGTCGCGTCCTTCCTGCTGGATACCGGCGAGGGCTTGATCCTGATCGATACCGGCCTGTGCCCGGAGACGCTGTACCTGCTGATCGACCGCATCTGGCGTTCCGGCCACGACCCCAAGGACATCAAGAAGATCTTCCTGACCCACTGGCACGGGGATCACTCCTGCTGCGCACGGGTCCTGCACGAGATGACCGGTGCCGAGATCTGGCTGTCCAAGGAGGATGAGGCCGAGCATCAGAAGCACGCGGAGGACACCTTCCCTGCGTATGTCACCCCCTACACGGTCACGAATTTCTACGATATGGAGCACCCCCTGACCATGGGCCGCTTCACCATCACCTTCCGCCTGTGCCCCGGCCATACGCCGGGCGTGACCAGCTTCTTCTTTGAGGATACCGACGAGAAGACCGGCAAGACCTACCGCTGCGCCCTGCACGGCGGCCTCGGTGTCGGACAGATGAGCAAGGAAGGCGTCATCAAGACCGGCACGGACCCGGAGCTGCCCCACCGCTTCATCAAGGATTGCTATGAGCTGGCCAAGATGCCGGTGGATATCGCACTGGCAAGCCACCTGAACCAGAACAACATCCTGCCCAACATCCCCAAGGACCCGGACGATTACACCGTCTTCGTAGCCGATTACGCATGGGCCGATGTCCTGATCAACCGCGCTGAAGCCGTCAAGAAATTCTATCCCGAAATCTACGGTACTTCCGGACAATAACCGGCTCCGTATCACCAAGGCGCAAGTCGGTAAAGCGGCTTGCGCTTTTGGTGCTGAAAAGACCATGTATCAAAGGAGAAAAAACAGACCATGCCCGAACGGATCATTGTAAAGATTAACGAAAACGATAATGTGGCCGTGGCCATCCACGACCTGCCCGCCGGGGCGGAGTTCCTGCCCGGCCTGAAAACCCGGGAGCCGATCCCGCAGGCGCACAAGATCGCGCTGACCGATATCCCCAAAGGCGGCGAGATCATCCGCTACGGTGTCGTGCTGGGCTACGCCAAAAAGGAGATTCCGACCGGAAGCTGGATCAACGAGTTCATGCTCGATCTGCCCGAAAGCCCCAAGCTGGACAACCTGCCCTACGGCACCAACCTGAAACCCATGGAAGCGCTGCCGATGCCGGAGCGCACCACATGGATGGGCTACCGCAACAAGGTCGGCCCCGCCGGGACCCGCAACCTGCTGGGCATCGTGACCACCGTCCAGTGCGCTGCCGGTGTCCTGAAGGTGGCCGTGGAGCGGATCCGGAAGGAGCTGCTGCCCAAGTATCCCCATGTGGACGGTGTGGTCGCCGTCACCCACCCTTACGGCTGCGGTGTGGCCATCAACGCGCCGGAGGCTAAAGTGCCCATCCGGGCCGTCACCAACCTGATCCGCCACCCCAATTTCGGCGGCGAGATCATGGTCGTGGGTCTGGGCTGCGAAAAGCTGACCTATGACCGTGTCCTGCCTCCGGAGGATATCACCCCCGAAAACGTCCTGACCCTGCAGGATTACGCCGGACACGATGCCATGATGCAGGCCATCCTCGATATGGCCGACAAAAAGCTGCAGAAACTGGAACAGCGCCGCCGGGAAGAGCTGCCCGTCAGCGAATTGCTGATCGGGATGCAGTGCGGCGGCAGCGATGCCTTCAGCGGCATCACCGCCAATCCCAGCGCCGGTTACGCCGCCGATATGATCGTCCGCTGCGGCGGCACCGTGATGTTCAGCGAGGTCACCGAAGTCCGGGACGGCGTGCAGCTTCTGGCCGCCCGCTGTGTGGATGCCCACGTCCGCGACCGTCTGGCCGAGGAGATGAAGTGGTACGACGATTACCTCGCCGCAGGCGGTGTCGGCCGCGACGCCAACCCCACCCCCGGCAATAAGGCGGGCGGTCTGGCCAACATTGTGGAAAAGGCCATGGGTTCCATCGCCAAGAGCGGCACCAGCCCCATCGTCGAAGTGCTCAGCCCGGCCGAAAAGCCCACCAAGCACGGCCTGATCTATGCCGCCACCCCGGCTTCCGATATCGTCTGCGGCCCGTCTCAGGTCGCCTCCGGCATCGGCCTGCAGGTCTTCATGACCGGCCGCGGCACCCCCTACGGGCTGGACGTCTCCCCCGTCATCAAGGTGTGCAGCCGGAACGAGATGAAGAAGCACTGGTTCGACCTGATCGACATCTCCGCAGGCGAGGTCGCCACCGGGGAAAAGACCATCGCCGAGGTCGGCACCGAGATCTACAACTTCATCTTGGATGTGGCCAGCGGAACGAAACAGCCGTACAGCGATCAGTACGGCTTCCACAACGACATGTGCATCTTCAACCCCGCACCCATTACCTGATCTTATAAAATTCAAACTCACAGGAGGAAACCTTTATGTCCCCGATCGTAGAAAAAATGGAAATTTTCCCCGTAGCCGGTACCGACTGCATGGAGCTGAACCTGTCCGGTGCGCACGCACCGTACTTCACCCGCAACATTGTCATCCTGACCGATTCCAACGGCGTTGAGGGCGTGGGCGAAGTGCCCGGCGGCCAGAAGATCACGGCGGCACTGGAATCCGTGAAGGATCTGGTGGTCGGCACCCGCATCGTGGATTACAAGCAGACCCTGAACAAAGTCCGCGCATGGCTGAACGCCAACATCAAGGACGATGTCCGCGGCCTGCAGACCTTTGACCTGCGCACCGGCGTCCATGTGGTCACTGCCGTCGAGGCTCCGCTGCTGGACCTGATGGGCAAATTCTTGGACGTCCCCGCCGCCGCTCTGCTGGGCGACGGCATCCAGCGGGAGCGGGTGCGGTTCCTGTCTTACCTGTTCTATGTGGGCGATCAGAAAAAGACCGACCTGCCCTATACCGATGAGTCGGACTCCGACTGCGAGTGGTACCGCATCCGCCACAACGAGGCACTGACCCCGGAGGCCATCGTGGCGCAGGCAAAGGCGACCCACGAGAAGTACGGCTTCGAGGACTTCAAGCTCAAGGGCGGCGTTCTGGAGCCGGAAGAGGAGCTGAAGGCGGTGCAGGCCCTGAAGGCCGCCTTCCCCGATGCCCGGATCGATCTGGACCCGAACGGCTGCTGGAGCCTTGAAAAGTCGCTGGAGCTGGCACCGGAGCTGAAGAAAGTGCTGGCTTACTGCGAGGATCCCTGCGGCGCCGAGAACGGCTTCTCCGGCCGCGAGACCATGGCCGAGTTCAAGCGGGACAGCGGCATGCCCACTGCCACCAACATGATCGATACCGACTGGCGGCAGATGTGCCACTGCATCTCCCTGCGCAGCGTGGATATCCCTCTGGCAGACCCCCATTTCTGGACCATGAACGGCTCGGTCCGGGTCGGCCAGATGTGCAATGATTTCGGCCTGATGTGGGGCTGCCACTCCAACAACCACTTCGACATCTCTCTGGCCATGGTCGTGCAGTGCGCTGCCGCCGTGCCCGGCAAGATGAACGGCATCGATACCCACTGGATCTGGCAGGAGGGCCGCGAGCGCCTGACCAAACAGCCCATGCAGATCGTGGACGGCTGCATCGACCTGCCCAAGGCTCCCGGCCTCGGCATCGAGATCGACCGCGAGCAGATTCTCAAGGCCAACAAGCTGTACGTAGAAAACTGCCTTGGTGCCCGCAACGACGCCATCGGCATGCAGTATCTGATCCCCGGCTGGAAGTTTGACAACAAGCGTCCCTGTCTGGTGCGCTGAGCTGCAAAAAGAACCGTTCTGATGCAGGAGCCGGCACCGCAGGGTGCCGGCTCTGTTTTTTAAGGAGGCCCTGAAATGGAACATCCCGTCATTACCAAGATGCAGGTCATCCCCGTGGCCGGTTACGACAGCATGCTGATGACCCTGTCGGGCGCGCACGCGCCCTGTTTTACCCGCAACCTCGTGATTCTGACCGACAGTCTGAACCACACCGGCATCGGCGAGATCCATGGCGGCGACTATACCTGCGACTGCCTGAACTTTGTCCGCCCGCTGGTGGAGGGGCAGCCCATTGCCGCCTACCAGCAGATCTTGCAGAAGATCCACAAACTGGCCCGGCACGAGCCGACCGACGACGGCGAGGGCATCCAGACGCTGGACATCTCCAAGCTGAAGTTCGTGGTCAAGAGCGAATGGGCCATCGAGTGCGCCATGCTGGACCTGATGGGCCAGTATCTGGGCGTCCCCCTGTGCCAGCTTCTGGGTGAGGGGCAGCAGCGCAGGGAGGTGGAGATGCTGGGCTACCTCTTCTACGTCTCCGACAAGGCAAAGACCCCCGCCGGGGAGATGCAGTATCTGGACGAATCCGGCAACCCGGACCCGTGGTTCCGCCTGCGGCGGGAGGAGATCCTGACTCCGGAGCGGATCGTGGAGGAAGCACAGGCCGTGCAGGAAAAATACGGCTTCCGCAATTTCAAGCTCAAGGGCGGCGTCCTGACCGGGCAGGAGGAGATGGACGCGCTCCGGGCGCTGAAAAAGGCGTTCCCCGATGCACGGATCAACATCGACCCCAACGGGGCGTGGAGCCTTGCCGAGGCGGTGGAGCTGTGCAAAGGGATGCACGACGTCATCACCTATGTGGAGGATCCCTGCGGCCCGGAGGCCGGGTTCTCCGGCCGTGAGATCATGCGGGAATTCAAGAATGCCACCCAGTTCCAAGTTGCCACCAACATGATCGCGACCGACTGGCGGCAGTTCTACCACACCGTCAGCCTGAACGCCTGCGATATCATCCTTGCCGACCCGCATTTCTGGGGCTTTGACGGCACCATCCGGATGAGCCTGCTGTTGGATAGCTGGGGGCTGACGTGGGGCGTGCATTCCAACAACCACTTCGATATCACGCTGGCCGCCTTTGCGCAGGTGGGGGCCACCGCCGTGGGCACCCCCGCCCCGCTGGACACCCACTGGATCTGGCAGGACGGCCAGAACCTGCTGGACGACACGCCGCAGATCCGGAACGGACGCCTTCAGGTGCCGGATGCTCCCGGTCTGGGCGTCCACCTGAACATGGACCGCGTTATGGCCGCCAACGCACTGTATCGGAAGCTGCCCTCCCATGACCGGGATGACGCAAAGGCCATGCAGTACCTGATCCCCGGCTGGAAATACGACCACAAGAAGCCCTGCCTCGTCCGCTGAAGCAGCACAAAAGAACCAGAACGCCCCCGGCAGCCGTGTCTGTCGGGGGCGTTCTGGTTTTAGAAGGATTGTCTGGTGAGAGAAAATAGCTAGGTTTGATGAAATATAAGGAGAAATGGGTCAATACGATGAAATTTTTGTGGCAGGACCGTTTTTCGTCGGCCTCTGACAATAAGATACCGCAGGTGCGCTTTTTTTACAATTGACGAATTGCTACAAAAACACAGGCCGGAATCGGCATTCTGGCACTGCTTTCAGAAAGTGAAATCATTGTTTCATCCATGGGTTGCAAAGTGCTTCCGGGCCAGCTCGATCAGGGCCATGCAGGCGGGGGAAGGCTCGGCATAGCGCGGAACCGCGCAGACAAAATCGAACGAAGGGGCATTTTCCAGCGGGAGGACTTCGCAATGTTCCAGCCGGGCGGCGCTCCGTTCGGGCAGGATCGCTGCGCCGTAGCCCTCGTCTGCCAGCCGGACAAGGTCCTTCCAACCGGCGGCGGTGTATAGGGAAATGGGGTACAGGTGCTCCCGCCGGAACAGGCGGTCCACCAGTTCCCGCCCGAACTGCTGCTCGTCCGGCAGGACAAAGGGCAGGCAGCCGCAGGCCGCCAGACCTCCGGCACGGATCTCCGCGCTGATCATGCTCTCCGGAACGGCAAGGCAGAGGGTGTCGTGGAGCAGGGGAACGTATTCCAACAGGCTGCTGGGCTTGACGGCACAGAGGAAGGAGAGGTCGGCCAGCCCGTTGGTCAGATACTGCTTGGCCGTGTGGGTCGTTGTGACCATCCGCTCCACCTTCAGCTGCGGGAACTGCAGATACAGCTTCGGCAGCAGTTTTTCCTCCAACAGGTGGCAGATATCCGCCGACCCGGTGACCCGGAGCTGTCCCTGCTGCCGCCGGAGCTGCTCGATGCTCTGATAGGTCTCCTCCTTGATCTGCACCATCTCGCGGGCACCCTTGAGGTAGATCTGCCCGGCCCGTGTGGGCACCAGCTTCCGGTTTACCCGGTTGAAGAGCGGCCACCCGGCTTCCCGTTCCAGCTTGGCCAGACACTGCGTCATGGCCGGCTGGCTCAGATGGGCCTTTTCGGCCGCTTCCGACAGGCTGCCCGTCTCGGCGATGAGCAGCAGATATTCCAATGCGTGAACGTCCATGATTTCTCCCTTTTCTCAGATCGAAAGCAATTCCAGAAGATAATTCCACGCGGCGGTCTTTTCCGCTCCGCTGCGGAAGACAAGGCAGGCGTAATTATAGAGCCTCGGCCGCAGCGAGAAGGGGGACACCGGATCCCGCGGCGAAAAGCATCTCCGCGGGACGATAGCGGCACCGTATCCGTTGCAGACCATCTGGTACAGGATGTTGGTGTTGGAGCTTTGGAAGATGACCTTCGGGTGGACGCCCGCGTGCTGGAACAGTTGTTGCAGCACCGGGTAATAGGACATCTCCTCGCTCGGCATCATAAAGGGCAGGTCGCCCAGCCGCCGCAGCGGCAGGCCGGGCAGCTCGGCTCCCGCCGTCAGGGCGGAGGCGTCGTACCCCAGCGGGTACTGGTCCGGCAGCACGACGATCAGCTCCGAGCTTCGCTTGACGATGTGCTCTGCCGGGCAGGCGTCCGGATCCGGCAGGCTGCAAAGGGCAAAATCCACGTTGCCTTCCTGCACGAGACGGAGCGCCTCCTGATTGTAGCTCTCCACGAACTGAAGCTGCACCGCCGGGAACCGGCCGGTGAAGGCCCCGAAGATCCGGGCAAAGATCTGCGCGCCGCCGCCGGGCGTTCCCGCCACCCGTAGGCAGGGCACCTCGCCGCCGCCCAGATTCGCCAGCGCCGCTGCCGTGCGCTGCTGTACCGACAGCATCCGGCGGGAGCCGTTCAGATAGATCTGCCCTGCGGGGGTCAGGGTGATGCCTTTGCGGCTGCGGAGGACCAGCCGGGTGCCCAACTGCTCTTCCAGATTGTCCAGCCAGCCGCAAAGCCCCGGCTGCGACACCCCCAGCCGCCGGGCCGCCCCGGTAAAGGAACCCTCCTGCGCCAGCGCGATGATATACTGCTGTGATGTGAGGTTCAAGGCTGCATTCCTCCTGTTATAATTTCTGCTTATAGTATACATCGCTTTTTCCGGCTTGAAAAGAGTCGGAAGATAAAATACACTAATGTTACCAACAGTTGCATGCAAAAATGAGTCGAAAATCCCAAGCAAACTCCGGAGAAGAATAACCAAAACCGATGAATGTCAAAGGAGTGAATCTGTTATGAGTATCCATCTGATCCTGACCCTTGTCACATTGCTTGTGGTCGTGATCATGTTCCTGAGCGGCAAGTTCAATTTCGGCTGGATCGGCATGTTCTGTGCCACGTTCCTGTGCGCCACCGGTGTGCTGAGCTTCAAGGACGCATACGCCAACTTCGCCAGCACCAACGTTGTCATGGTCGGTGCCATGTTCATTCTGGCCGGTGCGCTGGGCAAGACCACCTTGGTCGATCATGTCCGCAACTGGATCATGAGCAAGGGCACCAGCGGCCGTTCCATCGTCTTCCTGTACCTGCTGGGTTCCATCCTGCTGACCCAGCTCGTCAGCCCCTTGGGCGTCATCGCCATGCTGCTGCCCCTGACCGCAGCCTTGGACGAGAACTCCCCCGTGCAGCCTTCCCAGCTTCTGTACCCCGGCGCTGTCTGCTCCCACGCTTCTCAGGCGATGCTGCCGGTCGGCGCCGGCCTGACCTACTTCGTCACGGCCAACGCCCTGATGGAGGCCAACGGTGCCGAGCAGCGCTTTACCATGTTCGATAAGTCCGCCGTGGTCTTCGTTCCCGCTCTGGTGGCGTTCCTGTACATGGCTTTTATCGGCTGGAAGCACTTCCCCGTCATCAAGATCGACGCGGCCAAGATCGACGAGAGCCGCGCCGGTAAGGCGAAGAAGATCGACCCCAAGACGGAAAAGGTCATCTACATCGTCTTCATCCTGACCATGATCGCCATCTGCTTCAACAGCTATCTGCCCTTCCCCATGTACATCATCCCCATCATCGCGGACCTGATCCTCGGTGCGCTTGGCTGCATCAACATGAAGGAAGCCAAACAGTATGTCAACTTTGAAACCATCCTGATGCTGGCGGGCCTGCTCTGCTTGGCGACTGCGATGCAGCAGACCGGTGCAGCCGATCTTGTGGCAGAGTTCATCGTCAAGGCACTGGGCGGCAACCCCTCGCCGCTGGCCATCATGATCGCCTTCTATGTCGTCGGCGCGACCCTGACCCAGATCATGAGCAACACGGCGACCTACAACGTCCTGATCCCGCTGGCCATCATCACCTGTGTGAGCCGCGGTGTGGATCCCCGCGGTGTCGTCCTTGCCATCTCCTGCGGTACCACCGGCGCAATGCTGACCCCCATGTCTTCTCCCTCGATCGCCATCGCCTTCGGCGCGGGCGGTTACAAGATCAAGGACGTCTTCCTTGCCTGCCTGCCGCTGTGGTTCCTGTATGGCATCACCGTCATCATTATGGCAAATTTCCGCTTCCCCATGGTATAATCCCTGTATGACACTGTAGAAGAGGTACATCACATGAAGATCACTGAAGTCACGACGTATTCCGTTCATACCACCCAGTTCCGTAATTTCAACTTTGTCCGGATCGACACCGACGAGGGCGTCCACGGCGTGGGCGAGCTGTTCTGCATCGGTGCCGACAAGGCCACGGCCGAGATGGTCAAGTATGTCTCCGAGTGGGTCGTCGGCATGGACCCGCTGGACCGGGAGCGGATCCAGAAGCGGATCCTGAACTACTCTCGCTTTCCCGGCGGCAGCATCCTTTATACGGCGGCCAGCGCCATCGATCTGGCGCTGTGGGACATTGCCGGAAAGATCGCCAACCTGCCGGTGTACAAGATGGTGGGCGCTGTGCGGGACCGCGTGCCCGTTTACTGCCACACCATGGGCAAGGACAGCAAGGCCGCGCTGGAAATGTTGCAGCCCAAGATCGAGAAGTATGGCTACAAGGCCTGCAAGGTCGGCGTGAAGGGCCTCGGCTACTTCCCCAACGGTTCCGCCGAAGCACGCCTCGTGGAGATGTTTGAGGGGATGCGGAACGCCCTTGGTCCCGATTTTGAGATCGGCATCGACATGCAGAGCAAGATCTATGAGCCGCGGGAGGGCCGCCGAGTGGCGAACCTGATCGAACCCTACCGTCCCTTCTTTGTGGAGGAGCCGATCCGCCCGGACAATCTGGAAGCATGGACCGAAATGGCGCAGGGCCTGAACGTTCCGCTGGCCACCGGCGAGCAGATCTTCGACCCCTATACGTGGGAGCGCCTGCTGGCGCTGCACGCCGTGGATCTGCTGCAGCCGGACATCCTGCTCTGCGGCGGCTTCACCGGGATGCGGAAGATCGCCGCCATGGCAGAACCCAGTTTCCGCAAGCTCAGCCCCCACAACCCGCTCAGCACGCTGGCAAACTGCATCAACGTCCACTTCTGCATGTGCACCTACAACACCACCTTCCTTGAGAACGAGCCGCGGGAAGAGGGGCTGGACGCCGAGCTGGTCACCGATGTGCTGAAGGTGAAGGACGGTTTCATCACCCCCAACGACAAGCCGGGCTGGGGCATGGATCTGGACTACGACTTCATCGAAAAGCACGAGCCGATCGTCTGGAGCCGCGTCAAGCTGGATTCTCCCACGGCCTACACGCTGGGCGGCGCACCCCACATCATGTAACCATTTCCCCGCGATCGCTTTTCTGAAACGAACGGCAGATTGTCTCCAAACAACAAAATCCGGGAGGTCCTCTCGCACAGGATCCTCCCGGATTTTGTTGTTTTCAGGTTCAGCAGTTGTATTCCGGCTTGATGTCGAACTTCTTCAGATACCGCCAGAGGGTGGTCTTGCTGACCCCCAGCTCGTCGGCGATCTTCTGCCGGTTGCCGTGGTATTTTTTGAGCAGGGCGGCGATCTCCACCGCCTTCTGATCCTTGTAGAGGACGATCTGCTCGGTGCCCGGCAGCATCCGGGGCGTCACCTGCTCCAACTGCTGCCGGAGGAAGACCTCGTCGATGTTCCGCTTCCGGGTCAGGAGGACCAGACGCTCACAGACGCTGCACAACTGGTCCAAGTTGCCCGGCCACTCGTAGTCCAGCAGGTAGTCTCTGGCTCCCTGCGTCAGGTGGACGTAGCGCTTGTATTTTTCCTGCCAGTCGTCCAGATAAAGCTCGGTCCAGCCGAGGATATCGGCCCGGCGGCGGCGCAGCGGCAGCACCTCCAGACTCAGGACGCTGAGCGCATAGTAGAGGTCGCTGCGGAACTCCCCCTTCTCCACACGGGAGATCAGGTTCACGGCGCTGGATGCAATGACCCGGACGTTGGCCGCCACCGGCCGGGACGGGCCGTTGTGGAGGAAGCGGCCCCGGATCAGGCAGAGCAGCTTGTACTGGGTCTCCGGCGGCAGCATTTCCACATGGCTGAGATAAAGGGTGCCGTCCTGCGCCATTTCGGCGTAGCTGTCCACCGTGGAGTCCTTCCGGACGGTGTAGTTGCCGAACAGCATATTGTCCAGCGTTTCCGGCAGCCATGCGCTGCAGTCGATGGTCACGAAGGCGTTGTTGTGCACAAGGCTTTCGTTGTGGATGCACTGGGCAAGGATGTTCTTGCCGCTGCCGGTCTCGCCGGTCAGGAGGACGGGCGCGGAGAATTTGCTGATCCGCTTGGCCAGATCCAGCATGCTGCGGGTCTCCGGGGACTCACAGATCATATTCTCGAAGCTGTACCGGGCCACGAAGCCCCGCTGATACAGCTCCCGGCGCATCTCGCTGTCCATTTCGATCAAGCGCTGGCCTTCCTGAAACGTCAGGACGGCGCCCTCGATCTGGCTGTCCACCAGAATGGGGGCGATGTTGACCACCACCGCCTTGTGGTTGATGTCCAGCACGAAGGCGTAAGCCTCCTGCCCCCCGATCAGGGCGTTGTCCAGCACGTTCTGGTTCAGGTTGGGCAGGATCTCGGAGATCGGCCGGCCCAGCAGCGTGTCGGCGGGGTGTTCCAGCAGGTTGTAGCTGATCCGGTTCACCCGGCGGATGATTCCTTCCCGGTCCACCTGCACGATGCCGCTGAAGGTGTAGTTCAGCAGGGCGTTGATCTCGGCGCTGTTCCGCTTTTCCAAATCGATGGCGTAGGCCACGCGGGCCGCCACGGTCAGGGCGTTGCGCAGGCTTTCCACGCCGGAAGGAATGAACTTATAGGGCAGTTTTTCCCGCCGGGCATTCTCGCAGACGATATCGCCGCCGATGACGGCATTGCATCCGTCGGAAAAGGCACGCACGGCGGCAGCGGCCAGCTCATCGTTCTGCTCCACCATATACAGGTCCAGATCGATGCCGAACAGCCGGTCGAACTGGGAAGTGTCGCTGAACATATTGGAAAGCCCGATCAGCCCGATGCGGGGGCAGGGAAGCCCCAGCTCCTCCTTGAGTTCCAGTACCACACTGGCCAGCTCCTGCTGGGACACGCTGATCTCCACCAGCGGCAGCTTGACGCTCCGCTTGATGGCGCGGGCCTGCACGCCGCGCGCCACGATCAGATCGCACCCCTGCTGTTCCAGCTCGCCGGCCCGCCGGACGGCCTGATCGGTCTGGATGGATTCGATCGCCATCAGGGAGATGGAGGGAAATTCACCGGTCAGGGATTTTGCAATGGTGCTCATCTCCTGATTCGGAACCAAAACTGCAACCTTTGCCATGAAAGCATCTCCTTCTTATCATGATGCTGTGAAAACAAAGATCGGCGGCCCGTAAGACCGGGCCGCCGACCGCGACTCTGCCGTTTTCCGGGATCGGTCCAATCCCAGAAATATCATAGCAGAAATTCATTCAAAAGAAAAGAGGGATCAACGGCCGATCTGGATGCCGGTCAGAGCCTCGTAATACTGTGCGATGGCGCTGTGGTCGGCCTGACCCTTGCCGTGGTTGTGCAGCCACTGCAGGATCTCCTGAACCTCAGCCGTCATGGGGACGGGTGCGCCCACGGAGTGTGCGCAGTCCAGAGCGTTGTTCAGATCCTTGATGTGCAGGTCGATCTTGAAGCCGGGCTTGTCGTTGCCTTCGATCATCATGGGAGCCTTTGCATTCATGACGGTGGAGCCTGCCAGACCGCCCTTGATGGCTTGGAACACCAGCTCAGGGTCCACACCGGCCTTGTGAGCCAGAGTCAGAGCCTCGGCCAGAGCCTGAATGTTGCAGGCCACGATGATCTGGTTGGCCAGCTTGGTGGTGTTGCCTGCGCCCACATCGCCGCAGCGGACGACCGATGCGCCCATGGTCTCCAGCAGAGGCTTGTATGCGTCAAAGACTTCCTGCTTGCCGCCGACCATGAAGCTCAGGGTGCCGTCGATGGCCTTGGGCTCGCCGCCGGAAACGGGAGCGTCCAGCATCTCAACGCCCTTCTCGGCCAGAGCGGCGGAGATCTCCTTGGAAGCAACGGGGTTGATGGAGCTCATATCGATAAAGACCTGACCCTTGTGCATGAAGTTTGCAACACCGATCTCAGGAGTCAGCATGACGCTCTTGACATGGGGGGAGTTGGGCAGCATGGTCAGCACGACATCGCACTGCTCGCCGATCTCCTGATTGGTGGCAGCCTTTGCGCCGCAGGCCACAACCTCGTCCACAGCAGCCTTGTTGAGGTCGCTGACCAGCAGATCGGGGTAACCCTTCTTCAGAATGTTCTTTGCCATGGGCTTGCCCATGATACCCAGACCGATCAGACCGATTTTCATAAAACAGTACCTCCGTATTTGATAGTTGATCAATATTTTCAGAATCCGGCCTGTTGCGGATTCTATTCGACTGGGTACAGTATACCGGGAAATCCGTCCCGGAACAAGGAACAAAACGCCGAATCCGAGTGCTGCGCTTTGTGCGTTTTGCAAAAAGGTTCGTTTCTTGAAAAAGAATACGGAATTTTTTGAAATTCAAGTTTCAGATTCTTTCACCTGAGGCTTCGCGGCAATTTGCCCGCGCGGGTGCTTCGTGCTACAATAAGACCAACAGCCGGAACAGGAGGTTCGATGCAATGATTTTTACGACGCAAAGCGGCCAGTCGGTCGGCCCCATCGGTCAGGGAACATGGTATCTGGGGGAGGACCCTAGTCTGTTCCCGGAAGAATACAAGGCGCTGCGCACCGGTGTGGAGGCGGGGATGAACCTGATCGATACCGCCGAAATGTACGGTGACGGCGCAGCCGAGGAGCTGGTCGGCTTCTCCATTCAGGGAATGGACCGCAGCAAGCTCTTCCTTGTCAGCAAGGTGTACCCGTTCAATGCGGGGCAGCGGCATATCTTCACCAGTTGTGAGGACTCGCTGCGCCGGATGAAGACGGATTATCTGGATCTGTATCTGCTGCACTGGCGCGGCAGCATCCCCCTGCGGGAGACCGTCGAATGCATGGAAGAGCTGAAAGCGAAAGGCCGCATCCGGGAATGGGGCGTTTCCAATCTGGACACGGCCGATATGCAGGAGCTGTTCGCTCAGCCGGACGGCACGCACTGTGCCGCCGAGCAGGTCCTTTATAATGTGAGCAGCCGGGGCATCGAGTACGATCTGCTGCCCCTGATGCAGCAGCATCAGATCCCGGTCATGGCCTACTGCCCGCTGGCGCAGGCCGGGCAGCTGCGCCGGGGCCTGATGCGTCACCCCACCCTGCAGGCCCTTGCCGGGCAGCACCATGCCACCGTGCCGCAGATCATGCTGGCCTTCCTGCTGGCCCGTCCGGGGGTGATTCCCATCCCCCGCACCGGCCGTGCCGAGCACACGCTGCAGAACGCCCGCGCCGCAGAGATCCGTCTGTCCGCCGAAGAGCTTGCCCTGCTGGACAAGGCCTTTGCTCCGCCGCAGCGGAAGGTCCGTCTCGAAATCGTCTGATACAGGAGGTTTTATTATGGAGTATCGCAAATTCGGTTCCACTTACATTCTGCGCATCGACCGCGGCGAGGAGATCCTTGCCTCCATCACCACCCTGTGCAACGCCGAAAAGATCCGGCTGGGCAGCGTCAGCGGCATCGGTGCCGTCGGCGAGGTGACCCTCGGCGTCTTCAACCGGGAAAAGTTTGCTTACGAGTCCACCACCTATACCGGCGACTACGAGATCGCATCCTGCTCCGGCACCATCACCACCAAGGAGGGGGAGACGTACCTCCACATCCATATGGCGGTCGGAAATGCCGTGAAGGACGAGTGCCACGGCGGACACCTGAACCGCGCCGTTGTCAGCCTGACCGGTGAGTTCGTCATCCAGCAGCTGGACGGCACCGTCGAGCGGGAGTATTCCCCGGAAGTCGGGCTGAATCTGTTCAAGTTTTCGGAATGACCCGGCGAACGAATCGTTTCAGACATTTCAAACCAAAGATTTCATTTTTTGAAATTTTTATCTTTCTTCCAGATTCGCCCCGGTTGTTTTGGCTGAATGTCCATTGCAACTCGTTCCGATGCCCGGTAGAATAAAACTGATAAGACCCTCTTTTTTCTGAAACCCGTCAGCCGCGGGGTCGGCTGATAAAAATATGACCAAACAGGAGTGAATATTATGTACAAGCCTTACGGTATCATCCCTCCCATCATCACCCCCTTCGACGAGGAAGGAAAGGTGAACTATGATTCCCTTGCCAAAATGTCGGTCTATCTGGTCGAGAACGGCGTGCACGGCCTGTTCCCGTTCGGCACCACCGGCGAGTTCTATGCCGTCAGCGACGAAGAATACGTCAAGGCGCTGGAGACGGTCCGCGACGCAGTGAAGGGAATGACCAACTGCTACGGCAAGCCGATCCAGTTGATGGCCGGCTGCAGCCACATCACCACCCGCGGCGTCATCCGGCTGATCCATCTGGTGGAGCAGGTGGGCGGCTATGATGCCGTCAGCGTGCTGACCCCCATGTTCGTCAGCCAGACGCAGGATGAGCTGTACCAGTACTACAAGACCATCGCCGAAAGCACGAAGATGCCCGTGCTCATGTACAACAATAAGCCCAAGACCAACGTGACCATTGCCCCCGCAACCGTAGCACGTCTGGCAAAGGACTGCCCCAACATCATCGGTGTCAAGGATTCCACCGGCGATATGACCAACTGCGAGGAGTATCTTCGCCTGACCGCAGATCAGCGCGACCACTTCAACGTCATGATGGGCCGCGATACCATGATCCACGCCGCCCTTGCCTATGGCTGCTCCGGCGCTGTGGCAAGCTGCGCCAACGTGGCCCCCCGCGTGGTGGCCGATATCTACGACAAGTATGTGGCCGGTGATCTGGCCGGTTCTCTGGAAGCACAGTACCGGCTGGCTCCCCTGCGCATTGCCACCAATATGGGCACCTTCCCCGAAGTCATCAAGGAGAGCCTGAACCTTCTGGGCATCCCGGTGGGCAAGTGTCTGGACCCCATCCAAGAGCTGAAGCCTGAGGAAAAGGAAAAGCTGCGTCAGGTCCTTGTGGACATGAAGCTGATCTGATATCCTGAGACTGTATCCGGGCGGCGTACGGCGAAAAAGGTCGTCTGCCGCCTTTTGTTGTTTGTCTGGCCCGGAGCCGGGCCTGTAAAGGAGCCGCTATGAATACAACCCTGCGAAAAGATGCCGACCAGATCATCGCTGCAAGCCTGAAGGCCGTTCTGCCGGACGAGGCCGTTTTCCGCGCCCTGAAGAGCTTCCGCCCCGGAACGGGCCGGACCCTTCTGGTGGCTGCCGGAAAAGCTGCATGGCAGATGGCAAATGCCGCCGTAAAGGCACTGGGCCGGGTGGATGACGGTGTCGTCGTTACAAAATACGGTCACGTCAAAGGGGAGATCCCCGGCGTGACGTGCTATGAAGCCGGACATCCCGTCCCGGATGAAAACAGCTTTTCCGCCACCCGGAAGGCGGTGGAACTGGTACAGGGACTGACGGCAGAGGACCGGGTCCTGTTCCTGCTGTCGGGCGGAGGCAGCGCGCTGTTTGAGCTGCCGCTGGTGCCCGGCCCGGAGCTGCAGGACATCACCGGCCAACTGCTGGCCTGCGGCGCAGACATCGTGGAAATGAATACCCTGCGCAAGCGGCTGTCCGGCGTCAAGGGCGGCCGGTTCGCGCAGCTCTGTGCCCCGGCTCAGGTGTTCAGCATCGTCCTGAGCGATATTCTGGGCGACCCGCTGGATATGATCGCCAGCGGCCCGGCCGTTCCGGATACTTCCACCTGTGCCGAGGCGCTGGCCATCGCCGAAAAATATCAGCTGAAACTTTCGGCGGAAGCCCGGCATCTGCTGACGCAGGAGACCCCCAAAACGCTGGATAACGTGACCACACAGATCACCGGCAGCGTCCGGGAACTGTGCGCCGCCGCAGAGACCGAATGCCGCGCGTTGGGCTACGAGCCGATGATCCTGACCGACCAGCTCTGCTGCGAGGCACGGGAAGCCGGAAGCTTTCTGGCCAGCATCCTGCGGACCTACGCAGGCAGCAAGAAGCCGCTGGCCTTCCTTGCCGGAGGAGAGACGGTGGTCCACCTGACCGGCAAGGGTCTGGGCGGACGGAATCAGGAACTTGCGCTGGCTGCCGCCCCCGGCATTGCCGGGCTGGACGCCTGTGTCTTTTCCGTGGGCAGTGACGGCACCGACGGCCCCACGGATGCGGCCGGCGGTTATGTGGACGGTGCTTCCGCTGCTGCCCTGAAGGAGAAAGGGCTGGACGTGTTCGAGGTCCTGCAGAACAACGATGCCTACCATGCGCTTCAGGCGATCGATGCCCTTATCGTCACCGGCCCCACCGGCACCAACGTCAATGACGTCGCCGTGGCGCTGCTTATCCCGTCGGAGGTGCGCTGAGTCCCGGCAGGGGGCTTGTCATGCCGGGGCGTCTTCTGAGCGGTACGGGGGCCTGCGCCCTGTATCCGTTCCGTGAATAAATAACCAAGGCTCACCGCCAGATGGACGGTGAGCCTTTTTTGGGTGCGCTTCTTTGCTTGGCCTAGGATATTCAGCCGAAACGGAAGGTTTATTCCGTTTTGCGGCATCAAAACAAGACGCAAAAACTCCCGCCAGCTTCCGGTTGCGGAAGCTGGCGGGAGTTGATCGTTTATTGGTGCTTTCTCAAGCCCTCACGCAATTACTTGCGGGGGTTCTTGATCGCAGCCTGAGTGGGTGCCAAAATCGCAGAGCGTTGGGAATCATTCTTCTCCCTCCGGGTGCTGCTCAACGCTTCCTTTTGAACTGAGCATCATCGGCTTGCGATGTCTTTTTACTTCTTCTATGGGAGCAGGAGGCCGCGAGCTTGAGTCTCGCCACTCTGACCGCAAGAAAAGCCACGATGAAACGTCACAATATGAACATTTGTCGTGGCTTTTCCTACTGCTTTTTCCTTAGAAGAAGGATTCATCCTCTGTCTCATTGGTTTCCAGATTTACCCTGCGCAGATAGCTGCGGCTTTCCTCCAGAATCTCCTCCAGTCGCTCATCGGACAATTCTTCCTCACACAAGACGTTCATCATGAATGTCATGTTGACGCCGCTGACCAGACGCGTGTTCGGCTTCTGGAGATATGGATACATTGACTGATTGACGCTGCCTCCATACAGATCGCTGCAAAGCAGGACTTGATCCTCAGCAGAAACGGTTTTGTAGAAATCATCCAGATGCTCCTGCACGGTATCGTTGTCTACATAGGCATCAAAAACCGTCAGATTTTGTTGCGCTCCCAGAAGGATCTCGCAGGAACTCCTGATGCCGCTGGCAAAGCGGCCATGAGAGGACAGAAAAATCTTTAACATGAATCGGCATTCCTTTCTTCCGTACTGTCGGAGACGATCCGAAAGCATTTTTTACTTTTGAAACGGAACAGACACACAAAAACCTTGATGATCCAGTCCAGTTTCATGCAGACATATACGACAAATGCCGGCAACTTCAAGACAACACCGGTGAGCCATCCAAGTGGAATGGAAATCAGCCAAAGAAATGTGGCATCAATCATCATGCAGAACCGTGTGTCTCCACCGCCCCGCAGGATACCCTTTGTCAGCACGGACTGCAGTGCCTGAAATACAATGATAAAGCTGATCGCGTCCAGGAGCTGCATGGCAATGTCATGTGTTTCAACGGAAAGGTTGTAGGCATTGACCACAAACGGCCCGATGATCATTAAAATGAGGCTGGTTCCCAGGCTAAACAACACGGTCAAGATGATCATGGTTGTGCTTTCCCGGTAAGCCTTGTCCAATTTGCCGCTTCCCACATTGTTTCCGGTGATCACGGCCGCGGCCTGTCCGATGCCTTGTGTCATGACTGTGCAAAGGCGCTGGATCATGGCAACGATGGAATTGGCCGCTACAAACGATGTTCCGATGTGGCCGATGATGACCGAGACCATGCTGTTGCCGATACCCAGAAGCATGTCAGAGCACAGAACCGGAATGCAGTATTTGCAGTATGTACCCAGCAGATCTCCGACCGGCATCCAAAGATCCCTGATGCGGAAGCGCAACTGCTTTTCCTGGAAGAAGAAGTGTCCGCCGATCACGATCAGCTCAAACAGACGGGCAAGAACGGTTCCGATTGCGGCACCGGCAATCTGCATCTGTGGCACACCAAAGTGACCAAAAATAAAGACCCAGTTAAAAAAGATGTTGACGAAGAAACTGCCAATCGATGTGTAGAGCGGGATCTTTACATCATGAATAGACCGCAGAATCAAGGTCAGGGTCATTGTGATGGCCATCATTACAAAAGAAGCTGTGCTGTACCGGAGATAAATTGCACCCTTTTCGATCACAGCAGTGTCGGCTGTATAGATCCGGAGAAGCTCCTCCGGGAAAAACAACGAGATCACCATGCAGACGACGGCCACAGAGAGAATTACACGCAGCATGATCGCAACCGTCTTTTTCACATTGTTGTAGTCGCCTTTGCCATAAAACTGCGCACTGAGAACGGATGCACCGCCACCGACGCCCATACAGGCGATCTGGAACAGGTTGATAAAATCATTTGCCAGCGAAGAACCGGAAAGCTGTATCTCACCAAAGCTGCCCAGCATCACAGTGTCCATAATGTTCACGCCCACCGTGATCATATTCTGGATGATCACAGGAAGTGCAAGCATCAGCATCAGCCTGTAAAAGCCTGGTTCCTTTACCAATAGTGTCTTTTTTTCCATTTTGTCATCATATGCTCCATTTTTTCCAGTGGCGCATATCCCTTTATGCGTTTTAAGCGCAGATGCGCGGTGGTTTATTTCGCGTGCTCTGCCAGATACTGATCAAAGCTGATCAGCTCAATGCCGTTTGCCTTGACCCATTCCTTGATCTTCGGCGAGCAGAGCGCTTCGAGTTCTCTGCCGCGGATGACGGAAAAAGTCGACATATTTTGCAATTCACCATCGCAGTAACCGCAGTGGGTTGCAAGCATCGCATACGGTGCATTGAAGTCGAACTCACAGCCGCCAGAAAGAATATGCCCGATGACATCCGTTGCACCCTGTTCAGCCAGACCGTAAGATGGCTTGCGGTCATTCGGGTCGACCTTCATGTTTTTATAGTACCAGCGTGTGCCGACCGGCAGATCCTTCAGACCAAAGCAGTTCAGCAGTACGCCATATTCCTCTGCAATATCCACCATGGCCTGCTCGACTTCCGGTGTGGAAAGCGAATGCCCTGCAAAGTAGCACGGCTTGCGGCCCACAATTTCGATGAAATTTTCGACCTGCTGTTTCATTTCACAGTAGATCTGGTCGTAAGGAATCTCATACAGATTTTCCAGTTTGCGGCGGGTCGAAGAAATAAAAATGCCGTTTTCATCCACCAGTGCAGGGATGTCCTTCGGGTCGCTGGCGGGCAGCCCGGACACAAGATTCAGGTCCTGACCAACCGAAACATGCGGATACTTTTTCAACTCGTTCACCGCATAGCGGGCCTGTGCAGCATTGTTTGTCATCAGGCCCACATCGGTCAGAATCCCGCAGCGGGCTGCGCGCAGGCAGCCGTCGGTGATGCTGTCGGTCATGGCATAATCGGCGCCTCGTACAATCAGTTTCATCTGTTTCTCCTTTCTTATTTCAGGTCACGGTATGTGATCAGCTCAACGTTGTTGCGGAGGATCCAGTTCTTCACAAAGTCCGAGGTGAATACTTCGTGATCTTTGCAGCGGATGACCGAATAGGTTGTGTAACGGAACAGATCTGCATCCACAAAGCCGACATGACCGCCCAAAAGGACGTATTCGTGCCCCATTGCCTCATCCAGATGTTCCCGGACATACGCCAGTGCATCGGTTTCCAGCTGCTTTTCCACCGTGAAAGGCTTGGTATTGTAACCGTTGGCAGCCCAGTACATATTCACCTTTTTGTGGCAGTCTGCGCTGTACGGAACGCCGCTTTCTTCCGACAGGGTCCGGATCGCCCGGATATAGGCCGGGCTGCTGCGGCTGATGGAGTGTCCGTGCAGATATTCCGGCGGCTGCCCTGCAAGACGGACAAAGTGCTTCAGCTGTGCCCGCAGTTCGGTCAGCACCTGTTCGTAGGGCCACAACTCTTCCTTACCAAAGCGCGGATCTGCCATTTTGACGGTGGAACGGATAAAATGTCCGTCCTGATCCACCAGGTCCGGGAGCAGTTCCGGGTCAGAGACCGGATCTCCGGAGACAATATTGAAGTCGATGCCAAAGCACACCTGCGGATAATCTTGGATAAAGGATGCGGCGTGCTCGCTTTCCGGCATATTTACAAACAACCCGGTATTCCGGACGACACCGTTTTCAATTGCATCCAGAATGCCACAGGTCACACCACGGGTAAATCCGTAGTCGTCCGATTGCGTCAGCAGTTTCATTTCGACCTCTCCCTTCTCAACATAAAAACCAGGGAAGGAAGGTGCTTTGCGAGCCTTCCTTCCCCGTCACAATTTTACAGAATACCAACCAGCGAGAGCAAAATGCATCCACCCATAATGATGAAGATCAGTTTGACTGGGGTCAGGCCCTTCTGCAGAGCCTTATAGCTACCCCACCAGAGAACAAGGCTGAGCAGACCAGGCATCACATTGTCCAGAATGCCCTGAATGTTGATTTCTGCGCCGTTGACCACCGGTGCCAGAGCAATGTTGATCTTGATATTGGAAGCAATCAGAACACCGACCATCATGGCACCCAGAATGCCGGCAACTTCCATCAGCATAGAAATAATGCCGGATTCCGAAGCCTGATCGATCAAAGAGGTGCCGGTGCGGTAACCGGTCATGAACAGCACATACTTGAGTGCAAGAAGACCGAAGCCGAACATTGCTACAAACAGCAGTGGTCCAAGAAGATTGCCGTCGGCTGCAATTCCGATGGCGATGCCGGCTACGATAACACGGACACAGTTGAAGAAGAACGAGTCACCAATACCGGCCAGGGGGCCCATCAGGGATGCAATGACACTGGTGATCGTGCCGGGTTCCACGTTGCCCTTTTCTGCGCGTTCCTTTTCCATTGCACAGGCAATGCCTGCCAACAGACCATACATGGTCTGGTTTGTGTTGATGTACTCTGAAGCGTGGCGGGTAAGCGCTTCTTTTTTGGCTTCGTCATCCTGATAATATTTTTCAATAACCGGTGCCGTGGACAGCACCATGGCACGTCCCTGACCAACCACATTGCTGGTGGTGCGCATGCAGGACAGAGAGCCCCAATAGCATTTGTTCAGGATCTTTTTTTCTTCCGGCGAAATCGTATTCTGCTTATTAGGCATAGAAATCGTCACCTCCAACCGTATTTTCAACCTGCTTCAGAGCACGAGAACGATCAAAGACCATGTAGGCACAGACAAAGCCGAGGATTGCCACGGAGAGCACCGGCATTGCCAGATATTTGGTCAGAACAAAGCCAACCAGAACGAACGGTACGGTGTACTTCGAGAAAATGGCCTGGGTCGTCAGCGCCAGGCCGACGACCACCAGCATGCCGCCGGATGCCGACAGACCATTCATCAGCCAGGCGGGGATCGCATCGAATGTGGTCGTGATCACGGTGGATCCGAAGTAGCAGCACAGGAAGATGACGGCAGTATCCAGCAGGTGCTGGAGCACGATGGCCTGGAACCAGACCAGACGGTTGTACTTTTTGACATCGCCCTGCTTGGCGGCGTTCATCAGGGGCACTTCCATCAGGTTGCCAACCATTGTGGTGACCGGCATCAGGCCAAGGCACAGAGCACCGATCGGAACTGCGATTGCAATGCCCTCCTCCATGGAGATCCCGGACAGGATCGCGAGGCCCACGCCAACTGCCGTACCCGAACGATAATCGGCTGCGAGAGAGCCGCCGATGCCGGAAATGCCCATATAAACAGCTTCCAGCGAGGCACCCATTATAACGCCGGTCTTCAGATCACCGCAGAGCAAACCGATCACTGTGCCCAGCACGATCGGGCGGGTCATGGTCTGCCATCCCAAAATGCCGTCAATCAGCCATGTGATCCAGTAAGCAAACGCTACAAGCAATGCAGGAACTAACATACTGTGTTTCCTCCTTTTTTATTTCCAATCAGCCTTTTCCGCTGCTGCAACAAAGGCCTTCAGGGACGTTTTTTCAGTCGAGGGCAGGCTTTGGACATAAGCGTCCGCAACACGTTCGCTGATCTCCTTCAATGCACCAAGATCGTCCCGATCCAACTGCACATACATAGAAACGCTTGCGGTATGTTCTGCCTTGCGGTTGTGGTAATTACCCAAGTTGACATTTTTCAGTCCCAGCGCCGAAACCAGTTTCAGCGCATCCTTGG
Source organism: Faecalibacterium sp. AF28-13AC (assembly GCF_003478405.1). Classification (NCBI taxonomy): domain Bacteria; kingdom Bacillati; phylum Bacillota; class Clostridia; order Eubacteriales; family Oscillospiraceae; genus Faecalibacterium; species Faecalibacterium sp. AF28-13AC. The sequence continues at coordinate 119,321 of NZ_QUFG01000002.1, read as the reverse complement.
GGTTGTCCGTCAGCAAAAAAATCTTCATGCGTTCTGCGCGCGGATCCTGCAGAAGTCCGATCACCTCGTCCACGCTGCGAACATGGGTCTTTTTGCCCGGCGGCGCTGCAATCAGCAGCATTTTCTTTTTGAGCGGGTTCTGGGCCGCTTCGTCGCTTGCACATACGATGGTGTCGATGTCCAATGCCTTTGACCAGCTGGTTGCAACCTGACCATGGATCAGACGTTCATCAATTCTGAGCAAAGCAATCATTGTGTGTCCTCCTTTTTTGATGTGGATCACTTTCCGGAAAAGTTTCTGAGTGTATTATAACAAGTCTGCCACAGACTTTCCTTGTCTGATTTTTTCGAGCACTTTACATAAAAAATTGCATCATTGTACAAATTTGACAAGCTCATATGCTTGCTTTTGACAAAGTGCACAAAAAACACCACACAGGATCCCACGCTCCCTCAGAGAGCGCAGGAATTCTATGCGGTGTTGTCGTTTTTTCAAAAGGGCAGCATCATTTGAGCAGCCGGTTGATCTGATTGTTCAGCGTTTCCGGGCAGGGGCAGCTGGTAAGCGTAGCCCAGAACAGCAGGTCCTGTATCAGCTCGTAGAGCAGCAAATTGATGATCCGGATGTTTTGGGCATTTACACGTCCGGAAAGCAGCAGATAACGGGAGACTCGCTTGTCACCGACCCGGAGCCGACTTTTCAATTTCCCGAACTGCAGCAGACTGTGTGGCGCCGTCTGTTGCGTGAGAAGCAGAACCAGACAGTCATTCACACAGATCGTTTTCTTCTGGATTTCTTCCACCGTGAAAGCAGCAACGGGAAAGGCACAGCTCTCTGCCAGAAGCTCTTCGGCCCACCCATCACTCAGCTTCAGCTCCTGGGTGCGGATATCTTCTTTTTTCAGGTCATTTCCAAACAGGTCCCGCAGCATCTGAAGATAGGCATTGATGTTGTTGAGATCGTTCCGGATCTCTGCATATGAAAAAAACAGCGGATCGTTGGACAGGCGTTCATCGCACAGGATCAGATCATACTTTTTCCGAGCCTCCGGGATGTTTTCCAGCATGTCAACATAGGTACAGCATTCCACCGAGCTGTAATACCGCGGGTTCAGCTTTGCAAGGAGAAGGTTCCGGATCATTTCGGGAGCATAAATGTCGGAACGGGCGGTGATCCCGATGCGGAGCCGCGGCGCAGCATAATCCATCCCCTGAATATAAAAGGCAATCAGTTCACACAGCGGAGCACAGCAGATTCCGGCCGCCTCGTTTCCATAGCGTTCCGCAAGGAGCTGCTGGATGTTCTGGTAGAGAAGCATCACCAGCGGATAGTCTGAGATCATCTGTGCCCGGCTTTCAGAGTGCCCTGCATGTTCGGACAGCAAACCCATCTGATGGTGAATGATCAGGCGGTAGAGCGTTGTCCGGAGAATGGAACTGTACAGGCCGGTGATGGAGAAGCCGTAACTTCGCAGCAGATAGCCATCCACCATGCGGTACAGGTCGTTGGCTTCCTCGGGAAAGGTTGCTTCCACAAAGGCGCAGAACTCCTCCGGTTCGTCATACATTTCAAACAACATCATGGCAACCGATAAAATCTCCTGTTCGGAAAATGCTTCCCCGCCAAAACAGGACCGGGTAATGTCCGCACTGATCTTCATCAGCCGTTCGGAGCTGCGGACATAGCCGATGATGGCCGGATGGATGTTTTCAAAACCGGAAAATATCCTTCCCTGCCGGATGCGCAGGTGCTGGAAGAAGATATAATACGTCAGCCGCCGGACCTGTGCCTGGGAATAATTGCAGCTATTATGCAGCAGCGCTTCATACACTTTCTCCCGAAGCACGGGGTAGTGCGGATTGCTGAGCCCTTCCGCGATCTCAGGATAATCTTCTTCCGGAATAACGTTCACGTCCAGCAGACTATAGATCGCCATCAGACAGCGCCGGATGTTCCATTCGTTGCCCATAGGGTACACTCCGTAATGGGGCGCGTTTTCCAGCCGGATGTTATAACTTTGCAAAAAGGTGCGGCAAAGTTTGATTGCATTGCGCAGATTGCTGCGGGAAAATCCCATTGTTTCTGACACAGCATCCAAATCCGTATGGTCATTGGCAAGAAGAATCTTTCTGGCAATATAAAGCCCTCTGACCAGTTCGCTCCGGTTTGTAAGGTTTCTGCGGTGGCGATTGTAGAAGGACCACATCCCCTTATAGTGCTGATGAAACTGTTTCTCATCGGTGACGGTCCAATGGATCCGGTTTTCTTCAAAATGATACTCGATCCCATAGAACTTTTGCAGTTCTTTCAGACGCTGCTGACAGATGCTGTACTCATAGCGGCTCATTCCAAAATGCCGGATAAAGTATTCCGGAGTTAGATCTGGCCGCAGGATGATATAACATGCCTTTTTGTAATCGTCAATCGAATAATCCTGAAACATATTGCGCATCCCCTTTTGCCCGAACACCGTAAAGATTCCCTGTGCCTGACACCCACTGAATTTCCGGTTCTGCTGTGTAGCTTGTCGGCAGTTGTCATAAGTGTACTACATCGTTTTGCACTTTACAAGAACTGCCCGGTGTGATTTTCTCAGATGCATGGATTCTGGAGCACTTACGCCGCCATGCTTTCAATAAAAAGTCAAGAAATATGAAATAACATTGGCTCGACAAATTATGAACAATCATCCGCGAAAGAAGCACTTGGGAAAAAGAAGGTCGACATACGACAAAAGCCGCCCGGAAGCGTCTGAGAACGTTTCCGGGCGGCTTTCTGTTTGTTTTAAAGGACGGAGTTACTTGGGCTGACGGCCGCTGTAAGCCAGGATGCCGCCATCGGCGTACAGGATCTGGCCGTTGACGAAGTCAGAAGCATAGCTGGCTAGGAACACGCAGGGGCCCACCATGTCCTCGGGGTCGCCCCAGCGGCCGGACGGGGTCTTAGCGCAGATGAAGGTGTCGAAGGGGTGACGGCTGCCGTCCGGCTGGGTCTCGCGCAGGGGAGCGGTCTGGAGCGCATGGCAAAGGTCGTTACTACCATTCATGACCTGGTGGGTGATTAAGGTCAACCGTACATACGTTATCAACGAGGAACAGGCTGCTACCATACGAATGGTTTTCACGCTCTATTCTCAGGGCTACGGGGAAAAGGCGATTGTCAATGAACTTTCCCGGCTGGGTCGTAAGGATGGGCACGGAAACGTCAGTTGGTCCTGTACAAAAATCAGCCGCATCCTTCGTAACGCAACGTATATGGGCTATGTCTGCTACAACAAGTCCAAGGTCAACAACTATCTTGAAAAGAAACGCATCAACAATCTGGACGAAACTTCCTTCGTCTATGTAAAAGGCAACTTTGAGCCGATCGTATCAGAAAGCCTTTGGCATGAATGTGAGCGCATCCGCAAGTCCCGTATTTCCAGCCTGCGCCTTCCTGATGGAGAAACAAGGCGTAAAGGAGCCAGAACTACCAAGAATCTGTGGGTGTCAAAACTTCGCTGCCGCTGCGGTTCTTCCTACCGCATTTTCAACTGGCGTAAACTGAAGGACGGAACGCCGGTCTTTGGCTACCAGTGCAATATGCGAACCGTCAACCCGACCCGTTCCTTCGTTCTGGAACACAACATGACCCAGCAGCTCAGTTGTGATGCCATCTCCATCCCGGAGTGGAAGCTGGAGCTGATGGCGAAGAAGATCTTTGAAAAGGTCTGGGGCAATCAGAACAAAGCCATCCTTCGAGCCTGTAAGATGATCGAAAGCTGCCAGAACGGAAAAGCCATCACACGAATGTCTGCTGCACCGATTCGGAGCCAGATTGAAAAAATCAAAAAGCGCAAGCTGAACTACGCTGCCATGTGTGCAGACGGCGAACTGCCACGAGAAGAATATCAAGCCCTTTGCAAACAGGCAGATGACGAGATTGCCTGCTTAGAGCAGGAGTTGAAAGCCCTCTCCCCTGCGCCCGAACCGCAGACGGTTTCTTCGGACATGAAAGCGATCTACGATTTTCTCTCTCAGAAGGTCGATGTACACGGTGCCTGTCTTGCGCCCGAATTGATTGAGCAGTTCGTTGAAGTCGTCACCCCTATTGCCGATTACTCCTACCGCTGGAAGCTGAACACCGGCTGCAAGAAGTCCAAAGAGGAGCGCACCGATCTGATGGCTGTATCGGAAAAGCCCATCCTCACCTTCACCATCGACTTTGAAACCGCCAAGCGTTACCGGGAAGCCAACAAGATGCCCCACCAGTTCCGCCGTGCAGCGTGGACCGACCTGACTGTGGAGGTGTATCTGTGATGCTTCTGGAAAGCAGCCCTGTGTTAAACGCAATTCATCTCATACATGAGCAAACAAATAAGGCTCACCGCCAAAACTGACGGTGAACCTTTTTTATGCTTGATTTTTAACGATAATTTGCTATAAACACTTATACTTTCGGGCTTTTATAGCAGTTTGCGTTTTTAATGCACAAGCAACATCCGCAAACTGCATATCGCAAAGATGCCGTTTTGATTGGCACTATTTTTGAAAATTGCGATAATAGCAGCCTGAGCGGGTTCCAAAATTACAGAGTTCTCCTTTCCAGAAACATCATTTCATTTTCAGTTTAGCCTGTGGCTCTTTTTTCGTAAGCCCCGCGTATGCGGGGAAAAGCATTAACACCATTGTTGATGTGTACGACTACTAGGATCACCCCCGCATATGCAGGGAAAAGTTTGAGAGCAAGTCCACCCTGTACCACTACCTGGGATCACCCCCGCGTATGCGGGGAAAAGTCCGTTTCAGCCTGTGCCAGTGCAGTTTGCTTGGGATCACCCCCGCGTATGCGGGGAAAAGACGACCAGCTTCACGAGGGTAGTAAGCAGTTCAGGATCACCCCCGCGTATGCGGGGAAAAACTGCAAATTTTCCACCTCGCTTGTGAATAATTAGGATCACCCCCGCATATGCGGGGAAAAGGTGTGGATGCTCTCAGCGGTTGCCTGAGCGCAGGGATCACCCCCGCGTATGCGGGGAAAAGTCTGTAACGGTGATCGCGCCGTCCTGTCGGCCAAGGGTGCAGTGTTCCAGATACAGAAACGTCATCCGGTCTTTCACCTGCGGCAGCGCCTGCAGGTCCGGCCGAATCATGCCCGGCATCTCGTCCATCTCAGTTTCCTCCGCGCATAATGGTCATCAGCCCAAGGCCATAGGCCTTGCCGCGCCCCATGCCCTGACACAGCAGTGCCCGAAACTGTTCTGCATCGGTCACCTGTAAAATGCCCTCATAGGTCACTGCCAGCAGGGTCACCGGCCGGGTGCCGTGCTTGGCAAAATGCTGCCACTGCACCCTGGTCACGGTAAATCCATCGTCCCGCAGAGCAAAGCCGTGCTTTGCAGCGCGCTCCAACAGCCACTGCTTCTGGTACTGTGTCGTGCAATGTGCGGCCACGGTTCCCCGCGCTGCGGGGTTTTTGGTGTCTTTGCAGCTTTTGGTGGGGTTTGCAGTCAGCCGGAACTGCCAGCAACTGCCCGGCTCCACCCGCTGCAAAAGCGGGTCGTAGCTGCGGGTCTCCGCAGCCGCTCCGGTGCCAAACTGCTCCACCACGCCGGATAGCTCCGGTGCATCCTCGCTGAGCAGCAGCAGATACAGCTGCTCTCCCAGACGATCCAACCGCCACATCCTGCGACGGCGTTCCCCTCCAAAAGCGCTTTCCACAGCACCATGCAATTTTTGCGGTGCCGCCAGCGCAGCCATGGTGCTGCGGCGAGTGGGATCGAGTTCTACCCGTGATAAATACATTCTCTCGCCCCCCTTTTTACAATTCCCGGAACGGGTCGTGCTCCGTAGTCTCCGGCCTGTCCGGCACTTTCTGCCAAAGCTCCCGTACCGAGCGGTAGCCGTACTGCCGGTGATGTGGGTCAAAGCTCACCGGCACATCCCGCTGCGGAGCTGTGCCAGGCTCCAGCGGGTCGGCGTCCAACAGGATCCGGCTCTGTCGTCCCGGACACAGAGGCGGTTCCGCTTGCAGCACCTCCTGCAAGCTGTCCGGGCGTACTCCCAGACAGAGCGGCAGAGTGGGCGGACAGGAGCGGCGGCCGAGATACAGCGGGAATGCCGGGTGCAGCAGCGCCTGCTGCAGCTGCTGCAAAAGGGCGGCATCCTCGCTTTCAATACCGGCCAGAAACACAGCGTCCTGCAAATAATGGCGGTAGGTCACATAAGAGGTCTTTTCATCCTGCGTCTTTGCCGTGTGGTAGTCCACCAGCAGCTGCCCTTCCCGCTCCACGCGGACGCCGAACCGCAGCCCGGTCAGCCGGGCCAGTGCTTCGCGCTCGTCACGCCGCAGCCCCAGAGCTGCCGCCAGCAGGCCGATCACGCCGCTCTTGGTGGGTTCCCGGTTGGTCTTGCGGGTCTCAAATTTAGAGTCCGCGCCCCACGCCTGCAAAGGCGCTGCCAGCCGAAGCAACAGCGTTGCCATTACCCCACCTCATTTCCGGCAAGCGCATCCCGGACAGCCTTTTCCAGTGCGTCCAGCATAGCCTTTGCCGTCTGCGCCGGAGCCAGAACCTCCAGTCCGCTGCCCACAGTAAAGCTTTGCGCCGGGGCCTCGGCAAAGCTGCTGTACATCTGCTGCGCATACTGCGCCAGTGCCGCCTTGGAAGGCGCGGCGTAACCCTGCGCACTGCGGGGCACGGCCTGCTCAAATGCGCCGCACAGGTTCACCGGCTGATCTTTCCGCAGGGTCACATATACCGCGTCCGGTAGAGTGCGGTTTGCAAAGGTGTTCTGCTTGCCGGTGGGCATGGAGAAGAGGAACGCCTCACCAAAGGCCCGCACCGTTTCCGCGGCCTGCGCTGCACCCAGCTGCCCGGCCAGCTCCATCACGTTCACCGTGGCATAGCGGTACAGGGTGGAGGAGTTGTACTCCACCGTGCCCAGATGGCCTGCACCGGCGTTGTCCTCTGCCTGACAGTCATCCACGGCAGTAAAGTAATCGTACTCGTTCTGCACAGCATGGGTGGAGATGCTGTGCGCCACCTGCGCAGCAGCGTCATAGTTCAGAGAAGGGTCATCTGCCACCATGCGGCCAAACAGCGCCATGTCCATCGAGGGGGCTGCTTTCAGAGCATCCCGATACTGCTTTTTATCCGCAGAGCCCTCCACAGCCAGTTCTGCCAATGCCTTTGCCTGTGCAGTGCTCATGAAGAACAGAGCCTTGGTGCCCTTGTCGTCGCTCTTGATGCCCGCATTCTCCAGCGCTTTCTTTGCCAGCTTGTCTGCATCCAGTTCCGGGGCCAGTGCAAGGATCTGCTCCTTCACCAGTTCTGCTGCCTTTTTGGTGCGCTTGCCCACATCCAGCTGAGCATTCTCCGCAAAGGCTGCGCGCATGGCGTGCTTCCATGCCTGCGAGGAAACTCTGGCGCGGAGCACACCGCCGTACACAGCCGTTTTGGGGCTGCCGGTATCGTCCCGGTTGATGCAGCTGGGCGGGACGGTCTGCAAAATGTGGAAATCAACATACAGGCGCTTATTCATAATCCGTTCTCCTTTTCTTTTTCTTCCGGTGCAGGCTTCGGGTCGCGGTACAGGTCCTGTCCCCACCGCAGACGGACATTGGCAGGGGTCTGCGCATACCGCGGGTCGGTGCATTGCAATTCATACAGATCTGCCGCAAGCTGCGGGTAGTCCAGCGGGATGCCGCCATCCTTTGCCGCGCTCAGCAGCTGGATCATGCCCCGCAGATGGTGGCTGATCTCGGTGATTTCTTCTGCGGTGGCCAGTGCATTGAAGCGCCGGAGCACACTGGCCTCGGTCCAGTCCTGTCCGGCACTGTTCCGCTCTGCCAGCTGCCGCACCGCACGCCCCAGCGTGTTGCCGGGGCAGTTCATGGGGCGGTCGTTCCCCTGCTGATGCACAGCATACAGGGTCAGGGCAAGGTAGACCGCCCACTCTGCCGCCGAGGGCGCACTGCGGCTCTGAAAGCTTTCCGGCATTTCCAGCAAAAAACTTCCCCACAGCTCCGGCAGCTCGCCGGGCGCATGGCCGATGCCGCGCCGCAGCTTTGCCAGTTCTGCCCGCCGCTGGTTGTCCGGCAGAGCCTGAAGCCTGTGCAGCTGCTGCGCCGTATACATTTTGACGTCCTGTGTTTTCATACAATTCCCCCTTTATGGTTCTGTTTTGGGATAGATCTCCCAAAGTCTTGCGCGGAAATGATGATAGGCCTTTGGCGAGGTATACAGGATGGTGCGCTCGGTCTTTTTGTCCTTATCCACCACAATGCGGTGTCCCTTCAGGGCGGCATTTCCGGCCTCCATCACCATCTGTTTTCCCAGTTTTTCCGCGATGCTGCGTGCCCGTGCCTGCCAGCGCAGCGCTGCCTCATCCGGGTCGTCCTGCTCCGGGTCGATCGCCTGCAGCCACTGCCGGAAAGGCTGGTCCACCGCAAAGTAGAATTGTGCACGAATCGCGCCGCCTGCGTTTTCATTCCGGTCGCCGGCGGCAATTGCCAGCTCCTGTGCAAAACGCCCGATCAGCGCCGCTGTCTGTTCACAGCGTTCGATTTCTCTGACGATCCGGCTCTGCCATGGGCGCCCTATCTCATCCAGAATCCCTGCCTGAAAGGTCAGGCTGTCGCTGAAAGAATCATTTACAAAGAAGTCCTTATCGCCATATTGGACACCGGAGATGCGGAAATGTACCTTTCTGCGGGGATCCAGAAGTTTCAATCTCTTTTCCTGCAACTTTTCGATCCAGCATACAACGCCCGGTCGATGCCCGCTGTCCTGACAAAAGACCGCCGGGAACTCCCGCCAGAATTGCTTGGCCGAGTCATGACGACAGGGCACAAACACCACCGGTTCATTTTTCTTGATTGGCATCATGCGCCAGATGGTCATCTGTTCGGCAAAGACGTTTTCTCTGGGGAAGAAATCTCCTCCCAGCAGACAGAACCCATCCACATTCTCCCCTGTCCTGTGCAGCAACAGCCTTCTGGATTGCAGGGTGAGCAGCTGTGCCGGGTTATCCGGACAGCAAATTTCTGTCCGTTTCGCGCTCTTTGGTGCTTCCAATTCCCAACAGGGCTTGCTTTCGCCCCAGCATTCCCGGCCGTCGCGCAGCAGCGTCAGGTTCAGCATCAGGGTCTCGTACAGATTATCGCCCTGTGCCTGAATAAAACCGATTTTGCCCAGCCACCCGGCTCCTACGGACGGAAGTCCCTTTCCTTTTGGCTTCGCGGAGGTATCATCATAGCCGTTCACGCATAGCAGCCACCGCGCCGCCTGTGGATAGCTCAGCTGCTCCTTGTTCTGCCCCGCATACAGCGGAAAGAGCCGGAGTTTATTGCCACTTTCCGACATTTCACCGTTGAGTTTGGCTGCGCCGTATTCCGTGCCGATCTTTGCCTGCGGCACCTGCCAGAAGGGGTGTGTCGGGTGGAACAGCCAGAAGCGATCCTTCCACTGCTCCAGATAGTCCCGGACAGGCTCTGCCGGGAAATGTCCCAGCTGCCACAGCTCGTTCCAGCGCTCCAGTGCATCATCGCTCTGCTCCAGCGGGCGGGGGCATCCCTTTGCATCCATCCGGGAAAACACGGTGAACAGCACCGCCAGCAGCAGCCGCAGCACGACGGCGTTCTGGCTGGGCATCTCACCCGCAAGGTCCACATAATCCTGCGCCGACACCAGCGCCTCGGTCAGGGACACTTCCCGCACTGTGTTGTCCCGCAACCGCACCCGTATCCACGGTTCGGTCAGCAGGTTGAATTCAATTTCATTCATCCGTCTCCTCCTTTTGGTAATACAGACCGTTTTCACGGTCATAACAAAGTTCCATGCCCGCAAGCCGGGCAGTCAGGCTTTCATCCAGCAGCAGGATCAGTTCTCCGTGCAGCAGCGGCGACAGCTGCCACGCCGCAAGGCAGCTGCGGTTGTCTGCTTCCAACTCCCGGATGACCCTGTCCATCTTCCACGCTTTGCCGAACACCGCCGGGAGCCGCAGCTTCTGCCGGGCGATCTTCAGTGCTGTTTCCGGCGGGGGCGGGCTGTCGGCAGCTACAGCAGTGCCGCTCTCCTGCCACGGCAGAAAGTGGATGCCGCCGTCTGCCCGGCGCTGCATTACCAGCACCTCTACCGATGGGTCGCCGTCCCGCACTGCTGCCCGCGCCGCCGGGTCCGAGCGGGCGCCCTCGTTCTGCATCCAGTCGTCCAGTGTATTCAGCTGCACCAGCCGGTGCGTTTCCGGCTGCGGTACAAGGTACGCCTCGGCGCGTGCTTTCTTTTTCTCCTGCGTCTTCTCATATACGCAGCGCATTTCCTCACCCTGCGCCTCGCCGGGAGCTTCCCGCTCCCAGCCGTAAACCCGCTGCACCAGCGGAGAGATTTCCTCCGGCAGCCGGATGCTCCGGGGTAGAAACTTCCGGGTACGCCAGAGCAGCCACTGTCCATATACTGCCTCGCTGCCCGCGTCAAAGGCATCCTCCCCGGTGTCCAGCACCGCGCAGCAGGCCTGCTGCAAAGGGGCGGGGCGGCTGCGGCGGTGGCGGTGCAGCCGTCCGATGCGCTGCAACAGCAGATCCATGGGGCAAAGCTCTGTAACAAGAACATCCAGATCAATATCCAGCGACTGCTCCATTACTTGTGTACCCACCACGATCAGGTCGTTCCGGCGCTCCGGTGAAGAGCCCTTGCCGATGCGTTCCATCAGCTGCTCTTCCCGCGCTGCGCGGTCCGGCATCAGGAACTGCGCATGGAACAGCTGCACCTCTTTGTCCGGCAGGCTTTCCCGCAGCAGCTGCGCGATCTTCTGCGCTCTTTTGACCGTATTTACGATCACCCCCGCGCAGCCGCCCTCTGCCAGTTTCCGGCGCAGCAGCGCGGGCAGCTCCGGCTCTGTGAGCGTAGTGATCTGCACCGTTCGACCGGGTGCATCCGATGGGATGGCCATCTGCTTTACCTCTGCGCCATTCGTCCATGTCAGCAGCGGATAGCCGCAGCTGGTTTTCCACGGGGCGTCCGGGGCAGCCTTTTTCTTCTGGTAGGCCTCGACCAGCTCTGTGCGCCGCCGGGCGGGCAGGGTGGCTGACAGCAGGATGACCGGCACCTTGTACCAGCCCAGCCATTCCAGTGCGCGGTCCAGATAGCAGTTCATGTAGGTATCGTAGGCATGGCACTCGTCAATAATGACTACCTTGCCCGCAAGCCCCAGATGCCGCAGCATAACGTGCTTCTGGGCAAGTGCTGCCAGCAGCAGCTGATCCACTGTACCAATCACAAAGTTTGCCAGCAGTGCCTGCTTGTTTCCCCGAAACCACTGGTGTACCTGCACCTGATGCTCTTCCTGCGCGTCCTCCTCCAATTGCACCCCGCGCCCCTGCAGCCGCAGATAGCTCTCGTTCAGTTCCGCCATGCCGTGCGCCAGCTTTATAGCCTGCGGCAGCGTCTCCTCAGACTGCGTGTCTGCCCAGCCAAGCAGCCGAGGAAAGATGCCGTTTGCCGTAGCCTGTGTGGGCAGCCCGAAAAAGACACCGCCCAGCCCGAACCGGTTGGCCATGATTTCCGCAGCGGCCAGCGCCGCCTCGGTTTTGCCCACGCCCATCTGTGCTTCCAGGATCAGGATGCCCGGTTCCGCTGCGGTATCCACAGCCTCCAGAACAGCCCTCTGCACCGCATTGGGCGCAAAGCCGAACCGCACCGCAAACTCCTGCGGGTCTGCAATGCCCGGCTGTGCCTCCCACGGGAAGGGCAGCGCCAGCTTTTTCCACGCCCTGTCCACCCGCGCCGGGTAATCCTTCATACTGCCCAACTCCTCTACCGGGATCAGGGGAAAGTATTCCGTATTGCTGGCAATCCAGTCTGCCATAATCAGAAGTCCGGTCAGAAGCACTTCCTCCTGCGGGTCCAGATTTTCCAGCTCCGCTGTGTCGTCAAAGCCGCAGTCCTGCAAAACAGTCATGAGCAGCTCTACCCAGAAACCCTGCCAGACCTTTTTCTGTCCCTTGGGGTAGTAGTTGCTCTCCCACCCCTCTAACTGATCATCGACCGCCGCGCAGCTCTGTGGCTTGCCGTGGTGTGCCCCCACAATGGAGGCGATCCCTCCGGGACAATCATCCCACAGCAGGATCGCCTCGCCCGCCCTGGCATGCGGCGACTCCCGGCGGTTCTGTTCAGGACAGTCCAGCGGCGTCAATGTTTCCAGCCGCTGCCGCGCCTCCGGCAGGGTGCGCAGGATATTTGCCTGAAAGGCTACCGTAGCCTTGCCTATATCGTGTATTCCGCCCAGAAACCGGGCATGCGCGCGCAACGCTTCCTCGCGCATGCCCATGGCCCGTTTTACGCTTTCCGGGAGCCACTGCCGGACCAGCCGCTCCATGATGCCCGCCGTATCCCACAGGTGCATCCAGAGCGGCAGCCACAGGCTGGTATTCTCCGGGTCCGTTTTACCAACCAAAAACCTTGTTTTATTCAACATCCATCGCATTTCTGTTCCTTTTCCGGTGTGTGTGCCTTCCATGTACCAAGCATAACAGATCATGTATCCCATAATCAGTACTTTTTGTATTTTATCTCCGCAAATGAAAAAACGGCGCACCGGGTCGTGCCTCATCAAAACGAAAGTGTCCTTGCAAGGTAGAGAAACCTGCTATTCATAGCCCGGTTCCATCTTCTGTTCCAAAGATACGCTTCTGCCCTTCTGCTGTCAACGGCTCTGCGCAAATTCATCAAAGCCACAAAAAACGATTTCTTTTTTGGTATAAAAAACCGCCCCGGCTTCCTGCTGTGGAAACCGGGGCGGTTCGTTTGCGTTATTTGTGTCGGTTCAGGCCCTCACGCAATTACTTGCGGGGGTTCTTGATGGCAGCCTGCGCAGCGGCCAGACGTGCGATCGGCACACGGAAGGGAGAGCAGCTGACGTAGTCGAGGCCAACGTTGTGGCAGAACTCGACGCTCGTGGGGTCGCCGCCGTGCTCGCCGCAGATGCCCAGGCCCAGGTCGGGGCGGGTCTCGCGGCCGTCGTGTGCAGCCATCTTGACCAGCTTGCCGACGCCGATCTGATCCAGGTGCTGGAACGGATCGCTCTCGTAGATCTTGTTCTCGTAGTAAGCACCCAGGAACTTGGCAGCGTCATCACGGCTGAAGCCGAAGGTCATCTGGGTCAGGTCGTTGGTGCCGAAGCTGAAGAACTCAGCTTCCTTGGCAATCTCGCCTGCGGTCAGAGCAGCGCGCGGAATCTCGATCATGGTACCGACCTGGTACTTCATGTCAACACCAGCAGCAGCGATCAGCTCGTCTGCGACCTTGACGACGACGTCCTTGACGAACTTCAGCTCCTTGACCTCGCCGACCAGCGGGATCATGATGTGCGGGGTGATCACGAAACCGGTCTCAGCCGAGACGTTCAGAGCTGCCTTGATGACAGCGCGGGTCTGCATGGCTGCGATCTCCGGGTAGGTGACAGCCAGACGGCAGCCACGGTGGCCCATCATGGGGTTGAACTCGTGCAGGGAAGCAACGACGTTCTTCAGGTCATCGAAGGTCATGCCCATATCGGCGGCCAGCTCCTTGATGTCCTCGTCCTTGCTGGGCAGGAACTCGTGCAGAGGCGGGTCCAGATAACGGATGGTCATCGGGCGCTCACCCATGATGCGGTACATCGCCTCGAAGTCGCCCTGCTGGAACGGCTCGACCTTGGCCAGAGCGGCTTCGCGCTCTTCCACGGTACGTGCGCAGATCATCTCACGGACGGCCTTGATGCGGTCTTCTGCGAAGAACATGTGCTCGGTACGGCACAGGCCGATGCCCTCAGCACCCAGGTCAACGGCCTGCTGTGCGTCACGGGGGTTATCCGCATTGGTCATGACCAGCAGCTGACGTGCAGCGTCTGCCCAGCCCATGAAGCGGTTGAAGTTCTTGTTGCCGGTAGCGGCGACGGTCGCGACCTGCTCGCCGTAGATGTTGCCGGTGGAGCCGTCGATGGAGATCCAGTCGCCCTCGACGAACTTGTGGCCGTTGATCTCGAAGGTCTTTGCCTCTTCATCGATCTTCACGTCGTTGTCATTGCCGCAGCCGGAGACGCAGCAGGTGCCCATGCCGCGGGCAACAACAGCTGCGTGGCTGGTCATGCCGCCGCGGACCGTCAGGATGCCCTGAGAGACCTGCATACCGACGATGTCTTCGGGAGAGGTCTCCAGACGGACCAGAACGACCTTCTTCATCTCGCCGGACTTAACCTTCTCCTCTGCCTCTTCCGCAGTGAAGACGATCTGGCCGCAGGCGGAACCGGGAGAAGCTGCCAGGCCCTTGCCGACGACCTCAGCTGCCTTCAGAGCAGCGGCGTCGAACTGGGGATGCAGCAGGGTATCCAGCTGCTTGGGCTCCACGCGCAGGACAGCCTCCTGCTCGGTGATCATGCCCTCGTCCACCAGGTCGCATGCGATCTGCAGAGCAGCCTGCGCGGTGCGCTTGCCGTTGCGGGTCTGCAGCATGTACAGGTGGCCGTCCTCGATGGTGAACTCCATATCCTGCATGTCGCGGAAGTAGTTCTCCAGACGGGTCGCGATCTCAACGAACTGATCGTACACCTCAGGCATCTGATCCTTCAGGTGGCTGATGGGAGAAGGAGTGCGCACGCCTGCGACGACGTCCTCGCCCTGTGCATTGATCAGGTACTCGCCCATCAGCTTCTTCGCGCCGGTGGCGGGGTCACGGGTGAATGCGACGCCGGTGCCGGAACGGTCGCCGGAGTTACCGAATGCCATCTGCTGCACGTTGACCGCAGTGCCCCACTCGTAGGGGATCTCGTTCATCTTGCGGTACACGTTTGCACGGGGGTTGTCCCAGCTGCGGAAGACAGCCTTGACAGCCTCGATCAACTGATCGCGGGGATCCTGGGGGAACGGCTTGCCCTCGTTCTCCTCATAGATCTTCTTGAAGATGCCGACCAGTTCCTTCAGGTCGTCTGCCGTCAGGTCCACGTCGTTCTTGACGCCCTTGGCTTCCTTCATCTTATCGATCTCGACTTCGAACAGGCTCTTCGGGACCATCATGACGACGTCTGCGAACATCTGCACGAAGCGGCGGTAGCAGTCGTATGCAAAGCGGGCGTTGTTGGTCTTCTTGGCCAGACCCTCAACAGCCTCATCGTTCAGGCCCAGGTTCAGGATGGTGTCCATCATGCCGGGCATGGACTGACGTGCACCGGAGCGGACGGAGACCAGCAGGGGGTTGGTGTTGTCGCCAAAGGTCTTGCCGGTGATCTTCTCCAGGCCCTTGACGTGCTCGAAGATGTCAGCGGTGATCTCGTCGTTGATCTGGCGGCCGTCGGCGTAGTACTGGGTGCAGGCCTCGGTGGTGATGGTGAAGCCCTGCGGCACCGGCATACCGGCTGCGGTCATCTCAGCCAGGCCGGCACCCTTGCCGCCCAGCGTGTTCTTCATGGTGACTTTGTCGCCACCGAAGGCGTCGTTGCCCTCGCTGAAGTAGTACAGATACTTTTTGCTCATGCGTTGTTTACCTCCCAATCGTGGCCCCCGGTCCAGATGTCCCGGCGGTCTCATCGTTTGCTCACAATTACTGATACGATGAACATTGTCATGTGAATGCTCAATTATTATACCAGAAAATCACTTCCTTGCCACCATGCAAAACACCGAATTTGTTTGATAATTTTTGTGCAATCCCTTGCATTTTACTGAGTTTTTGAGTAATATAGAATGGGAAAGATTTCGAGAGGTTTTTGTTATATGGAGCCATTTTTCCGCCTGTTGGATACATCTTTCTATCCAATGAGCTTTGTTGCGGACAGCCCTCCGGGGATCTGCCGCAATTTCTCCTCTCCCCCAATCAATTTCGATCCAGTTCCAAGGAGGGATCATTCATGGAATCCAGTTCCAATCCTGCACGTGAGGCCGCCCGCGCCAGGCTGGCCGCCGCTGAGGCAAAGCGGGAGGATATCCTGCTGTACCACATCGCCAACGGCGTGAACATCGAGAGCCGCACTGTAGAGATCGACGAGGGCGTCGTCATCGCGCCTGGTGCCACCATCCTGTCCGGCACCATCCTGCGCGGCAAGACCGTCATCGGCGCGGGCTGTGTCATCGGCCCGAACAGCCTCATCGAAGACAGCACCGTGGACGAAGGCACCACCGTCAACGCCAGCCAGGTCTACGGCTCCCATCTGGGCCCCCACAACAACATCGGCCCCTTCACCCATGTGCGGGTGAACACCGTCACCGACTACGGCGTCCATCTGGGCGCCTATGTGGAGACCAAGAACTCCAGCTTCGCCCGCGGCAACACGGTCAGCCACCTGACCTACATCGGCGACAGCGATGTGGGCAAGTACTGCAACTTCGGCTGCGGCACCGTCACCTGCAACTACGACGGCAAGGACAAGTTCCGCACCACGATCGGTGACTACTGCTTCATCGGCTGCAACACCAACCTTGTGGCTCCGGTCAAGGTCGGCGACGGTGCCTACACCGCCGCAGGCAGCACCATCACCAAGGATGTGCCCGCGCAGGCCCTCGGCATCGCGCGTGACCGCCAGACCAACCTCGAAGGCTGGGCCGCCCCCAAGATGGAAGCCTACATCGCCAAAAAGAAGAAGCTGGAGGATGAGCAGGGCAAGTAAGCCCCTGCTCACCTTCATCGGGCTGCGAAGAACTCCCCCAGGCACGGCATTGCCGTGCCAGCCCCCTCGGAGAGGGGGCCAAAACCTCCCTCCCAGAGGGAGGTGGCATCGCGCAGGCGATGACGGAAGGAGTTCCCCGCAGCCTTTTTTGCGCACCGTGCAGCTTTTCGATTCAAAATGTATATCTTTTTACGCGCACGTATGTTATACTAAGAACTTGCTTTCAGAGCAAAAATAAAACAGGAAAAGGCAAATCATCTATGAATGCAAATGACATCTGGCTGATCGCCGGTCTGGGCAACCCGGAGTCCAAGTACGACGGCACCCGCCACAATGCCGGTTTTGCCGCGCTGGACCATCTGGCGGGCAAGTGGGGCATCGCGGTCAGCAAAACCAAATTCCAGGGCCTGTGGGGCCAGGGCGAGGTGGACGGCCACAAGATCGTGCTGCTCAAGCCCCTGACCTACATGAACCTTTCGGGCGACTCCATCGCCCCACTGGCCGGCTTCTTCAAGATCCCGGCCGACCACGTCATCGTCCTGTGCGACGACATCACCCAGGCCCCCGGCAAGCTGCGCATCCGGCCCTCCGGCTCGGCAGGCGGCCACAACGGCCTGAAGAGCATCATCGCCCGGCTGGGCGGCGAGAGCTTTCCCCGCATCCGCATCGGTGTGGGTGCCAAGCCTCGCCCCGACTACGATCTGGCCGACTGGGTGCTGGGCAAGTTCCCGCCCGACGACGTCAAGGCCATGACCGACCGCTATCCCGACCTGGAAGCGGCCGCCAGGCTCATCATGGACGGCAAGCTTGGGCTGGCACAGAGCCGCTACAACGGGTAACCGGATGCTGTAACCGAGAGGAGGTCCACGATGTACGAATCCCTGCTGAAGCATACGGCAGAGTACCAGAAGATTTCTGCAAGCCTTGCCACGCCCGGCCCGGCGGCGCTGTTCGGCCTGCCCCCGGCGGGCCGCGCCCTGCTGTACGCAGCCCTGCAAAAAGACCTGGGCCGGGTGCTCTGCATCGTGACGCCCGGCGAGGCCGAGGCCACCCACTTCGCCGATGACCTCAAGGCGCTGGGCCTGACGGCGGCGGTCTTCCCGCCCCGCGACTTCATGCTCCGCCCGGTGGAGGGTGCCGGCCGCGAGTACGAGTACCGGCGGCTGTCGGTGCTGGGTGCACTGGCCGGCGGGCGGCTGAACGCCGTCTGCGTCCCGGCAGAGGCCCTGCTGCAATACACTGTCCCCCGCGCGGAGTTCCAGAAGAACACCCTCACCCTCAAGCCCGGCATGGTCTACAACCGCGAGGCGCTGGTGGAGCGGCTCTTCTCCGCCGGCTACGTCCGCCGCAGCCAGGTGGACGGCCCCGGCCAGTTCAGTGTGCGCGGCGACATCGTGGACATCTATGCGCCCGACATGCACCAGCCTGCCCGCATCGAGTACTGGGACGACGAGATCGACTCGCTGGCCTCCTTTGACCTGCTGACCCAGCGGCGGGACGGCTCGCTGGAAAAGATCTATCTCTCCCCCGCCCGCGAAGTGCTGTTCGGCAGCACCGCCGACACCGCCGAGGCCCTGCGCGCAGCCCAGAAAAAGGCGCGCGGCAAACACCGCACGGCGCTGGAAAAGGCCATGGAGGCCGACCTGTCTCAGCTGGACTCCGGCCTGATGCCCGAAGCCATGGACAAATACTACGGCCTGCGGTATCCCGCCCCGGCCACCCTGCTGGACCACCTCGATTCTCCCCTCTTCGTGCTGGACGAGGTGGGCGGCATCCGGGACGCCCAGAAGGCCACCGAGTTCCGGCGCGGCGAAGAGCTGACCGGCCTGCTCGAAGAGGGCGTGCTCTGCCCCGGCCTGGATGTGCTGTACCAGACCATGGACGACCTCGTTTTCGCGGCGCAGAAGCAGAGCACCCTGCTGTGTGAGAACTTCCTGCGCGGGATGAACGAGTTCCAGCTGAAAGACCTCATCAACGCAGAGGCCTTTGCGGCCCCCAACTGGGGCGGCGACCTGGCCTCCCTGCGGGAGGATCTCGACCCGCTCATCGCCCAGGGCTATGCCGTCACCCTCTTTGCCGGTACGCCCAAGGGCGTAGCGGCCCTGACCCGCGATCTGGCCGACAAGGGCTACTCCGTCAGCATGAGCCGGGACGTCCGCCCCGCCAAAGGGCTGGTGCAGGTGCTGCCCGGCCACCTGACCGCCGGGTGCACCTTCCCGTTCGCCCGGATGGCGGTCATCTCGTCCCGGCGGCATGGTCTGGACGAAGCCGCCGAGGCCAAAAAACGCAAAAAGAACAAGAACGCCCTGTCCAGCCTGTCGGACATCAAGCCCGGCGACTATGTGGTCCACCAGAGCCACGGCATCGGCATGTATGCGGGCATCCAGCGGCTGGAAGTGCAGGGTGCCATCAAGGATTATCTGAAGATCCAGTATTCCGGCTCGGATGTGCTGTATGTGCCCGTCACCCAGCTGGACCTGCTGAGCCGTTACACCGCCCCCGGCGACGAGGAAAAGGTCAAGCTGGCCAAGCTCGGCGGCACCGAGTGGCAGCGCACCCGCGCCAAAGTCAAAAAGGCCACCGAGGAGATGGCGCAGGAGCTGAT
Organism: Faecalibacterium sp. AF28-13AC; assembly: GCF_003478405.1. Taxonomy (NCBI): domain Bacteria; kingdom Bacillati; phylum Bacillota; class Clostridia; order Eubacteriales; family Oscillospiraceae; genus Faecalibacterium; species Faecalibacterium sp. AF28-13AC. Next base: position 100,102 of record NZ_QUFG01000002.1, on the reverse strand, counting down.
CGAGCTGTATGCCCGGCGGCGGCAGGCCCCCGGCTATGCCTTCCCGCCGGACGGCGACTGGCAAAGCGATTTTGAGGCCCGCTTCGAGTACGATGAGACCGACGACCAGCTCAACGCCACCTCCGAGATCAAAAAGGACATGGAGCGCAGCTACCCGATGGACCGCCTGCTCTGCGGCGACGTGGGCGTCGGCAAGACCGAAGTGGCCCTGCGGGCCGCGTTCAAGTGCGTCATGGGCGGAAAGCAGTGCGCTATCCTGGCCCCCACCACCCTGCTGGCCTGGCAGCACTACAACACGATCCTCTCCCGCATGGAGGCATTCCCGGTCAAGGTCGGGATGCTCTCCCGCTTCCGCACCGCCAAGCAGCAGAAGGAGACCCTGCGCGGCCTGCAGGCAGGCAGCGTGGACATCGTGGTGGGCACCCACCGCCTGCTGTCCAAAGACGTCCGCTTCCATGACCTGGGCCTTGTCATCATCGACGAGGAGCAGCGGTTCGGCGTCAAGCACAAGGAAAAGCTCAAGGAGAACTTCATCGGGGTGGACATGCTGACCCTGTCGGCCACCCCCATCCCCCGTACCCTGAACATGGCCATGAGCGGCATCCGGGACCTGTCCACCATCGAGCAGCCGCCCATCGAGCGCCAGCCCGTGGAGACCTTCGTCCTCGAATACAACGACGTCATCCTGGCCGAAGCCATGAAGAAAGAGCTTGCGCGCGGCGGGCAGGTCTACTACCTGCACAACCGGGTGGACAACATCGAGTCCACCGCCGCCCACGTCAGCCAGATGGTGCCCGGTGCCCGCGTCGGCATCGCCCACGGCAAGATGACCGAGGAGGAGCTGAACCCCGTCTGGCAGCACCTGCTCAACGGCGAGATCGACATCCTCGTCTGCACCACCCTCATCGAGACCGGCATCGACGTGCGCAACTGCAACACCCTCATCATCGAAGACGCCGACCGGATGGGTCTGGCCCAGCTGTACCAGATCCGGGGCCGCGTGGGCCGCAGCGGCCGCAAAGCCTATGCCTACTTCACCTTCCGGCGGGACAAGACCCTCTCCGACATCGCGCAGAAGCGGCTGTCCGCCATCCGGGAGTTCACGGCCTTCGGCTCCGGCTTCCGCATCGCCATGCGCGATCTGCAGATCCGCGGCGCGGGCAGTCTGCTGGGCCACAGCCAGCACGGCCACATGGAGGCCGTCGGCTACGACCTGTACGTGAAGATGCTGGGGCAGGCCATCGCACAGGCCAAGGGCGAGCCCATCCAGCGCGACAAGAGCGAGTGCCTTGTGGACCTGCGGGTGGACGCCTACATCCCCGAATCCTACATCGCCGACGGCCCCGGCCGCATCGAAGCCTACAAGCGCATCGCGGCCATCCAGACCCCCGAAGACGCCGCCGACGTGCTGGATGAACTCATCGACCGCTACGGCGACCCGCCGCCCTCGGTCAGCGACCTGGTCAACGTCTCGCTGGTCCGGGTGCAGGCCACCGCCGTGGGCGTGTACGAAGTCACCCAGAAAAAGGACACCCTCGTCCTGCAGGTCGAGACACTGGATGTCCCGATGATCCGCGGCCTGCTCGTGGCCTTCAACGGCCGCGTCACCGCCGGTGCCGGCAGCAAACCCTATCTTTCCGTCACCTTGCAGCCCGACGAAAAGCCGCTGGACCTGCTGCAAAGCATCCTCAAGGCGATGGCCGAGATTTTAGGAACAAAATAACCCCCTCCGCGATGCCGGAGAGGTCGTAACACAACACATCAGGAGTACACTTTTATGAAACACAAACTTCTTGCCCTTCTCTGCGCGGCGGCACTGGCCTTCGGTCTGGCTGGCTGCGTCCTTTCCACGCCGGACACGGTCGGTTCCATCGGCAATGTGGAGATCTCCTCCGGCCTCTATCTGCTGGCGCAGTACAACGCCTACCAGTCCGCCGCAAAGCTCGCTTCCTCTGACCAGGATTCCACCAACGTCAAGAGCTTCCTGAAGGAGACCATCACCACCGACGCGGACTCCGGCGAGACCGCAGCCGTCAGCGACTATGTCGCCCAGAAGACCCAGGAGAATCTGGAGCTGTACGCCGCCGTCGAGGCCCGCTTCGACGAGCTGGGCGGCCAGCTGACCGAAGCCGAGGAGGCCCAGGCCGACAGCTACGCATCCCAGCTGATGGACCAGTATGGCGACACCTACAAGGCCAACGGCATCGGTCTGGAGACGCTGCAGCGCTTTGAGCGCATCCTGCTCAAGAGCACCGACCTGCTCGACCTCGTGTACGGCACCAACGGTGAGACCCCGGTTTCCGACGCCGACCTGACCAGCCATCTGGAGAACAAGATGTACAAGCTGGCCTATTACAGCATCCCGCTCTACAATTCCAGCACCTACGCCTTCGCCGATGACGACCAGAAGGACACGATGCTCCGCCTGGCACAGGCTGCTGCGGACAGCTACAACGCCTCCGCTCCGGCAGATGCGGTCCGCCAGTTCACCGCCTTCCATGAGGTGTCCTCTGCGGCCCTGAGCGGCATTTACGCCGTGCTGGACTCCACCGTCCCCACCGACGACACCGCTTCCCTGCAGACCGAGCTGCTGAGCAGCAGCACCCTCGACTCGGCGTTCTCCACCGAAGGCTCTGCCGACACCATCCGCAGCCTGTCCTTCGGTCAGGCCGCCGCCGTGCAGTATTCCTCCCTCTCCATGATGCTGGCCGTCCGTCTCGACCCGCTGGACGGGGCAGCGCTGGACGATGTCCGCGCACAGGTCCTGGCCGACATGAAGAGCGACGAGCTGCAGGATGCGCTGGCTGCCTATGGTGCCTCCATGGAGCACAGCCTGGACAGCTCCGCCATGGGGAAGCTCCCGGCCCGGAAGATCGCGGCCGCAAGCTCGAACTGACCATTCCCTGAAACGAACAAAGGCGTCTGCACCCGGTCGATGCAGACGCCTTTGTTTTATGCTTTTTTACCGGCGGTCACTTGCGATGACCGGCCCAGCCATCCACGGTGTTCACGAACGCCCGGCCGCGGCGGCCGAAGAGCTTGGGCAGCAGCATGCGGGCCATGGCCCAGACCCCTGCAAAGTTGTACAGGATGACCGCTGCGGTGATGAGCCCGGTCCACAGGCCGTAGAGCGGGACATCCGCCAGCAAGACGAAGGCTTCCGCCGCCAACGCGCCGAAGTTGACCGCCACCCGCACCGGATGGATGGACATCCCGATCATGTGATGGGCATCCAGCGCACGGAGAGTGAACACCAGGCCCAATCCCAGGAAGGACGCATACGTCGCGCCGATGGGGCCCCACCACTTGATGAAGAAGTAGTTCATGATGCAGTTGCTCACTGCACCGGAGAGCATGGTCCACAGGCTGTGGCTGGATTTCTTGTTGACGACATAGACACTGTTCAAAAACTGGTTGTAGCAGCTGCAGGTGGATGCCAGCGTCAGGAAAGGCACAAAGTGCCAGGCGTAATAATAGTTTGCCTTCATGATGTGCATGACCGGGCGGCAGAGCCAGATGATGCCCGCCGCGCAGCAGAACAGCACACTGGAATAGGTGCGGAAGATCTTGGTGAAGAACCGGGCGCGCCCGTCCTCTTCCGTCACGGCGGAGAGCTGCCAGGCATCGTAGAAGATGAGGCCCAGCGTGGTGAGGATGGTGGGCAGGAAGTAGCCGGTGGAGAGCAGGCCGCTCCAGGCGTCGCCGCTGTGGCCGTCCAGCCCGCTGCACATCTCACGCACGAAGAACAGGTCCGACGCATTGATGACCCAGAAGCTGATCTGGGCCGGGATCATGGGCAGCGAGAAGCGGAGCATCTGCTTCCACAGGTCTTTGTTCAGGCCCTTCAGCTCCACAAAGTTCCAGAGCTTTCCGGTCAGGCAGAGGAAGAGCACACTGACCAGGTCGCCGCTGATGATGGCCAGCAGGTAGCCGTTGGCCCCCCAGTGGAACCCCACCAGATACAGCGCGTAGAACGCCATGGTCGCCACCGTACAGAGCACACCGTCCACGGCCACCAGCTTGTTCCACTGGCGGCTGCGCACGAACTGGGTGCACAGGGTGCGCAGGCAGCTCATGAGGACATAGAGGTAGATGAGCAGGCCGTACTGTGCCATATCGGGCAAAAACTGCGCGATGGGCCAGCAGAGCACCAGGATGCCGAAACCGCCCAGGATGGTCAGCAGGCCGTTGGTGAACACCTGCTTTTCGCTGTTGCCCTTGTCCAGGCCGAACCGGATGATGGCGTTGGACATGCCCATCGACACGAACGGGATGAGCAGATTGGCGTATTGGCTCAGGATCTTCGAAAGGCCAAGGTCGGAGATCTCCGCCATGGCATAGGTCAGAAACGGCTGGACCAGCAGGGTCAGCAGCTTCGACGAAAAACTTGAGATCGCAAAAATGATGGTATTTCCGGCCAGCTTGGAATACTTGTCGCCGCCGGAGCTTTTTTCGTTTGCCACGTTTTTCAACTCCTGTACTATCCGCCCCTGTGAGCAGGGCCCGCTTGTTCTGGAGCCCGCAGGGCGATTCTCTGATACGTTCCCCCTCCACGAATACGAAACTGCGAGGGTTATTTCAGCAGCTCCCGCCGGGCCTTCCAGTCCGGGAGGATCTTTTCCACTTCCGCCCAAAACTTCGGGCTGTGGTCCGGCACAAGAAAGTGGCAGTACTCATGTACTACCACATAGATCTGTGCCGCTTCGGGCATGTTGTAAAGCTCCAATGCCAGCGTGATCTGCCGCTTGCCCGGTGTGCAGACGCCCCAGCGGCTCGTCATGCTCCGCACCTTCAGGATGGGCTTCTGCCCGCCCAGCACCTCGGCAAAGGCCGGGTAGACCTTGTCGCTCATGACCGCAAAGTGGGCCAGCGCCACGTCCTTTTCGGGCAGGGGCCGCCAGTAGGTGCGGGCCTCGCGGTCGGCCAGGTCCCTCTGCGCCTCCTGCACCCAGTCCCGATGCCGTAGCACAAAGCGGTCGGCCTCCTCCCACGAGGAGTGGAACGGGATGCTGACGGCCACGGTGCCGTCCGGATGCACCCGGATGTTCAGGTTCTTCACCTTCCGGCGGGTGGCCTTGTAGAGGATGCCGCCCGCCGTGCGCAGGGTCACTTCCGGCTTGCGTTTCGGCATTTCCGCCACTCCTCCACCGGCAGCTGGGCCAGCACCACCGCTGCAAAGATGAGCACACAGCCGGAGGCCTCCCGCACCGAGAGGTTCTGGTGCAGGATGAGCCAGCCGCCCAGAGCGCTGAACACGCTTTCCAGACACATGATGAGGCTTGCGACGGCGGGGTTCAGCTCTTTCTGCCCCAGAATCTGCAGCGTATAGCCGACGCCGCTGGACAGCACACCGCAGTAGACGATGGGCAGCCAGTTGGTGCCGAACTCGGCGAGGGTGGGCGTCTCAAACAGGAGGGCGGCGGCGGTGCTCTCCACCGCCACCACAACGAACTGCACCAGGCTCAGCCGGACGCCGTCCACCAGCGGGGAGAAGTGGTCGATGGACATGATCTGGAAGCTGAAGAGCACGGCGCAGCTGAGCAGGACCCAGTCGCTGGGTTCGATGCCGCCAAAGCCGTTCTTCATGCAGAGCAGATACAGCCCGCCCACGGCGATGACCATGCTCAGCCAGAGCCGGGCACTGCCCCGCCGCCCCACGAACAGCCCGAACACCGGCACCATCACGACGTACATCGCCGTCAGGAACGCGGCCTTGGCCGTGGAAGGGTTCAGCGTAATGCCGATCTGCTGGGCCGCGCTGGCCGCAAACAGAAAGGTGCCGCAGATAAAGCCCGCTGTTCCCAGCGTTTTGCGGTCGGCAGCGGTCTGCGGCCTGCCGGTGGGTTCGCCCCGGCGGCGGCGAAGGGCGTCAAAGGCGTAAACGGTGGGCAGGAGCACCAGCACGGCCAGCCAGCTCCGCCCGGCCAGAAAGGAATAGGCCCCCATGCCGGAGCCTGCGCTCTGGGCCACAAAGGCCGTGCCCCAGATCAGGGCGCAGAGCATCAGCATCAGGGAATGCCGGGTCTGTGCATTCATCCGCCGATCCCCTCCACCTTGAGCAGTCCGTAGAGGTAATACTTGCTCGAATCATAGGAGATGGTCAGCCGATAGCTGGCGTTGGGGTCCAGATCGCCGATGTCGCAGTGGTAGTTCTGGCCGTCGGTGACGAAGTAGTAGGTGGTGTTGTCCACATACTGTGCGCCGCCATCGACCTTCTTCCACAGCGAGATCTTGAACTTCTGCACACCCTCCGCCGTGCCGCAGCCGTAGACGGAGAGCAGCCCGTTCGGCGCGGTGAAATAGTCGGTCTGGCGGCTCCAGATGCCGTTGAAGACGATGTTCAGCGAGCCGTTGGCCACAGCCGTGGCGTATTTGGCGGAGGTGTCGGCGATGCCCTCGATCATCAGCGGGTCGCTGCTGGGGGCCGCCCACTGGGTGGTGTCCTCCTCCTGTACCTCGTCCGACGCGCCGGTCAGCTTGTGGGCGATGGACGTCAGTGTGCTTTTGCAGCCGGTGAGCATCAGCGCAGCCAGAAGCAGCGCCAGCGCAAAGACAAAGATCCGTTTTGTTTTCTTCATGGTTTTTTATCCTCAAAAATCGCAGAAAAGTGTACTTTTGCAAGGCATGATACGGGTATAGTATACCGCATTTTTTTCCTGCATACAAGACACTTCAGCGCGTTTCCCCATTCTGTGCCGTCAGGGCCGCGCATTCGGCGGCGGCAAGGTCGTTCCGGGCCGGGCCGAAGAGCGAATCGTACCGGTAGAGCGCCCAGCCCTGCGCGCCCCGGCTGCGCAGATCGGCCGTCTGCCGGGCCAGCGCGGAACCGGTGGCCCACTGGCTCGTACTGTCGGCGTTGGCCCCGCCGTCACCCACGCCGATGCGGTAGGCCCCCAGCCCGAAATACAGCGCCACATCCCCGGCGCGGGCCATGCCCAGCCACTCCGGCACGATGTTCTCAAAGGCAAAGCGGGTGCTGCCCGATTGCAGCTGGTATCCATAGCCCCAGTACACCTGCGGGCAGAGGTAATCCACCACGGCGTCGGCCCCGCTGGCCGTCAGCCAGGTGTAGATGTCGCTGTACTGGGTGGCAAGATCGTTCTCCGGATTCCCCTGCGGACTGACGCCGAACCGCAGGGTCGGGTCTGCTGCCTTCACGGCATCGTGTGCAGCCTTGACCAGGCTCGTCACGTTCTGCTGCCGCCAGGATGCCAGATCCTTCTCACCGCTGGCCGCGAACTGCGCCGCGTCGAGGGAGGCTTCGGTCGTGGGATAAAAATAATCGTCGAGGTGGATGCCGTCCACGGCGTAGCGCTCCACAAGCTCGGCCACCCCCTGCACCACATACGCGGCGGCCTCCGGGATGGCCGGATTCAGGTAGACCCCCTCGCCCACCGTACAGCACCACTCCGGATGGGTGTGCATCAGATTCGTCTCCCCGATGCTGGGCGGCATGGCCGCAGAGCTTTTCAGCCGGTATGGGTTGATCCAGGCTTCCAGCGAAAGCCCCCGCGCGTGTGCCTCGGTGATGAGCACATCCAGCGGGTCGAAGCCGGGTGCCTGCCCCTGCGCGCCGGTGCAGAGATGGCTCCACGGGAACAGGCTGCTCTCGTACAGCGCATCCCCGAAGGGCCGCACCTGCGCGAGGACGGTGTTCAGCCCCAGAGCGGCGCAGTTGTCCATCAGCGCGGCGATGTCTGCCCGGAACGCTGCCTCGGACGAAAAGTCCATCCGCGCCCATTCCAGATAGCTCACCCAGACCGCCCGCCACTCACCGGATGGCAGGGCCGGGTTCGGCGTCTCATCCGGTTGCAGCACTGCGGGCGGGTCTGTTTTTTCTACGTTCCGGACAGAACGGTACAGAAAATACGCTCCGGCGGCACAGCCCAGCCCCGCCAGGAACCGTCGGCGGCCGATCTTTTTCTTCCTGCGCGGTGCGCGCCGCTGCGGGCTCATGCGTCCTCCTGCATCTTATACAGGCTCAGTGCGGCCCAGCCGCGGGCGCAGGCCAGCAGCACCCAGAGCAGGTTCGCCCAGAAGCTCAGGCCCGCCATGCCGCCGTAGACCGTCAGCAGAACAAAGAGCAGGTGGAGCACCTCTGCCGCGCCCACCAGCTGCAGCTGCCGCTGAATGGGTCTGCCCTTCTGGTATTCGTAGCCCAGCAGGCCGGGCCAGACCAGCGCCGAGCAGATGTATGCCGCCCAGCCGCGGCCCATGTAGCTGAGCATCAGCACCACGAAGAGGCCGAAGTAATTGCGCTTGTCTTTGGCCGGGCTGCCTTTTTCCGCCGCCAGGAACAGCAGGGTGATGCCGGTGATGCAGAATGCCGCCATCTCCAAGAAGGAGAAGTCCATCCCGCCCAGCACGGCAAAGCCGTTCAGCATGGATGCCGCCGCTGCACACAGCAGGAAAAAGTACCAGGTCTTGTGGGTGAATTTCAGTTTCATTGTGAGCCTCCCCGCCCATGAGACGGCATGGGCGACCGCAAATTTTAGAATTTTTCCAATATTATAACACAATTTCCTGCGGGTTGTGTTACAATAAGGAAAACTCTGATCAAAAAACCATTCAGGAGGGCTCCATGAACGCTGTCATTTCCATCATCCTGCTGGCGGTGGCGCTGGGCGTCATCGTTGTGCTGCTCACCCGGCGCGAGAACACCCGCCGCAGCCAGTACGGCCCCGCCGGCCTGAGCGAGTTCCGCACCGACCTGCCGCTGGACGAGTGCTTCGACCGGCTCGACCTCCACAGCGAAACCGACGAGTTCGCTTACGAGTGCCGCCGCGAGAACGACGGCGGCTTCCTGCTCCACCTCACGCTCCATCAGCCCACCCAGCAGCCGCTGGATACCCTCTACACCCTCCGCCTCGACCCCGGCCGTCAGACCATCGTGACCCTCATCTTCATCCGGGAATCCTTCGGCTACAAAGAGCCGCTTTTCCCGCAGGAAATGCTGGACACCTTTATGATGCAAAAGCTCCAGGCCCACCGCACAAAATAATTTTGTCCGAAAACGCTTTTCATTTTCGCGTTTTTTTGCTATACTATCTGTTACACCCTGCTTTTTCGCCGGGTGCCTCTGCGGGCCAGTAGCTCAGCTGGTCAGAGCTGGCGGCTCATAACCGCTTGGTCGCGGGTTCAAGTCCTGCCTGGCCCACCATCACCCTATGAAAAAAGACACCTCGCCATGAGGTGTCTTTTTTCATCTTCCGAACACCCATCCCGATTCCACGGCAATGCCGCTCAGGGAAGGTGCCGTTCCACAAAATCGCCGATGTCGGCAAAAACTTCGGCCCGGTTCGTCTCCACCAGAAGCTCGTGCCGGGCACCGGGGTAGAACTTGACCTGCACGTCCCGCATCCCGGCATCCTTCATGCTCTGCACGGCCCGCCGGACGCCCGCACTGCGCTCGCCCACCGGGTCGGCATCACCGGCCAGGAAGAGCACCGGCAGGTCTTTCGGCATCCGGGCTAGAAAGGCCGGGTCGTACAGCCGCAGGATGCCCGTGAACATGCTGTAATAGGCATTCAGCGTAAACGTGAAGGTGCACCGCTCATCGGCGAGGTACTTGTCCACCTCGGCAGGGTCGCGGTTGAGCCAGTCGTGGGTGGTGCGGCCCTCCAGCCCCTTGTTGTAGCCCAGGAACGAAAGCTCCGCCACCAGCCTGCTGCGATGCTGCCAGCCGAAAAAGACCGCCAGCACCCGGCAGACCGTGCGGGCAAACGCGACCAGCGCTTTCGGCTGGAAACCGGTCCCCAGGATGATGGCACCGTCCAGCTCACTGCCCCACTCGCACAGATACTGCCGTGCATAGAACGAGCCCATGCTGTGGCCCAGCAGGAAATACGGCACACCGGGGTAGAGCTTTTTCGTCAGAACCGTCATGGCGTGGAGGTCATCCAGCACTGCCCGGTTGCCGTCCGGCTCGGCAAAATAGCCGTAGTCGGCCCTGGTCCGGATGGACCCGCCATGGCCCAGATGGTCGTTTCCGGTCACGAGGATGCCCCGTGCGGCGAGGTACTCGGCCAGCGGTTTGTAGCGGTCGATGAACTCCACCATCCCGTGCGAGAGCTGTACGATGGCGCGCACTTCGCCCTCCGGCACACAGCGGAACGCATGAAGCATCCGCCCCGGTGCACTCGACGGCAGCGTAAACTCGATCATCTGGCTCATAGCGTCTTCTCCTTTTTGCGGCCCGTGCTCAGAGGGCACCGATCTTCTTCCGGCAGGCGGAGCAGATGCAGTAGCCTGCGAACTGCACGGCCCGCTCATCGACGGTCCCGCAGAAGTCGCAGCTTCCCTTCGGGCGGTACTTTTTGAGGACGATGGCGTCTCCATCAACGAAGATTTCGAGCTTTGCATCCGTTTCCAGCTTCATGCTGGTACGCAGCTCCTTGGGCAGAACGATCCGCCCCAGCGCATCGATCCCGCGAACGATTCCTGTACTTTTCATTTTGTGCTTCTCCTTTTTCTAATTCGCACTGCTTCTCGTATTTTCCTCATTTTTCCGGGCCACGCTGCCCGGCCATAAATCCGGTGATAGGAAAATTGTTCCAGTGCTTCATTAGTATACAAAATACTTCCTGCTTCGTCAACGCTTGCGGTCCTTTTCGACAAAAACTTCCCGGATGTTTCTGGAATGGGCACAAAAACGCCCGAAGGCAGTCCGCCTCCGGGCGAAAAGTTCCGGTTCTTGGGATTTTTTTAAGATTTTTTGCTGCTCGTCTCACGCTTCGAGCCGTTCCGTCCCGGCACCAGAAACAGGGCATCTTCGTCCGGGATGGGGCACGTTTTGCCGCCGCAGCAGACAGAGAACGACACGGCGACCAGAGACACCTTCTCCGTATCCGACAGGTGCCCGTAGACCCAGATCTCCGCCGAGGCCCCCGGCTTCAGCACGGTGCTCCGGGCCGACGTGACGACGTAGCATGGATATTCGTCCGTCTGCGCTCCGTTCGTCAGATAACAGAGCGAACCGATCCAGCGGCTCTTTGTGCCGTTCTGGTAAAGCCGGTCTTCCCGGAACGTCCCATCCGCAGCGTCCGTAAACTGTGCGGCGGTATTTTCCAGGTCCAGCGTCTCCTTTGTGTGGTTCTTCACCCGGAAGTGCACACAGAAACTGGACGGCGTCAGGGTCTGCCCCAGCACAGTAAACTCCGGGAACGCCGCGAACGTATCCGGCTCCTGCACTTCTGACGAAGCAGGCGTCCCGGACGCTGCCGGCGTTTCCGGGGCCGACGGTGCGCTGGATGCAGGCGGCGAGGCCGGTGCCTCGGATGCAGCGGGGTGTTCGGACCCCGCTGACGTCTCCGGCTGCGAGGATGGTTCGGACCCGGCCGGGCTGCCCGGCGATGCCGTGGGCGGCGAAGCTGCGGGCGGCTCCGAGACGGCAGGGCGTTCCGACGCGGCCGGGCGCTCAGAGCTGGCCGGCGGCTCCGGCTGTGCGGACGGTGCCGAAGCGGCGGTACTGCCCGACGGCGCAGCCGACTCCGCAGGGGCCTGCGGCTTCTTCTTCGGCGTCAGGCTGCCGATGGCCTGCTCCTTCCACAGAAAATCCGCCCGTATCCAGCTGCCTTCGCTGGCCGGGAGGAATACATACCCATACGCCACCGCGCTCTGCCCCGGCTGCAGGGCTTCGGCTGCGCTTTCCAGGGCTGCAATGACCGGCTTTTTCACCACGGTCTCCTGCGTCGTCCGGAGCACCGCCGTCAGATGTTCTGCGGCCTTGCCCGCAGCGACCCGGTCCGCAGACATGCCGTCCACTGCGTTGTCCACCGTCACGTTCCCAAGCGATGCGCTGGTGTTGAACGCATGGACGACCTGTTCCGTCGTATTTTCCACGCGGACTTTGACCACGATAAGGGTGCCCTCCTGCCCGGAGCAGACCGCCGATACGCTGGTGTAGTCCATCGGCTCACAGCGGAGAAAGTCTTCCACCTCCGGTTCCTGCGGCGATTGAGCTTCCGACTCAGACACGGCCGTCGAACTGGACACCGATTCCGGTTCCGAAGGCGCGGGTGCCGCCGGAGAAGAAGCCGTATCCTCGTCCGTTCTGCCCGCCGCCGGAGCAGACGCGGGCGGTTCCGGTGCAGCTGCCCCGCCTCCACCGCAGCCGGTCAGCAGCAGAACGGCCAGACAGAGCAGCACCGCAAGCGTCCTGCTCTTTTGCCGCACTGCATCGAACGATTTTTGTTTCATCGTTTCTACCTCCGCCTGAATGTGTTGAAATGTGTCGTTTTTATTTGACCGTTTTCTGCGCCGTTTGTCAATCGTTTCGGCAGCGTTTCGCTCCAAAGTTTTTCTCCGAAAATTGGGCAGATTCGACGATTTTGGTCGTTTCCGGGAGAGAACGCCCCCTTCCGGCCGTTCTTCGCGTCTCCTCGTTGACAAAATCGCGCTGAACAGTTAAACTAAAGGGTAGCAATTCACAAATTTATTTGCCGATATAGATAAGGAGCGTTTTTTATGCCGAGCAATAAAGTCCGCACCCGTTTTGCCCCCTCGCCCACCGGCTATATGCACGTTGGCAACCTGCGCACCGCGCTGTACACCTACCTGATGGCCAAGCACGAGGACGGCACCTTCATCCTCCGCATCGAGGACACGGACCAGGGCCGCTATGTGGAAGGCGCTGTGGACGTCATTTACAACACCCTGCGCGAGGCCGGGCTGAACTGGGACGAAGGCCCGGACATCGGCGGCCCGGTCGGCCCCTATGTCCAGAGCGAGCGGATGGGGATGTTCAAACAGTATGCCGAACAGCTGGTCGCCGAGGGCAAGGCATATTACTGCTTCTGCACCGAGGAGCGCCTGGAAGCGCTGCACGCTGAGCAGCGCGCCAACGGCGAGATGACCCACTACGACGGCTGCTGCCGCGACCTGCCCGAAGAGGAGGTCCAGAAGCGTCTGGCCGCCGGAGAGCCTTATGTGATCCGCCAGAAGATCCCCCGCACCGGCATCACCGGCTTCGATGATGTGGTCTACGGCCACATCGAGGTCGAGAACAGCGAGATGGATGACCAGATCCTCATCAAGACCGACGGGATGCCCACCTACAACTTCGCCAACGTCGTGGACGACCACCTGATGGGCATCACCCATGTCATCCGCGGCAGCGAGTACCTGTCTTCCACCCCCAAATACAACCTGCTGTACCAGGCATTCGGCTGGGAGATCCCCACCTATATCCACTGCCCGCCGGTCATGAAGGACGCCCAGAACAAGCTGTCCAAGCGCAACGGCGATGCAAGCTATCAGGATCTGCGCGCCAAGGGCTACCTGAGCGCTGCCATCCTGAACTATATCTGCCTGCTGGGCTGGAGCCCCAGAGGCGAATACGCCGAGCAGGAGATCTTCTCCCTCGACGAGCTGCGCAAGGTCTGGAGCCCGGACGGCATCTCCAAGTCTCCGGCCATCTTCGATCCGCTCAAGCTGCGGGCCATCAACGCGGAGTATATCCGCCGCCTGAGCCCGGACGCATTCCTGGCTGCGGCGGAGCCCTGGATTGACCAGGCCGTCCACACCCCCATTGACAAGAAGCTGCTCTGCGCCAACCTGCAGCCCCGCTGCGAGGTGCTGGGCGAGATCCCCGCGCAGCTGGACTTCTTCGATGCGATGCCGGAGTACGACGTGAGCCTGTACACCAACAAGAAGCAGAAGACCACCCCGGAGTCCGCAAAGGAAGCGCTGGAAGCACTGCTGCCCGTGCTGAGTGATGCAGCTCTGGACTTCTCCGACCGCGACGCCGTCTTTGATGCCTGCAAGGCCAAGGCCGAAGAGCTGGGCAAGAAGAACGGCTGGCTGCTCTACCCGCTGGGCATCGCCCTGTCCGGCAGACAGCGCACCCCAGGCGGCGGCACCGACCTCGCCTGCATAATGGGCCGCGAGACGACCCTTGCCCGCGTGAAAGCCGCCATCGAGAAGCTGAACGGCTGAATCTTCTAAAATTTCCAAAAAGCTCTGCAGTTTTTGTACGCCGCAGGGCTTTTTTCTTGGTTTTAGCAAAAGGATGCCGCTTCGCTTCACCCTCCCAAAAACCGCCCGACGGCCGCGCTACAGTATATGCACAAGGCGCGGGAAACAGAACAACACAAACGATCCCCGCCGGAAAGCGGGGATTTTTTTATGCACGATCTTCTCAGGCAGGATACCCTCCATCCTTTTGCAGCGGCGCTGCTGCCGCGCGCAGCTGTCCGCCCGGCCCTGCGGCAGAGTTCGGCTTTTCTGGCCGGGCTGCTCGGCGGCTGGGCGGTGCTGTATGGGGCACTCATCCCCTTCGGGCTGGGGCTGACGCTCGGCTTTGCGGAGGACTGCTTCGCTGCCTGTGCGGCCGGGGCAGTGCTGGGGCTGCTGCTCCATGGGTTCGGGGCGCTGTCGCTGGACAGCATCTGTCTGCTCTGCGCCATCGGGGCCGCTGTGGCGGCACGGTGGCTCTGGCCGGGTCGGTTCCGGCCCGCCCTGCTGGCGAGCTGCGGAGCCCTGGGGCTGGGAGCCGTCTGCTTTGCCTTCGGCCCCACCGGCGGCGGGGTAGACCTGCTGCTCACCTGCGGGGCAGATGCTCTGCTGGCGGGGGCGCTGGGCTTTGCCCTGCGGCGGTTCCCGCCCGAAACGCCCGGCGCGGGGATGCTGCTCGTCGGGGCCGCTGCCGCTGCGGCCCTGGGCGGGGTCGCACTGGGGCCGGTCTGCCTTGGCGTCGTGTTCTGCGCGGCACTGGAAGCCGCCCTCTGCTGCCGGGGCCAGGGGAAAGCCGCCCTTGCCTGCTGTGCCGTGCTGGGTGCGGCCCTCTGCGGGGCAGATGCCTCCCTCGGCCCGGCGGCGGCCGGGCTCTCCTGCGCCAGTGCAGCGGCTGCTCTGCTGGCCCCCGGACGCCGGGTGGAAGCGTTTGCCGCCTATGCGGGCGGCTGTGTGACAGGGGTGCTCTGCGTCCAGCCGCCCGGCAGTGCCTTTGGCTTTGCCTTCAGCGCCGGGGCGGGGCTGGGGCTGGCCGCGCTGCTGCCCGGCGGCTGGCTGGCCCCGGTGCCCGCAGACGAACCGGACGCACCGGAGGAGCGGCCCCGCTTTTCGGCCGCGGCCACCCGGCTGGAAGCGGTGGCTGAAAGCCTGTCCTCCCTCGCAGAGACCGTCAACGAGGTCTACGATGCCCTGCCCCACCGGTGCGAGACCTTCCGCTGGGTCATCGACAACGCCCATGATGCGCTCTGCTTCAACTGCGGGCGGCGGGAGAGCTGCTGGAAGCAGGAATACACCGCGACGCTGGACGGCATGAACGCCCTGCGGCCCATTCTGGAACGGAACGGCCATCTGGAGACCGGCGACCTCCCAGCCCAGCTGGGGCGCTGCATCCACCCGGCGGCGCTCTGCGCAGCGGTGAACAAAGCCTTTGCGCTCTACCGCAGCCGGAAGGAGACCCGCGTCCACGCCGAGGCCATGCGCACAGCCCTGACCGAGCAGTACAGCGCTGTGGCCGACGCGCTGGGGGTGCTGAGCGAACAGCTGGGCCGCCCCGGCACACCGGAGCCCTATAAATCCGGGCGGGTGGCCGACTTTTTTGCCAGCCTCGGCACCCCGCCGCTGGAATCTGCCGTCACGCTGGACGACCTGGGCCGGACGCGGGCCGCTGTCACCCTGCCCCGCACCCGGTTCTCTGCCCCGGAGCTGGCCGCACTGGCACAGGAGGTCGGGCGGCTCTGCCGCCGCACCTTCGACCCGCCCCAGGTGCTCTCCTGCAAGGGGATGACGACCCTGCTCTTCTGCGAAAAGCCCGCTCTGCGGGCCGTCTTCGGGTCTGCCGGGAGCGCCGCGCGGGGCAGCATCTCCGGCGATGCGGTCCAGCAGTTCTGCAGCCCCACTGCCGCGCAGATGATCCTCTGCGACGGCATGGGCACCGGACGCCCGGCCGCTGTGGACGGCAACCTGGCCGCAGAATTGACGGCCCGCCTGCTCAAGGCAGGCTTCACCGCCGAGCTGGCCGCACGGCTGGTCAATGTGGCACTGGCCCTCAAGAGCGATGAGGAGAGCGGCGCGACCCTCGATCTCATCAGCGTGGACCTCTATACCGGCACAGCACGGCTGTTCAAGGCCGGGGCCGCACCGGGTTTTCTGGTCCACGGCGGGCGGGCACGGCCTGTGGGGGATGCCAGCCTGCCCATCGGCATCCTGGGCGGGGTGAACGGGCAGAGCCGGGTGGTGCATCTGGCGGCGGGCGATTACGCCGTGCTGGTGTCGGACGGCCTGCTCGTGGACGGCACCGGCTGGGTGCTCAAGCAGCTGGAGCTCTCTGCTGCCGCAGCCGACCCGCCCGAAGTGCTGGCCAAAACGCTGGTGGAAACGGCCCGCGCCCGCGCCGAGGCGACCGGCCGCCCCGACGACATCACCGCAGCCGTGCTCCGGCTGGAAGCCTGCGGGCGTTGATTTATTCACAAATAGGGACTATAATAATACTATCTTTTTTGTGGGAGGTCCCTTTCTATGCTGCACCTTACCGTTGCGCAGGACGGAAGCGGCGATTACGCTTCGGTGTCCGAGGCTGTGCTGGCCGTACCTTATGAACTGGAAGCCGAGATCGTCATCGGGCCCGGCGTCTACCGGGAAAAGCTGGTCTGCGAAAAACGCTGCATCACCCTGCGGGGTGCCGGTGCCGACCAGACCATCCTCGTCTGGGCCGACGGCGGCAAGCTGCCCCACCCGGATGGGCGGCCCACCCACACCTTCCGCAGCTACACGGCCTTCTTCAGCGGGGAGAGCCTCACCGTGGAAGACCTGACCAT
The DNA here is from genome assembly GCF_003478405.1 of Faecalibacterium sp. AF28-13AC. Lineage (NCBI taxonomy): Bacteria > Bacillati > Bacillota > Clostridia > Eubacteriales > Oscillospiraceae > Faecalibacterium > Faecalibacterium sp. AF28-13AC. The sequence continues at coordinate 83,336 of NZ_QUFG01000002.1, read as the reverse complement.
CGCCAACGATGCCGGGCCGGGCAGTCTGGTGGGGCAGGCCATCGCAGCCTATGTGGACAGCGCACGGGCCGTGTTCCGCCGGGTGAAGCTGCTGGGCAATCAGGACACCCTGTTCTGCGCCCCGCTGCCCGAAAAAGAGCGGGAGAAGGACGGCTTCCTCGGCCCCCGCACCTTTGCGCCCCGGCGGGCCTCCGCGCAGTATTACCAGAACTGTGAGATCGCGGGCGACATCGACTTCATCTTCGGCGGGGCAGACGCCCTGTTCGAGCAGTGCACTCTGCGCACCGTGAACAACCACATCCCCCGCAGCTTCGTCACGGCACCGTCCGGCCCGGCGGATGGGCTGGGCTTTGTCTTCTGGGACTGCGATCTCGTCTCGGACTGCCCGGCCGGGACAGTCTATCTGGGCCGGCCCTGGCGCCCCACCGGCAAGACCACCGTGCTGGACTGCCGCCTCGGTGCCCACATCGCCCCCGACGGCTTCTCGCCCTGGAACGACCGCACCGACACCGGCCTTGCCTCCTTTGCGGAGAAGGGCAGTTCCGGCGCAGGGGCTGCGCCCCGCCCGGCCTGGGTGAACGAACCTTCCGCTGCCGATGCGGCCGCGCTGCTGGCCCGCGCCCGGAAGCGCTGCCGCCCGGAAGTTTAAGAAAAAAGGAACGTCACGATGAAAAAGCTCCCCAACGCCGTCAAATGGCTCATCATTCTGGCCGTTCTGGCCCTCATGGGCTGGATGCTGGTCCAGGTCAACGACCGCGCCTCCCGTGTCAAGATGCCCGACCCGGACAACAGCCTGGGCATCTACCGTTCTGCCGACTCGTAACAAAAAATCCTGCGCTTTCGCGCAGGATTTTTTTGTTACTCTGAAGTCATGATGAACCAGAACGTCGTTCCTTTGCCCACGGTGCTCTGCACACCGAAGCGGAAGCCGTGCTGCTGGAAAATGGCTTTTGTGATGGACAGGCCCAGGCCCGTGCCCTGCTTGCCCGCATCGGAGCGGGAGCGGTAGTAGCGGTCAAAGATATAGGGCAGATCCTCCGCAGCGATGCCGGGGCCGTGATCCTCGACCTCGACCCGGACGCCCTCGGCAGATGGTGCGGCCCGCAGCACGAAGATGCCGTCCGCTCCCATGTGGTGCATCGCGTTGCCCAGCAGGTTGTGCAGCGCCCGCTGCATCATGTTGGGGTCGGCGTAGACGGGCAGTTCCTCGTCCGGCAGCTCCAGTTTCAGCTGCCAGCCGTTCTGGGCACAGACGGCGTCGTACCGTTCGCTGACCTCGTCGCAGAGCTGACCCATATCGAAATGGACTTTCTCGCATTTTTCCGCGCCGCTCGTCACCTTGCTCAGTTCCATGACGCTGGAGACCAGAGCCGTCAGGCGGTCGGCCTCGTCCACGATGATGTTCATCTGCTCGTCGCGGTGGGCCTTGTCGTCGCCGGTGATGTCGCGCACTGTCTCGGCGTAGCCCTTGATGAGGGTGAGCGGGGTGCGCAGGTCGTGGGAGACATTGGCCAGCAGGTCCCGCTGCATCTGGGAGGCCCGCTGGACTTCCTTCGCCATGTGGTTGAAATCCTCGGCCAGGTCGCCAAGCTCATCGTTCCGGCCCGTTTCCACATGGACGGCATAATCGCCCTGGGCCACCTGCCGCGCCGCACCGGAGAGCTGACGCAGCGGCTTTGTGAACCACTCGCTGAACATCCACGCCGCGCTCATCGAGAAGGCAAAGATGAGCGCCGCCGCCAGCGGCAGCACGGTACTCATCACCTCGCCCGCCTCGGACACGTGCATCAGGGTGGTGCTCACCAGCACCGTATAGGCCCCATCGGCGGTCATCCGGCCCACGACCAGCTGATTGTAGGCCGACGGCTTGGCCGCCGGGAGCACACGGGCGAAGGCCCCGTTCTCGCGGCAGTACTGCCGCACCTGCCGGGCGGTGGAATAAGCGATGTCGTCATCCAGCGTATCGGGGAACGACTTCTGGTGCAGGCTGCAATAGGAGAGGTTCTCGTATTTTTTAATGGTGCGGAGCGTTGCGTCCGAAATGTCCACACAAAAGCTGCTCAGTTCCCCGTTGGAATAGATGTCGCTGCCCAGCTGGCTGAAGAAGTCGTCGTTCGTCACCTTGATGCCGCCGAACGCCCAGTACGAGAGGATCTCCCCCTTTGCGATGGCGTCGTCCATCTCGGCCACGATCATCTCGGCCTCTGCCGTCAGCTGCTTCTGGATGTGTTTGGTGTACAGCGGCTCCAGCAGCTGGGTGCTCAGGAACCAGAACAACCCCAGCAGCAGCAGGCAGATCAGGCACAAGAACCACATCATCTGCCCGCGGATACCGATGGAACGCCGCTTTTTTCCCAGTTGCCGCATCAACTGCGCTCCTCCGTTTTATCGTGCCGCATCGGGGTCGAACTTGTAGCCGATGCCCCAGACCGTGGCGATGTAGCCCCGGCACTTGCCCAGGTGGCCGCGCAGCATCTTGACGTGGGTGTCCACGGTGCGGTCCTCGCCGAAGTAATCGTAGTTCCACACCTTCTGCAAGATCTTTTCGCGGCTGAGGGCGATGCCCTTGTTCGATGCCAGGAAGACCAGCAGGTCGAACTCCTTGGGCGTCAGGCTCACTTCTTCGCCCGCCACGCGGACGGTGTGGCTGGCCGTGTCGATGGTCAGGTCGCCGAAGGTCATGGTGCCGTCGGAAGCCTCGCTCCGGGGCATGGTGCGGTTGAGCACGGCCCGGACACGGGCCACCAGCTCGCGCGGGGAGAAGGGCTTGACCACATAGTCGTCCGCGCCGCCTTCCAGGCCCGCCAGTTTATCGTATTCCTCGCCGCGTGCGGTCAGGATGATGACTGGCGTGTTGATGTGGCGGGTGCGCATCTCCCGCAGGCAGGTCATGCCGTCCATGAACGGCATCATCACATCCAGGATCACCAGATCGTATCCGCCGCCGCTCAGCAGCGAAAGCGCCGCCGAGCCGTCGCCTGCCTCCTCGCAGACATAGCCCGCATATTGCAGATGCTCCCGGATCAGTTCCCGGATGCGGGGTTCATCATCAACGATCAGAATTTTTGCCATCTATGGCTCCCTCCTCACTCAAAAGTGTCTGGTATTCTGAGGTTATCATACCGCGAAGTTTGGAAATTTCTGTGAAGTTTGGGTGAATGCTTTGGAAAACCCGAACACATTCAGTATACCACGGCTGGCCGGTGCAATCCAACCGAATTTCCGTCCCTGCCGTGAAAACGCGCAGATCGTTCGTTTTTTCGTCCGGATTTCTTGACAAGGCGGGCCGCACCCTTTATAGTAAAAAACAGAATGAAAAATGTATGCCTTCCCGGAGGCGTTGGAGTTTCTATGAAATTCAAGAACCTTTCCCGCGTGGAACGGAACATGCTCACCGGCCTGTTCTGCCAGTTTGTGACCATCCTGCTGGGCTTTCTCATGCCCCGGCTCTATCTGACCTATTACGGTTCCGGCGTCAACGGCGAGCTGAACACCATCAAGCAGCTGTTCGCCTACCTCTACCTGCTCGAAGCCGGGGTCGGTCTGGCCACCATCCAGGCGCTCTACCGCCCGGTGGCGATGGAAGAACACCAGACTGTGAGCGAGATCCTGGCCGCCACCGACCACTATTACCGCCGCACCGGCACACTGTATGCCCTCATCGTGGTGGCCATCGGCATCGTGTACCCCATGGTGGTGCACTTCACCCTGCCGCGCGGCGTCGTTTTACTGTACACCATCCTGTACGGCCTGCCCTCCGTCACCAGCTTTTTTGTGCAGGCCAAGTACCGCCTGCTGATGGATGTGGACGGCCGCCGCTATGTGCTCAGCAACCTGGAAACTGCCACCAACCTGATCTCCGGCATCGGCAAGGTGCTGGTGCTGATGCTCACCCAGAACCTTCTGGCCATGCAGCTGCTGTACTGCCTGTGCTCCATGCTGCCCATCCCGGTCATCCTGTGGTACACCCACAAGAACTACCCCTGGATCGACCACCACGCCAAACCGGATTACTCCGCCGTCGCCCAGAAGAACTCGGTGCTGATGCACCAGCTGTCCGGCGTTATCTTCAACAACACGGACATGGTGCTGCTGTCCTACTTCTGCAATTTCCAGCTCGTCAGCGTCTACAGCATCTACAACATGTTCTTCGTCCAGATCATCTTCGTGATGAACCTGTTCCTCAACAGCATCTCGTTCCGGATGGGCCAGATCTTCCACACCGACCGGGAGCGGTTCCTTGGCCTGTTCGACCTGTGCGAGACGCTGTATCTGGCCTTTGTCGCGTTCTGCTACACCATGACGGCGGCTTTTCTGCTGCCGGTCATCCGCATCTACACCAGCGGCATTCAGGACACCAACTACATCGACGCCTTCCTGCTGCTGCTCTTCGCCCTCAAGGCCGTACTGGAGAGCGGCAAAAGCATCTACCACCAGGCCGTTCAGTTTGAAGGCGCGTTCCAGCAGACCCGCTGGCATGCGCTGGTCGAAATGGCCATCAATCTGACCATCACCCTCTTTGGCATCCAGTTCTTCGGCATCTACGGCTGCCTGTTCGGCACTCTGGCCGCGCTGCTCTGCCGCACGGTGCTCATCTTCCGCTACACCTACCGGAACATCCTGCACCAGCGCATGGCCCGCCCCGCCCTGAAATGGGTCTGTGATCTGGGCCTGATGGCCCTCATCCTGCGCATCGTGGGCATCCAGAGCCGCCCGGAACTCAGCCTGCCGGGCGTCATCGGCGTGGCCCTGCTGCATATGATCTGGATCGGCGCTGCTTTCGCGGGCGCTGCCTTCCTGTTTGACCACGACCTGCTGCGCAAGCTCCGCGCTCTGCGCAGCAGCATCCGATCCTGAGCCGGAGGTTTTGTTTATGAGCATCCCGAAAGTTCTCCACTACTGCTGGTTTGGCGGCGCGCCCAAACCCAAAAACATCCAGAACTGCATCCGCAGCTGGAAAAAATACTGCCCGGACTATGAGATCATCGAGTGGAACGAGCAGAACTTCGACGTTTCCCAGTCACTTTACACCCGGCAGGCCTACGATGCCCGCCGCTGGGCCTTTGTGGCCGACTATGCCCGCCTGAAGATCCTGTACGAACAGGGCGGCATCTACATGGACACCGACGTCGAGCTGCTCCGCCCGCTGGACGACCTGCTGGCGTATCCGGCCTTCTTCGGCTTCCAGCACAACAACGAGGTCGCCACCGGCCTTGGCTTCGGGGCCGAGGCCCGCAGCCCGGTGGTAAAAGCCCTGCTGGATGATTACGACAGCCTGCCCTTCCTGCTGCCGGACGGCAGCTGCGACCTGACCCCCTGCCCGAAACGAAATCTTCCCATCTTTGCCCGGTTCGGCATCCGGGCCGACGGCACCCGCCAGTCCACCCCAGAGATGGAAGTCTTTCCGGTGGAGTATTTCTGCCCGGTGGCCTATGCCGGTTCCACCTGCGACATCACCCCCAATACCTACTCCATCCACCATTACCATTCCAGCTGGAAGGAGAAGAGTCGGGCCATGCGGTTCGACGAAGAGGTGATGGAGCCGCTCCTCGGCGCAAAGTTCTATTACCGGTACTACCGTCCGCTCCGCCGCGCTCTGGGTGCGCGGCGGAAAAAATGGCGCACCTGAACCCTCCCGCAAGCGGCTCTGTTCCAGGCCGCTTGCTTTTTGTTTGCCCCGCCGGGGCGCGCTTGCACTTTCCGGCACAGTTGTGCTATACTGAAACGATACGAATACCCATCTGTTTTTGACCAGAGGAAGGGAGTCCTCCATGCGGATCGGACTTGTTGAATTGCTGCTCATCCTGCTCATCGCATCGCTGACCGTCGGCCCCAGTGCAGCGCTCTGGGTGGACCGCTGGATGCGCCGCGCCCAGAAGACCAGCGCCGCAGCGGCCCGCCGCCGGGCAGCGCAGGAGGCCCAGCGCGCCGCCGAGCGGGAAGAGGTGCTGCAGCGGTTCCAGAAGCTGAGCATCGTCTTTGTGCTCTGCGCTGCGGTGGCCCTCATCTGGGGGCTGGTGCTGCGGCCCATCGAGGCCGCGCCCACGCCCTACACCGCCCCGGACGTCCGACAGGAGACGGGGGCGCAGCCCGCCGCCGAAGGCGGCGTTCTGGAACTGGCCCCCTACTCGGAGATCTCCGCCCTGCGGGAGAACAACGGCTGGCTCTACGCCGCCGCCAAATCCGGCAAGAATGGCTGCCTGCTGCGGATGCAGCCGGACGGCACCGGTCGGACCGAAGTGCTGACGACGGCAGGCGAGATCACCGATTTCGCCTTTGCACCGGACGGCACCATTTGGATGACGACGTTGGAATCGGAGGGCGGGCGGCTCTACCGGGTGAACAGCGACCAGTGGGGCGTGACGGTGGAACTCACCGTGAGCCAGATCGACGGCCGCGCCCTCTCCTGCCCCACGGCAGTGGCTGCCGCATCGGACGGCGCGGTCTACTTCACCGACCTTGCCGCCGCCCGCGCCCGGCACGGTGTGGAGAGCGCCCTGCGCACCGAACTGACCGCCCACACCGGCACCGGAAGCGTCTACGTCTACGACCCCGCCGCCCGCACGGTGGAGACTGTCCTGACCGGCATCGCCGGAGCCTCCGGCCTTGCGCTGGATGAGGCAGCGGAGACGCTCTATGTCTCCGACCTGGGGAACCGCTGCGTCTGGGCGGTGGACACCGCCGCCCGTGACCGGACGGCCGGGGGCAAAGGCTGCTCGACCCATCTGTACGGCCTGCCCGGCTACCCCGGTGCCCTGGCGCTGGATGCGGACGGCACACTCTACATCAGCTACCGCTGGGCCCGGTCCGGCTGGCTGGAAGACCACGCCGGGCGCACTCTGCTGCGGGGCATGGCCCTGCGGCTGAGCCAGACGATGCAGGAGGGGCTGTTCTCCCTCTCGGCCAGCAACATCCGCGCCGAGGCGGTCGCACCCGCCAGCGGCAGCTGGCAGCGGACGATCCCCGGCGGCAGCTCCGGCAGCACCACGGCGCTCTGCCCGGTGGGCAGCCGGGTCTATCTGGCTATTTCCGGGGAAACAAAACTGCACTGGGTCAGGGTGTAAACCCTCTCCGTCCCGCTTTGCGGGCCGGGCCGGTCTTTTACAAAACGCGCAGGCCCACCATGCCAAGAGGCGGCGGGCCCTGCGCGCAAGGGTAGATATGAGGTGAATCCATATGACGGAAGCATTCAAACAGCAGATTGAAACCGAGGCACGGCAGGCCGTGACCGAACTTCTGGCGCAGGCCGGGCTGCGCAAAGGCGATGTCTTTGTGGTGGGCTGCTCGTCCAGCGAGATCGTCGGCGGCCACATCGGTAAGGACAGCAGCCTGGAGGCCGCACAGGCCGTCTATGCCGGCATCGCGCCGGTGCTGGCCGAAAACGGCATCTGGCTGGCCGCGCAGTGCTGCGAGCACCTGAACCGCGCCCTCATCATCGAGCGGGAAGCCGCCGAAAAATACGGCTGGGAGGAAGTCTGCGTCGTGCCCCGCCCCCACGCAGGCGGCAGCTGGGCCACCACCTGCTGGAAGCAGTTCCAGGACCCCATCGCAGTGGAGGAGATCCGCGCCCATGCGGGCATCGACATCGGCGGCACCCTCATCGGGATGCACCTGCGCCGGGTGGCCGTGCCGGTGCGGCTGAACCTTTCCCGGATCGGCGAAGCGAACATTCTTTGCGCCCGCACCCGCCCGAAGCTCATCGGCGGCGAGCGCGCCAGATATACGGAGGAGGACTGAGTTGTATGGCTGAAAAAACGCTGGAAGAGATGCGGGAGGCCGTTGCCGCCATCCGGGAGACCATGGCCGCTGCGGCCCGCGAGGCCGGGCGCGACCCCGCCGAGGTGCAGCTCTGCGCTGCCTGCAAGACCCGCACAGCGGAAACCGTGGCGGCCAGTGCCGCCCTGCCCATTGACGTGTTTGGCGAAAACCATGTGCAGGAGCTTTGCGCAAACTTTGACGCCGGGGCCTACTGCGGCAAGCCGAGCCACTTCATCGGCCATTTGCAGACCAATAAGATCAAAAAAGTGCTGGGCCGCGCCAGCCTCATCCAGAGCGTGGACAGTGAGCATCTGCTTGCCGCCATCGAGAAGGAAGCCGCCAGGGCTGGCCTTGTCCAGAACGTGCTGCTGGAAGTGAACATCGGCGGTGAGGCGTCAAAGTCCGGCGTTTCGCCGGAGCAGCTCTGGCCCCTGCTGGAAGCTGCCGCCGCACAGGAGCACATCCGAGTCTGCGGCCTGATGGCCATCCCGCCCGTCAACGATGACGACGCCCGGAACCGCGCTTATTTAGCAGCGGTGCACAAGCTGTTCGTGCAGGCCGGAGAGCGCGGCTATGCCAACGTGAAGATGGAGACCCTCTCCATGGGCATGAGCGGCGACTACGAGAACGCCATCCGCGAGGGTGCCACCCTTGTCCGCATCGGCACCGCCATTTACGGCGAGCGGGATTATCGTAAAAAGTAACATTACGACCCTCTCCGTCAGCGTTGGCGCGCTGCCTGAGAGGGTCAAAAATAGGAGAAACCATGCCAAAAACACAGATCCGATCCACCCAGGACCCCGCCGCACACCACACCAGCAGCCGCGCCCTCATCCGGCGCTTTCTGCCGTATCTGGCCAAGTACAAGGGCGTCCTCTTCTTTGACCTGCTCTGCGCAGCGCTGACCACCCTGTGCGACATCATCCTGCCCAAGATCATGAGCGCCATCACCAACTCGGCCATGGGGGTGGGCATCACCCTGACGGCCGGCATCGTGCTCAAGCTGGCGGGCATCTACTTCGTGCTCCGCATCATTGATGGAGCGGCGCAGTATTTCATGTCCAGCATCGGCCACATCATGGGCGTCCACATCGAGACCGACATGCGTCGCGATGCCTTCGACCACCTGCTGTTGCTCGACCACACCTATTACAACAACACCAAGGTCGGCACCATCATGGGCCGCATCACCAACGACCTGTTCGATGTGACCGAGTTCGCCCACCACTGCCCGGAGGAATTCTTCATCGCCTTCATCAAGATCCTGGCGTCCTTCATCATCCTCTGCCGGGCCAGCATCCCGCTGACGCTGGCGGTCTTCGCCTGTGTGCCCTTGATGGGAGTCGTCTCGGTCAAGCTGAACCAAAAGCTCCGCGCCCGGTTCCGCCAGCAGCGCGTCCAGATCGGCGAGCTGAACGCCACCATCGAGGACAGCCTGCTGGGGCAGGGCGTCGTCAAGGCCTTTGCCGCCGAGGATCAGGAGCGCGAAAAATTTGCGCAGGGCAACAAAGACTTTGAGCAGATCAAGACCCTTGGCTACTACGCCATGGCTGCCTTCAACACCTCCACTCGCCTGTTCGACGGCCTGATGTATCTGGTGGTCATCCTGGCGGGCGGTCTGTCGCTGGTCAACGGCAGGATCACCGCCGGTGACCTTGTGGCCTATATGCTCTACGTCACCACCCTCATCGCCACCATCCGCCGCATCGTCGAGTTCGCCGAGCAGTTCCAGCGCGGCATGACCGGCATCGAGCGCTTTGCCGAGATCATGGACACCCCGGTGCCCATCCACGACGCCCCCGACGCCAAGCCCCTTCAGCCCGGCCCCGGTGCCATCCGGTTCGAGGATGTCAGCTTCGAGTACCCGGACGACCACAACAAGGTCCTGCACCACGTCAGCCTTGACATCAAAGCCGGTGAGCGACTGGCGCTGGTCGGCCCCTCCGGCGGCGGCAAGACGACCCTGTGCAACCTTATCCCCCGCTTCTACGATGTGACCGGCGGCCGCATCCTCATCGACGGGCAGGACATCCAGCACATCACCCTCAAGAGCCTGCGCGAGGACATCGGCATCGTCCAGCAGGACGTGTATCTGTTCAGCGGCTCGGTGGCGGACAACATCGCCTACGGCAAGCCCGGCGCCACCCGCGAGGAGATCATCGAAGCGGCCCGTCTGGCCGGTGCCGAGCGGTTCATCCTCGCCCTGAAGAACGGCTTCGACACCTACGTCGGTGAGCGCGGCGTCAAGCTCTCCGGCGGCCAAAAACAGCGCATCGCCATCGCCCGCGTCTTCCTGAAGAACCCGCCCATCCTGATCCTGGACGAGGCCACCAGCGCCCTGGACAACGAGAGCGAGATCCTGGTGGGCCAGAGCCTTGAAAAGCTGGCCCACGGCCGCACCACCCTGACCATCGCCCACCGCCTGACCACCATCAAGAACTACGACCGCATCCTCGTCCTCGGTTCCGACGGCATCGAGGAATCCGGCACCCACGATGAGCTGCTCGCACAGCACGGCGTCTACTACCGCCTGTGGAACCAGCTGCCGGGAGAAGATACGCTGTAACCCGAAATCCCTGTACGAAAAAAGCGAAGCCGCTGAGCATTCAACGGCTTCGCTTTTTGTTGTGGAGAAGTTCGGCTTATTCGCCCACGATGAGACGGACGGCACCATAGATGCCGGCGTCATTGCCGAGGCTTGCGGCCTTGATGGGGGTCTCGCGGCAGGAACGGAAGGCGTATTCCTTGAAGTGCTTGACCAGCGGGTCGAACAGGACATCGCCTGCGCGGGCCACGCCGCCGCCGACGAGGAACATTTCGGGGTCGGTAGTGGAGGCGATGCTGGCCAGCGCCATGCCCAGCGTGTTGGACATATCCTCGACCTCGCGGGAGGCCAGCGCATCGCCATTGCGGGCGGCATCAAAGACGTCCTTGGCGGCAAAATCGGTGCCGCGCAGGACGCACTCCACCTCCGGGTTCTCGTCCAGCAGCTTCTTCATGCAGCGGACGACGCCGGTGGCGCTGGAGTACTGCTCCAGACAGCCGCGCTTGCCGCAGCCGCAGACGGCCGTCTCGTGCGGATCGACCGTGATGTGGCCGATCTCGCCGCCCGCGCCGTGGGCACCATCAATGACCTTGCCGTTGACGATGACGCCGCCGCCGACACCGGTGCCCAGCGTGACCATGACTGCGCTGCGGCAGCCCTTGGCAGTGCCCATCCAGATCTCGCCCAGGGCGGCGACGTTGGCGTCATTGCCGACAAGGACCTTCAGGCCGTCCAGCAGGCCGGACAGCTGGGCGGAAACGTTCCGCTCGCCCCAGCCGCCGAGGTTGGCGCAGACGATGGGCACGACGCTGGAGTTCAGCACCGGGCCGGGCACACCGATGCCCACGCCCTCGACCTGCTCTGCGGCGATCTCCTTCTCAGTCATCTTGCCGTGAATGGCATCGGCCAGATTTTCGAGGATGTGCTCACCAGCGTTGGAGGTGTCGGTGGGCACCTCCCACTTTTCCAGCAGTGCGCCGGACGTGGTGAACAGACCGACCTTTGCGGTGGTGCCACCCAGGTCAATGCCAAATGCGTATTCTTTCATGATTCATTTACCCCTTTTCCGCAGCGGTCGCCCGCTGATCGTTTTACCTTGTTGCCATTATAACATATTCTGCCGCAGATGGGGAGCCATTTTTTCGGATTTTTCCAGTCTCGTGCGGGGCGCGGCTGTGTTCTGTGGGCCGCAGGGCGCAAAAAACGCGCCCCGCCGCAAGGCAGAGCGCGTTTTCGCTGCAATGAAAGGCCAGAAGGCTTATTCCTCGTCGGGTTCGTCCTCTTCCTCGTCGTCCTCATCATCGTCCGTTCTGGGCTTGTAGAAGATGCCGCTCAGGAAGATGCTGACGAAGTACAGCAGGCACATGGGCACTGCCACGAAGCACTGGGACACGATGTCCGGCGGGGTGATGATGGCTGCGACCAGGAAGATGAGCACGATGGCAACGCCGCGGCCCTTCTTCATGATCTCCGGGTTTGCGATGCCCATCTTGGCCAGAATGATGGTGACCAGCGGCATCTCAAAGACGCAACCGAAGATGATGAACATCGTCAGGCAGAGGTTGATGTAGCTCTCGATGCTGATGGACGCCGTGATGTAATCGGTGCCTTCCAGAGTGACCAGGAAGTTCAGCATAAAGGGCAGGGTGACCTTATAGGCGAACAGGATGCCGATGCAGAACAGCATCAGGCCGAGCAGCAGCACCAGCTTGAAGAAGAAGCTCTCGCTCCGCTTCAGGCCCGGCTTTGCAAAGGCGTAGATCTGATACAGCGCCACCGGCACGGTGATGACCACCGCCGCGATCAGCGAGACGCGGAAGTACTGCATCAGCTTCTCCTGCGGGGCCAGGAAGACGAAGGTATAGTTCGCATTCCGGGCCATGGCCGTCAGCAGATCGATCAGTTTGTCCGAAACTGCCAGAAAACCGATCACACCCACCACAAACACGACTGCGCAGATGATCAGCCGGTTCCGCAGCTCTTTCAGGTGGCCGGTCAGCGTCATGCTGCCGTCCTCCGACATGACTTCGGCTTTCTTTTTGCGCTTAACGTTTGTAGCCACGAATTACTCCTCGTCCTTCTTCTCAGCCTTGTCCTCAGACTGGGTCTCGGTCTTCTTGACTTCGCCGTTGTCATCGACGTCGTCCATGCCTTCCTTGAAGTTCTTCATGGTCTTGCCGAACATCTTGCCCAGCTTCGGCAGGTTCTTGGGTCCAAAGATGACCAGAACGATGATCAGAACGATGATAAACTCCTGAGGTCCGATTCTCATAATAAAATCTCCTTTTTACTCTTGCCGCGCCGTGCGGGCGGGCTGATTTACAATGTATCGTACAACCGCGGGCGCGGGTGCATCCAAACAGGGACGGTCAGGCCTTGGCCTCTTCCGCCGGGGCAGCGGCTTCGGCTTCATGGGCGGGGGCAGCTTCCGCAGCCGGGGCGGGCGCTTCCGTTTCGGCGGGCTTTTCTGCGGCCTTCACGGGTTCCGCAGCCTCAGCCGGTGCTTCCTCCGCCTTCGCAGACTCTTCTGCGGGAGCAGCCTCGGCCTTGGCAGGCTCTTCGGGCAGCTCCTCCACGGCCTCTTCCAGCTCGGTGACCTCTTCGGCCTCCTCGGCCTTCTTGGCCTCTTCCTTGCTGGTCTTGCCGATGTTGGTGAAGCTCTTGGTCACATCCTTCATGCTGTCGTCGATGTCCTTCTTGAGGTCCGTCAGGGGGGCGACCGCCTCCTTGATGGGAGCCTGGATCTCGTTCAGCGGCTCGACGACGTTCTTCTGGATCTCCTCGGAGGCTGCGCCGGTGTACTTCTTCAGCTCACGCAGCATCTTGCCGAGCTTGCGTGCGTACTCCGGCAGCTTATCCGGGCCGATGACCACGAACGCAACGATCACGACAAGGATCAGCTCTGTAAAACCAATTTTCATAGCGTTCCAATTCCTTTCCTCAAACACAGGCCGTTCTTTTTGGGGTCTGCATTGCTGTACGGTTCTGGGGTTTGGCGCAGCGGTGCGCCTTTCGTTGCCCTATGTATACCGGATGTCAATGAACTGTATATGAACTTATTTTGAATAGTTTATGAACAAGGTAGGTTCTCCCCTCTTTTTCTAAACAAAATCAAAATTTCGGCGATTATATTACAGTTCGGAAATTAAAAACAGCCCCGGCGTCATGTCCGGGGCCGTCGTTCTCATCGTTCAACGGACTGGGTTCGTCAGGGTGCCGATGCCGTCGATCTCGCACCGCACGACATCGCCGGGGACGAGGAACTGCGGCGGGTCCATCCCCATGCCGACGCCCGCCGGGGTACCGGTGGCGATGAGGGTGCCCGCCTTCAGGGTCATTCCCTGCGAAAGCTCCGCGATGACGTGGTCGATGTCAAAGATCTGCAGGCCGGTGTTGGAGTCCTGCCGCTTCTCGCCATTGACGAAGCTGCGGATCCCCAGTCTGGGCGGGTAGGTCTCGAACTCGTCCGCCGTGACGATACAAGGCCCGATCGGCGTGAAGCCGTCCAGACTCTTGCCGAAATACCACTGCTTGTGGGCCGTCTGGACATCGCGGGCCGAGACGTCGTTCAGGATGGTGTAGCCGAAGACGACGTCCTTCGTCTGCCCGGCAGGCACATCTTTGGCATCCCTGCCCAGCACCACAGCCAGCTCGCATTCGTAGTCCAGCTTCTTCACAAGGTCGGTGTGGGCCTCGATGAAGCCGCCGTCCGGCACCGCCCGCGTGACCCGCTTGGAAAAGTAGATGGCGTCCTGATGCCGGGTCGCAAAGGCGTCGGCGGAATACTTTTCCGCCTCGTCCGAGTGGGCCATGTAGTTGATGCCCAGGCAGATGACGTCCTGCGCCGGGGCCGGGATGGGGCTTTCCAGCGTGACGGCCTCGATGGGCAGGGCCGGGATGCCCGCAATGGCCAGCGACAGCCCCGCCCGCACCTGCGGGGTCAGGAACGGGATGGCGTCGGACAGCGTCTCATAGCGCAGGCCCAGCCAGCTCAGCGGCCAGACCTGACGGCCATCTGCCGACAGGATGGCCGGGTCTTCGATGCCGTCCGGCAGACGGCAGGTGACAAAGCGCATGGGGGAAGCCTCCTCTCAGTGCCGATAGGCGATGGCGTTTTGGATGCGGTCGGCTTCCGCCGGGCCGGCCAGCTGGCGGACCAGCTCCAGCGCAAAGGGGATGGCGCCGCCGAGGCCGTAGCTGGTGGTGATGCTGCCATCCACCACGACCTCTTCGTCGTGGACGACGGCCCCGGCCAGCTTGTCCTGGAACCCGGCGTGGGCGGTGGCGTTCCGACCCTCCAGCAGGCCCAGCGAAGCCAGAATGCTGGGGGCCGCGCAGATGGCCGCCACCTTCCGGCCTGCCCTGGCAAAGGCGGTGCAGGTGTCGGTCACGGTCTTGTTGGCGGCAAGGTTCGGGGTGCCGGGGATGCCGCCGGGCAGGACGACCATGTCCACGTCGGAATAATCCACCTCTTCGGCCAGAGCGTCGGCGGTCAGGTGGATGTTATGGCTGCTGACCAGCTCCCTGCGGCCCATGGCAGACGCCACGATGACCTCGACTTTGGCGCGGCGGAGAAGGTCCACCACCAGCAATGCCTCGCACTCCTCGGTGCCATCGGCGAAAAAGACAACTGCTTTGCTCATTGTATCTGCTCCTTCCTGCGGCCCTGCTGTGCGCTGTGCGCAGCAGGGGATAAAAAAGCGCACCGCGGGCGGAGTGCTCCCCTGCCCCGCCGTGCGCGGTCCTGCATTATTCCTCGGTGGGTGCCTCGGCCTTTTCTTCCAGCAGGCGGCGCAGCACACTGTCCTCCCTGCTGATGACCCGGCTGACCCGGCTGATGATGGCGCTGGACGCGCCGATGTTGCCCATGATGCTGGTGTAGCTCTGCTTGCTGACCAGCTTTTCTGCGATGTTGTAGCGCTGCTCCATTGCACTCAGCTCGGCGTAGCTGCACACATCCTGCAAAAAGCGATAGCATTCTTCCGGCGTTTTCAGTTCCAGCAGCGCCGAATACAGGCCGGACTCTCCGGTGGGATGATCTTTTGCCATGGCTCGTTTCCTCCCTTGTCGTTTTGGTGGGGGTCTGGCCCGCGACGGGCACTTCATTGCACTACATTAGTGTAGTACAAATGCAGGAAAATTGCAATGGGAAATTTCAGAGCATCTTTTCCATTTCGGTCAGCTGCATGGAGATGCCGCCCACCGCGTTCTCCACAGGCTTGAGCAGCCGGTAGCCCCGCGCCTTGAAGAACTGCTGCACCGGCAGGCACTTGGTGTGTACCTCGCAGCAGACGCGGCCCCGGCCCTCGCCGCGGGCCAGCCGCTCGCAGGAGGCCACGATGTCGCGGCCGATGGCCTTGCCCCGGTACTCCGGCTTCAGATAGAGGTGGAGCAGGTGCAGGGCGGTGTTCTCCATCTTCCAGGCAAAGTAGCCGATGAGCTTGTCGCCCAGAAAGACGAGGAAATAGTTCACATCGCGGTCGATGTCCTCTTCGATGGCGTCGGCGCTCTGCAGCGTCTCCACCAGCGCGTCCAGCTGCTTCGCCGGGTAATAGCGCTTGTAGACCTCGTGCCAGAGCTCGCTGGCGAGGTCGGCGGTCATGTGGATATATTTGGCCTTTGCGACCAGCTTGTAATCGGGTTTCATAGTTCTCCTATTCGTTGTTCAGGGTGAGCCCGCCGGGCGGGGTTTTTCTTATTGTACCATACGCCGCGCCAAAGTGCAAAACAAAAAGGCGGCTGCGCCTTCCAAAAAAGCGCAGCCGCCTGATTGTCGTTTTGCATGGGAACAAGATGTTTTACAGCGCGGTCTTGATGTTGTGATGAGTGGAGCTGTAACGAACAACTGCTTCCATCAGGGCGAGAGGCCACAGAATGACCTTGCCCAGGATCTCGGCCGGCTTGACACATACCGTGTCCATGCTGTTGATGCCGAACAGGACCAGACATGCGATACCACAGCCCAGAATGTAATAGTACATAATCAAACCTCCTATATCTTTCTACGGGTCTTGGACCCGAAGTTCAGTACACAGCGGGGCGTTTTCCGCTCTCCGCATCCTTACTATACCGCAATTTCAATCTAAAGTCAATATCCGAAATCATGAAACAATTGAAAGCTTTTGTTGAAATTCGTTTTACTCATCGAAGTAAAGCGTAAAAGTTCGCTTTGCTTTATAAATGTGAAGTCAGTGTTCTGAATTGGCCGTGAGCCGGAAACAATTTGTTCATATTCGGGGTCAAAACGCCACGAAAACCGGCGTTTTGTTTTCTCTGTAAGTACAGAAAACAGTGCACAAAAGTCCTGTTTGAAGTTTGTGCAGAATGCCATGCAATAACAGCTGTCCCTCCCTCGTTTACAAGTTAAGGAAAGTCGTGTCGGAATTTTTGTTTTCGAAAGCCGGAGGGCCCCATCATGAAAGAAAAACTCTGCAAAAAAATCCTGGGTTTTCTGCTCGCCTCCCTGCTCCTGCTGACCGTTTCGCCGCCTGCCTTCGCGGATATGGGACCGAAACCGTCGGTCACGCTCAGGCTCTACATCTACAACGACCAGAATTACGCCGTGACTCTGCTGGGCAATACAGAATCCACCGGCCCATGGAGCGCCCCCAGCGCATACGGGGACTGGATGGGTTCCCGCGAGGTGTGGGAAGCCTTTCAGGCTTACGATGCGCCGGAGGGGTACTACTTCCTCGGCTACTTCGAGGAATACTTCGGCGACACCGAACAGACCTTCACCTGGGGGTACTACCCGCCCCAGAAATTCTATGTGCTCCTTTATAATATGGACACCGGGGTCTTTTCCATGAGCAAAGAGCCGGTCCAGCGGTATGCGTTCGACAGCGAATGGCAGGTGCTGTTCGACCCGGAGGACGGCTGGATGCACGTCTACACCAACCGGACCGACAGCGACCAGATTTCCCTGTTCACCTCCCGGTTACTCATCACGCTGATCCTGGAGCTAGCGCTGGGTGCCCTGGTGTTCGGCCTGCGCGAAAAAGCCCAGCAGAACCTCATCGGCGGGGTCAATCTGGCCACGCAGCTTGCACTGAACCTTGTTCTCCACTACGGACTGTTTTATCTCGGCCCCTGGGCGGGCTTTGCGCTCTACGCCGGAATGGAAGTGCTGGTCTTCGCGGTGGAAGCCTCCGCCTACTGCCACTGGCTGCCCTGGCCGGAGGGCAAAACGCCCCACCCGGTGCTCTACGCCCTGACGGCCAACCTGCTCTCGTTCGGCGTCGGCTGGCTTTTAAACGAGCACCTGACGAACGCCCAGATCCGGTGGCTCAGCCTTGCGGCCCTGTTCCTGTGGTACACGGTGCCCAAGTTGGCGGGAAAAGCGTGTCTTTTTAAGCAAAACGCACAAGAAAACGACAAAAGATTGTGATTTCCCATCCTTGTTGCCAGAGAAGAAATGCGTTATAATAGAACCATCAAATCGGCGGATACCGGAAAGGAGAACATGCTCTATGGCAAAAGCATCGCAGGTCGTTTTAATGGAAAATGAATTTTACCTGATCAAAGCCCCGAACGGGAAGGTATTGGAGGTAAAGAACTTCAATACCGAGAACGGCGCTGCGATCCGGTTGTGGGATTATGCAGGCCATCCGTGGCAGCAGTGGCAGTTCGTGGACGCCGGTGAGGGCCGCTGGCGCATCCAGAACCGGTTCACAGGCAAGTTCATCGACCTGGCGCTCGGCGGCGTGGTCGAGGGCACCTGGCTGCACCAGTGGAGCCGCAGCAGCGGGCTGAGCCAGTGCTGGGCGCTGGAACCCACCCGAAGCGGCCGCACCCGCATCCGGAACGTGCTGGCTGACAAGTACATCGACCTCGTGGGCATGAACACCGCGAACGGTGCCCAGGCCCAGATCTGGAACTACGTCTCCGGCGGCAATCAGGAGTGGAACCTTGTCCGCGTGGACCCCGATTCCACCCAGATCAGCGCGCGCGGCAACGAGGCGCACGACCCGGAACCCACCCCCTCGCAGCGCAAGCACCAGAACGATCTGGTCCGCAAGCTGAACAACGCCGGCAAGGGCCGCGCTGCACGGAAATAAAAAAGAACGAAAAGACCCTCTCAGTCTCGCATCCGCTCGCCAGCTCCCCCGTCGGGGGAGCTTTGATGCTGACAGAACTCAACATCAAAACCTCGCCCTTCGGGAGAGGCGGCATTGCGGAGCAATGACGGAGAGGGTCTCTTTTATTTATCAGAAGGAGAACGCTTCATGAACCCTGAATTTCCCATGCGGAACACGACGCTGTGCTATCTGGAGCAGGACGGCAAGTGGCTGATGCTCCACCGTGTCACCAAGAAAAACGACATGAACCACGACAAATGGATCGGCGTGGGCGGCAAGTTCGAGCCGTTCGAAAGCCCGGAAGACTGCCTGCTGCGCGAGGTGCGGGAAGAGACCGGCCTTCAGCTGACCTGCTTCCGCTGCCGGGGTATCGTGACCTTCATTCTGGGCCGTCTGACCGAGTACATGCACCTTTACACCGCAGACGGCTGGACCGGTGAACTGATCCGGGACCCCGCCCGCAACGAAGGAGTGCTGGAATGGGTGCCGATGGACACCGTCGAAACGCTGCCCATCTGGGAGGGCGACAAGATCTTCTTCCGCCTGCTCAAAGAGGACCGCCCGTTCTTCTCCCTCAAGCTGACCTATGAGGGCGACACGCTGACGCAGGCCGTGTTGGACGGGAAGGAACTCCCTTCGGCATCCTGCGGATGCCACCTTCCTCAGTGAGGGAGGCTTTGCAGCAATACCGCTACGTCAAGGCCCCCTCCCAGAGGGGGCTGGCACAGCAAAGCTGTGACGGAGGGCGTTCTGCCTTTTAGTTCAGTTTCAGATCTCCCTCTTTGATCCAGCCCAGCTTGCGCTCGATCTCGCAGAAGACGACGCTCAGCACGGCGGGCAGGACGAAGCAGATCAGCAGCATGGCTGCCCAGTCCATCGGGGTGATGGCAGCCTTGGTGCCTGCCGCGATGTCGTTGACCCAGCCGGTGTAGACGCCGATCTGACCCACCAGACCGCAGGTGCCCATGCCGGAGGAGACCGCCGCACCGTTCATCTCAAAGTGGAACAGGCAGGTGGCCAGCGGGCCGGTGATGGCCGAGGCCAGCGTAGGAGCGATCCAGATGCGGGGGTTCTTGATGATGTTGCCCATCTGGAGCATACTGGTGCCCAGACCCTGACTGACCAGACCGCCGACGCCGTTTTCCTTGTAGCTCATGACCGCAAAGCCCACCATCTGGGCGCAGCAGCCCGCCACGGCGGCACCGCCGGCCAGACCGGTCAGTCCCAGTGCCGCACAGATGGCGGCGGAGGAGATGGGCAGCGTCAGCGCCACGCCCACGATGACCGACACGAGGATGCCCATGACCAGCGGGGCCTGCTCGGTGGCCCACATGATGAGGGTGCCCACCTGGCTTGCCGCCGCGCCGATGGGCGCTGCGATGAGCATGGACAGGCCGACGCCTGCAAAGATCGTGACCAGCGGGGTGGCGAGGATGTCGATCTTCGTCTCCTTGCTCACAGCCTTGCCCAGCTCCGCCGCGACGATGGCGATGATGAGGACGGCCAGCGGGCCGCCGGCCCCGCCCAGTGCGTTGGCCGAGTAGCCCACCGTGATGAGGCTGAACAGCACCAGCGGCGGGCAGTGCAGCGCCCAGCCGATGGCACAGGCCATGGCCGGGCCGCTCATGGCCGTGGCATAGCCGCCCAGGTCCACCAGCACGTCCAGGCCGGTCTGCTGGCCCAGCGTCTTGATGATGGTGCCGATGAGCAGGCTGGCGAACAGGCCCTGTGCCATCGCGCCCAGCGCCTCGATGAGGTAGCGCTGCGGGGTGATGACGATATCTTTTCGTTTCAAAAACTCCTTGAAGCTTGCCATAGAATTTTCCTCTTTTCTTTTCCGGTCATTTCTGCAACCGGACTGCATGTCCATCATCATACCATACACCTGTCAAGACAGCAAGAGAAAAATGCCTTTTTCGTGAAAAGAACCAAATTTTGAAGCGCTGGATGCAATTTTTCCGCAGGCTGAACCGTATTGCCTGTGGAGCGATTTTTCTCTTTTCCGTTCGCTGTTTTTCCTTCACACCGCCGCAAAGAAGATTGACGGATACCGGGGTTGGGTGTATACTGGAAGAGTGAAATCAGGATTTCTGGATCGGTCCCGATTCTACCGGGCTTTGCGGGCCGCACGGCGGCTGCACGTCCGATCTTATTTGGAGGCAAAAGCAAACGGCATGAAACACAAATTTCCATCGGTTCCGGATCGTACATCCGATCAAAACACCCGCCGCAATGCGGGGCAGGCCATTGCCGCCTTTGTCATGGCGCTGGCTCTGACCGTGGGCGGCGCGAGCACCACCATCCTGCTGGCTACCCAGCCTGCGGGTCTGACCGTCGCGCCTGCGGCGGTGGAGTGGGAGGCCCCCGCCATCAGCCTTCAGCCGGAGAAGAGCGCCTCCACGGAGGCCGCTTCGGAAAGCACGGCGGAAGCGTCTGCTTCCAGCACGGCTGTGGAGGAGACCGCACCGGCACAGGTCCCTGCTTCCTCTGCCGCTGTGCCTGTGACCCCGACGGAGGCTGAGGTGCCTGCTTCCAGCACCGAACCTGCGGCGGAAGCCCCCGTTGAAGAAGCCCCCGCCGCTGTGCCGAACGAGACCCCTGCGGAGCCGTCCGCTGAGACTCCCGCCGCCGACCCGATGGCCGGTCCTGCCGAGGAGAACGACCACGAAAACACCCTCTTCCCCCACTTCGTGCAGGAGACTGCGGAACTGGCCGCCGAAGACCCGCTGAGCGCCCCGGTGGAAACGCTGGAGGCGGAGGCCGCCGAGACCCCCGCCGCCTCTGAGAACGGCGAGGCCGTCGCTTCTGCCGGGATCTCCGACACCAACGGCACCATCCTGCTGACGCCGGAAGAGATCCGCGCCGCGCTGGACGCCGGAACGCTGGACGAAAGCAGCGTCTCCGCCCAGTGCCTTGACAGCGAGAACGGCTTTCTGAAATGGCTGTGGAACCTGCTGTTCGGCAAAAAGGAGGAAGACAAGCCCTCCACACCTGCACCGCGCCCCACCTACTCCGGCTGGCGGACCGTGAACGGCAAGACCTATTATTATGAGCCAAACACCACCGACCCCGTCACCGGCATCCGCTCCATCGACAACAAGCTCTATTACTTTGATGCCAATGGCGTCCAGCAGAACGCCACCTTCGGCATCGACGTCTCCAAATATCAGTCCAGCATCGACTTTGAGCAGGCCAAGCAGGCCGGCGTCGAGTTCGTCATCATCCGCATCGGCTACCGCGGCTACGGTTCCGGCACGCTGGTGCAGGACCCCAAGTTCGAAGAGCATTTCACCAACGCCCGGAACGCCGGTCTGCGGGTGGGCGTCTACTGCTTCACTCAGGCCGTCAATGAGAACGAAGCCCGCGAGGAAGCGCAAGCCTGCGTGTATGTGCTGAACGGCCGCCAGCTGGACTACCCCATCTACTTTGACACCGAGGCCTCCGGTTCCGGCTCTGGCCGTGCCGATGGTCTGGGCGTGGAGGACCGCACCAAGTGCGCGGTCGCCTTCTGCGAAGAGGTCAAGGCCCTGGGCTATCAGCCCGGCGTCTACGCCTCCACCACCTGGTTCCGCAAACGCCTGGACATGAGCAGACTGACCCAGTACAACATCTGGAATGCCCACTACAACGTCGCCAGCAGTCCCATCGCCTGCAACATGTGGCAGGGCAGCTGCACCGCCCGCATCCCCGGCTACGGCGGCCAGATCGACGTGAACATCAGCTACATGGGCTGAGTGCAGAAGACACAAAAGACCCTCCCGGAAATTTTCCGGGAGGGTCTTTCTGTTTCTGGTGATCAGTTGAACAGGTCTTTCAGCTTTTTGAAGAATCCCTTGCGCTTTTCGTAGTTTTCTTCTTTCAGGGTGCCCTCGAATTTCTTCAGGGCGTCGCGCTGGGCCTTGTTCAGCTTCTTAGGGATCTCGACCTCGCACTTGACGTACATGTCGCCCCGGCCACGGCCGTTCAGATACTGGATGCCCTTCCCGCGCAGGCGGAAGGTGGTCCCGCTCTGGGTGCCTTCGGGGACGGTATACTCCACCTTGCCGTCGATGGACGGCACGGTGATCTCGTCGCCGAGGACGGCCTGGCTGTAGGTAATGGGCACCGTGACCCAGACGTCGTAGCCATCGCGCTGGAACACCTCGCTGGGCCGCACCGTGACCATCACGATGACGTCGCCTGCAGGGCCGCCGTTGGCACCGGCATCGCCCATGCCGCGCAGTGCAAAGCTCTGATCGTCGTCGATGCCCATGGGGATGGACACCTCCAGCGTCTTCCGGGTGGCCGTCTTGCCGGAACCGTGGCAGACCTTGCAGGGGTTCTTGACCAGCTTGCCCTTACCGCCGCAGCGGGAGCAGGGCTGCTGGGTCTGCATCACGCCAAAGGGTGTGCGCTGCTGGCGGATGACATAGCCGCGGCCGCCGCAGTCGGGGCAGGTCTCCGGGCTGGAGCCTGCCGCACAGCCGGAGCCATGGCACTCCGTGCACTCCTGCTGGCGGGTGATGGTGATGTTCTTCTTGCAGCCGTGGACGGCCTCGTCAAACGACAGGGTGATCCGGACACGGATGTCCTGGCCCTTGCGGGGGGCGTTGGGGTTGGCCTGGCGGGACGATGCACCGCCAAAGCCGCCGAATCCGCCGCCGAAGATATCGCCGAAGATGTCGCCCAGATCGACGCCATCGCCGCCGAACCCGCCAAAGCCGCCTGCACCGCCGCCGTTCTGGGCTGCGTAGCTGGGGTCAACGCCTGCAAAACCATACTGGTCGTACATCTGGCGTTTCTTCGGGTCCGAAAGCACCTCGTTGGCTTCGTTGACTTCCTTGAATTTTTCCTCGGCGTCCTTGTCGCCGGGGTTGTAGTCCGGGTGGTACTTCATTGCCAGCTTGCGGTAGGCCTTTTTGATCTCCGCATCCGTGGCCGATTTGGATACCCCCAGCACTTCGTAGTAATCACGCTTTTCCTGTGCCATATCCACTCACCTCTCGTATCGTAGCAACCTCCCCCTGACAGCAGCGCGCTCCCGTTTCCCACAGCGGGAAACATCCAGCAATCTGCGCAATGCTGGCCGACCTGCCAAGGGCTCCCCGGCTGGGGAGCTGGCGAGTGTCAGCGAGACTGAGAGGTTTAACCCACAAAGGCCGCTCCGGCAAAACCGGAGCGGCTTTTGCTTATATCTCAGCGCACATCCGCCGGTTTGGCCGGACATGTGCTGCCTGTATCAAAACTTAGACTTCCTTGAAGTCTGCATCGACGACGCCGTCGTCATTGGGCTTCTGCTGGTTGGCTGCACCGGCATCGGGGCCCGGCTGTGCGCCTGCGGCCTGCTGTGCGGCAGCAGCTGCCTGATACATCTTCTCGAAGACATGGCTCAGAGCGTCCTGCTTTGCCTTGATGTCGTCGATGGAGCCGGACTGCACCGCAGTCTTCAGGTCGGCCAGCTTTGCCTCGGCCTCGCTCTTGACGTCTGCGGGCATCTTGTCGCCGTTCTCCTTCAGCATCTTCTCGGTCTGGAAGACCATCTGGTCGGCACCGTTGCGGATATCGACCTCTTCGCGCTTCTTCTTATCATCTGCTGCGAACTGCTCTGCTTCCTTGACGGCCTTGTCGATGTCGTCCTTGGACATGTTGGTGGAAGCCGTGATGGTGATGTTCTGCTCCTTGCCGGTGCCCAGGTCCTTTGCGCTGACCTTCACGATGCCGTTTGCATCGATATCGAAGGTGACTTCGATCTGAGGCACACCACGGGGAGCCGGAGCGATGCCATCCAGGTGGAAGACACCCAGGCTCTTGTTGTCGCGTGCGAACTCACGCTCGCCCTGCAGAACGTTGATCTCGACCGAGGGCTGGTTATCGGCAGCGGTGGAGAAGACCTGGCTCTTGTGGGTGGGGATGGTGGTGTTGCGCTCGATGATCTTGGTGCAGACGCCGCCCAGGGTCTCAATGCCCAGGCTCAGCGGGGTGACATCCAGCAGCAGCAGGCCCTTGACGTCGCCCTGCAGGACGCCGCCCTGAATGGCAGCACCGACTGCCACGCACTCGTCGGGGTTGATGCCCTTGAAGGGCTCGCAGTTCAGTTCCTTCTTCACGGCGTCGTAGACGGCGGGGATACGGGTCGAACCACCGACCATCAGGACCTTCTTCAGGTCAGAAGCGCGCAGGCCCGCATCCTGCAGAGCCTTGCGGACAGGGGTCATGGTGCGGTCGACCAGATCTGCGGTCAGCTCGTTGAACTTTGCGCGGGTCAGGGTCATATCCAGATGCTTGGGGCCGGTCGCATCGGCGGTGATGAAGGGCAGGTTGATCTGGGTGCTCATTGCGCTGGACAGCTCGATCTTTGCCTTCTCAGCAGCTTCCTTCAGGCGCTGAGCAGCCATCTTGTCCTTGCGCAGATCGATGCCGTTCTCGTTCTGGAAGGCGTCTGCCATCCAGTCGATGATGCGCTGGTCGAAGTCATCGCCGCCCAGGTGGGTATCGCCGTTGGTGGCCAGAACTTCGGTGACGCCGTCGCCCATCTCGATGATGGAGACATCGAAGGTGCCGCCGCCCAAGTCGTAGACCATGATCTTCTGGTCGTCTTCCTTATCGATGCCGTAGGCCAGAGAAGCAGCGGTCGGCTCGTTGATGATACGCTTGACGTTCAGGCCGGCAATGGTGCCTGCGTCCTTGGTGGCCTGACGCTGGCTGTCGTTGAAGTATGCGGGGACGGTGATGACTGCCTCGGTGACAGGCTCACCCAGATAAGCCTCGGCGTCTGCCTTCAGCTTCTGCAGGATCATGGCGCTGACCTGCTGGGGGGTGTACTCCTTGCCGTTCAGGGTGACCTTGTGGTCGGTGCCCATCTGGCGCTTGATGGAAGAAACGGTGTTCTCCGGGTTGGTGATGGCCTGACGCTTTGCGACCTGGCCGACCAGACGGTCGCCGGTCTTGGTGAAGCCGACAACGGACGGGGTGGTGCGGGCACCCTCAGAGTTTGCGATGACGACGGGTTCGCCGCCCTCCATAACAGCCACACAGCTGTTGGTGGTGCCAAGGTCGATACCAATGATCTTACTCATAATGAAAGCTCCTCTCAAATCAGAACGTATTTGTTTATATGATGCTCAAAGTGGATAAGCGGATGTTTATTTGAAAACCCTTGCGGGTCTTTGCGAAGTTACTCGGCCACCACAACGGTCGCATGGCGGACGATCTTGTCGCCCAGCTTGTAGCCCTTCTGGTAGACGGTGACCACCGTGCCGCTCTCCTGGCCCTCTTCGGCGGGGACCTGCTGCACGGCGTTCATGAAATTGGGGTCGAACGGCTTGCCCAGGGATTCGATCTCCTCCACATGGAGGACATCCAGTGCCTTGGCCGCTTTGTCCAGCGTCATGGTCACACCCTTTTTGTAATTCTCGTCGGTGGTGGGAGCGTTGGCCGCCATCTCCAGCGTATCCAGGATGGGGATGATCTGGTTGACCGCAAAGGAGATGCCATCGTTGAACTTCTGGTCTGCTTCGCGGGCGGTGCGCTTGCGGTAGTTGTCGTACTCGGCAGCCATCCGCAGCAGCTTTTCTTTGGTCTGGGCCGCTTCCTGCTCGGCTGCTTCCAGCTTTGCCTTTGCAGCTTCCAGGTCGCGGTTTTTCTTGAACCAGCCGTCCTTCTTCGCATCCTTGGGTTCCGCTGTCTCGGATGCGGGCGCAGCCTGTTCAGCGGCTGCTTCGGGTGCGGCCTGCTCAGCGGTCTTTGGCTCTGCGGCGGGTTCCGCCTGCGGGGTCTTCTTGGTTTCTTCGCTCATTCCAGGTCCTCCTTATAGATCACAGTCCGCCGGGGTGCGGCTGCCTGCGGGGTATCTTTTCGTTTGCCGCTCATGCCCTCGCCGAGCTGGTCGGCAAAGGTGTGGAGCAGAGGCATCAGCTTTGGGAAGGGCATCCGGGTCGGCCCGATGAGTGCCACCGAGCCCCACAGCCCGCCGCCGACCAGATAACGGTCGCTGACGATGCACAGGCCGGGGATCTGCGGCTCGATGTCCTCGCCCAGCAGGATGCTCTCGCTCTGCTCTGCGGGCGGGGCGATGAGCCGGGCGGCCGCTTCCTCATCGCTCAGCAGGCTGAGGATGGAACCGACCTTGCCTTCCAGCTGGGGCCAGTCGAGCAGGTACTGCTCGCCGCCCAGATAGACATGCGGTTTGGTGGAATCCTGCAGGATGGCCGCTGCCGCCGACACCACCGGCACCAGCTCCGGGCTGATCTGGCCGCACAGCTCTGCAAGGAGCCGGGGCGAAAGATCCATGGGAGCCACGAATGTCAGGTTCCGGTTGAGCAGGGCGGCCAGCGCCGCAGCATCCTCACGCGAGAGGCCGGTGCGCACCCGCGCCACGCGGGTCCGGACGTAGCCGGCCGTGGTCACCGCCAGCACTGCCGCCGCGCTGCGGCCCACCTGCACCACCTCATAATGGGCGATGCAGAGGTCCTCGGCACAGGGGGTGCTGATGGCTGCGGTGCAGCCGCTGATCTGAGCCAGCGCCCGTGCGGCACCCTGGGCGAGCTTTTCAGGCTCGTGGTCCAGGCTAGCGAACACGGCGTCCACCCGTGCGCGGGTCACGCGGTCCAGCGGCTGGTCATCCGTCAGCAGATTGTCCAGATAATAACGGTAGCCCTTGGCACTGGGCACACGGCCCGCGCTGGTGTGGGGCTGCTCCAACAGGCCCAACTTGGTCAGCGCCGCCATCTCGTTGCGCAGCGTCGCACTGGAAACTGCCATATCAAAGTAGTTTGCCAGCACACTGCTGCCCACAGGCTCCCCTTCGAGACCATACAGCGCCACGATCGCCTGCAAGACTCGCTGCTTGCGTGCATCCATCGTCATAGCGCCTGCCTCCTTCGTTTGCTTTTCGTTCTTTAGCACTCTGTCTTCCTGAGTGCTAAGACCATTATATCCAATTTTTCCGCGCTGTCAATAGGTTCGCAGAAAAGTTTTGAAAGATTCACAAATTGGTCATAAGAAAACGGCCCACGCCGAGGCGCAGGCCGTTTGCTTCTATTATAAGGTATTCACTCTTCCATCTGCTTTGCCAGAAACGCCGCCGCCACAGCTGCGGCCTTTTCCTGCGCGGCATCCGGCTGTGCCGCCCGGTCCTCGGTCAGAAGGCCCACGGCACCGGTCACATCTCCTGCCGCGATAATGGGGCAGACGCAGAGCAGAGCGCGCTGCGCCCCCTCGCAGGGCAGGAGGGCCTTTTCCGGGTCGCCGCCGTTGGTGTAGAGCTTCCGGCTGTCCATCAGCTTTTCCAGCGGCTGGCTGACGCTGCGGTCCACAAGGTCCCGCCGCCCGGCACCGGACGCCGCCAGGATGCGGTCCCGGTCACAGACGAAGGCCGTCAGTGCGAAGCTCTTGCTCAGCGCATCCACATACTGCGTCGTCACGCTGCTCAACTCCCCCACCGGCGAATACTTCTTGAAGATGACCTCGCCGTCGCCGGTCGTGAAGATCTCCAGCGGGTCCCCCCGGCGGATGCGCTGGGTGCGGCGGATCTCCTTGGGGATGACGACCCTCCCCAGCTCATCAATGCGGCGGACGATCCCGGTTGCTTTCATAACACATTCTCCCTTTCTCGGTCCCACGTTTCCTTGGTTCCCAGATTTCGTTTCCTGTGGTTATTTTGTGGTAGAGAAAGGAGAATTATTCAAGCGCGAAGCTCTGCCTGCGGGAGCTTCCCTGTTTTTGCTTGTCCTCATACATCCGGTGGTCTGCCAGGATGCGGATGTCGCGGACGTCGGCCCGGTCGGCCGGGTAGCAGGCCGAACCGCAGCTGGTGCCAATGCAGATGGTCCGGTCGTCCAGCACATAGGGCTGCCGGATGACCGATTTGATGGTCTCGATCCGCTGGGCGCACCCGTCTGCATCGACTTCGCCGTTCACGATCAGGGCAAACTCATCGCCGCCGATGCGGAACGCAAAGTCGCTGCTCCGCACACAGCTCCGCAGCCGGTCGGCCACGGCCCGGAGCAGCTGGTCGCCCACATCGTGGCCGTAGGTGTCGTTGACCGGCTTGAACCGGTCCAGATCCAGATAGAACAGAGCAAAGGGCTGGCGCGCCTTTTCCTTCTGCTTCAGGGTGCTGTTGAAGCACCGCTCGTTGAACAGGCCGGTCAGGCCGTCGGTGTTGGCCAGCCCCTCCAGTTTCCGTCGTTCCAGCGCTTCGGTGCGGAGGGCGTTTTCTTTTTCTTCCATTTCCAGTGCCGCATCCAGCTTGACCGACCGCACCATCGCCACGGCCACGCTGCCCATCAAAAAAAGCAGCAGCAGGATGGTAGCCGTCTGGATCTTCCGCATCCCGGCATCGACGACATCGCGCTCCACGATACCCACGACGGTCAGGTCCTGAAAGCCCACCGGCTGATAGACCAGATAATAGCCCTTGCCGCCGTACCGATACCCGGTGCTGCCGCTGCCGCCGCTGCGCACGTTCTCCCGCATGGCGGCAAAGCCGTCGGCATCGACCTTGGCATTTTTCTCCAGAAAATCGAACAGGTTCGTCATCCAGGATTCGATCTCACTCTTCGGCTCCTCGGACAGCATCACGCTGCCGTCCGGGTAGATGATGTAGCAGTCGCTCTGGCCGTTGTAGGCATGGCCGCCGATCATCTCTTCCAGCGTTGCATTGTTGTAGCTGACGGCAATGCAGGTGTAGGTCACACCAGAAACCTCGATCGGCCGGATGGGCACGGTGAACACGACCCGGCGCTCGCCCGTGTCCATGATATAGCTGCTCACGCTGGAGCAGCCGGTCGCATACGTCGCCGCAAACGCGCCCCACTGTTCCTGCGCCTCTCCGCTCCCTCCGGTGGCTTTCAGATACTGGTTGGACTCGTTGAACAGGTACAGCTCACTGTACCGCCAGGTCGTTTTTTCGCGGTTGAAGTGGCGCAGACTGGCCCGGATGGCCGTTTCGTCTGCCTCCTGCAAGCTGTTGCCCCACTCGCTCAGCACGTTCCAGTTGCGCTGCGCGAACATGGTAAAAGTCTTGTTCACCTGCTCGTAGGTCTCCAGCAGGTTTTGGGTGCTCTCCCGATAGAACTGGCGCTGCACATATACCAGATAGCCCACAATGTTGAAAAGGAACACCACCACCAGGAGCGTAAGCGCAGCGGCTCGCCGTCTGCTTCTCTCTATCCTATAATTCCATGACATATTCATCGTACCCCCGATTTTTTTCGAGAGAAGTTAAAGTTTCTTAGCCGCATCTTTGCTGCATCATTTCAAATTTACCATATTCTTCCTCTTCTGTCAATGCTCTTCCGTAGTTTTTTACGTTTGAACTCTGGCCGTTTTTTCTGGTTTATGCTATACTGGGTCTGTTCTTCAGGCCCTGCGCCGCGCGGGAGGATTCCGGCGGCTTTTTCTCTTTTCAGAAAGGATCGTTTCATGCAACAGATCGTGATCTTAGGCGGCGGTGCGGCCGGGATGGCGGCGGCGCTGGCCGCAGCACAGGCGGCCCCCGCCGGGGCAGTGCGCGTCACCGTGCTGGACCGCAACCCCCGCTGCGGCAAAAAGCTGCTGGCCACCGGCAACGGCCGGTGCAACCTCAGCAACACCGGCATCGCGCCGAAGTGCTATTTCACCGCAGACCCAAAGGCGCTGGCCCCGCTGCTGAATGCCGTGAACACCGCCGCGCCGCTGGAATGGTTCCGGGCGCTGGGGCTTTACACCCGCACCGACGAAGCCGGGCGGGTCTACCCGTATTCCAATCAGGCGGCGGACGTCCTCGCCCTGCTGGAGGGCCACATGGCCCGGCTGGGGGTGGAGGTGCGCACTGGCTGCACCGTCAACACCCTGAGCCAGAACCGGAACGGCTACGCCGTCCTCTTTGACAGCGCCGAGCGCAGCAACGAGACGCTCCATGCCGATGCCGTCATCTGCGCCATGGGCGGCAATGCAGGCCCGCAGTTCGGCACCGACGGCTTTGGCACCCGCTTTGCCGCCCAGTGCGGCGGAAAGCTGGAACCGCTCTACCCCTGCCTGACCGCCTTGCAGACGGCCCGGCCCAACAAAGCGCTGGCCGGCATCCGGGTCAAAGCCCGCGCCGCGCTGCTCGACCTGGACCGCCACACCCTGCTGGCCGAGGAGACGGGCGAGGTGCAGTTCACCGACTACGGCCTGTCCGGCATCTGCATCATGCAGCTGTCCGGCCTGCTGGCCCCCCGGCGCGGCCCGAAGCGCCCCGCTGTGGAGCTGGATCTCTTCCCCGCGCTGGACGAGGCCGCGCTGACGGCCCTGTTCGCTGCGCGGGTGCCCCTGCTGCCGGGCCGGACGCCCGCCGATTTCTGGACGGGGCTGCTCAACCCCAAACTGGGCCGCGCCCTCTGGGCAGCGGCCCGCCTGCCGGACACACCGCTGGACACCCTGCCCGATGCCGCCTGGCAGGTGCTGGCCAACACGGCCAAGCACTGGCTCTTCGAAGACCTGACCCCCTGCGGCTGGAAACAGGCCCAGACCACCGGCGGCGGCCTGAGCCTGACCGAGCTGGAGCCCAGCTTCCAGTTCAAAGGCTGTCCGGGGCTGTACTTCGTGGGCGAAACGCTGGACTGCGCCGGGATGTGCGGCGGCTTCAACCTGCACTGGGCCTTCGGCAGCGGCATCACCGCCGGGCGGGACGCCGTGCGCACCCTGCGCCGCCCGCATAAAAAGAGATGACAAGACCCGGCCCTCTCCTGCACATCTGCCGGAGAGGGCCGGGTCTTTTTGCGTTCTTTATTCGTTTGCGGCTTTGTCCAGCGTGGCTTCCTCCGCTTCTTCCTCCTTCTGGTACTCTGCAAAGGCCGACCACATGGGTTCGACCCGCTTGCCGTGGAACTTGCGGTCCAGATAGTTCCGGGTGATGGCCGCGACCGTTCCCGACAGGCTCAGCACACCGATCAGGTTCGGCAGCATCATCAGGCCGTTGAAGGTATCGGACAGGTCCCACGCGAGGTCGAGCTTCATCGTCGCACCCACCAGCACCATGGCCACGAAGACCACCTTATAGCCCATGCTGGCCTTGGTGCCGAACAGATATTCAAAGGCTTTGGTGCCGTAGTGGCTCCAGCCCAGCACCGTAGAATAGGCGAACAGCAGGATGGACACCGCGATGAACTTGGGGCCAAAACTGCCGAACACGGTGGAGAAGGCTTCGCCCACCAGCGCAGAGCCCTGCACCTCGGTGAGCATCCGGCCAGTGTTCAGGTCCACGAAGCCGGACGTCAGGATGACCAGCGCCGTCAGGGTGCAGACCACGATGGTATCGGCAAAGACCTCAAAAATGCCCCACATGCCCTGCTGCACTGGCTCCTTGACGTTGGAGGACGCGTGCACCATGACCGACGAGCCGAGGCCCGCCTCGTTGGAGAATGCGCCGCGCTTGAAGCCCCAGGTGATGGCGCGGGACACACCGTAGCCCAGCACACCGCCGCCCGCCGCCTGCATGGCGAAAGCGCCTTTGAAGATGGCCGCGAACGCAGCCGGGATCGCCGTGATATGGGTCAGCACGACCGTCAGCGCACCCAGGATGTAGAACAGCGCCATCAGCGGAACGACCTTTTCCGTCACGGCCGCCACACGCTTCAAGCCGCCCAGGATGACCAGCGCGGACAGCACCGCCAGCAGGATGCCGGTGAGGAGATTCGGCACCTGGAAGGCCGCATTCATGTTGCCTGCGATGGAGTTGATCTGGCTCATGTTGCCGATGCCAAAGGAGGCCAGCACACAGAAGCAGGCGAACAGCACCGCCAGCACCCGGCCCAGCTTTTTGCAGCCCTTCTTGCTGCCCAGACCGTCGGCCAGGTAGTACATCGCGCCGCCGGACCACTCGCCGTCGGCGTTCTTGCGGCGGTAAAAGATGCCCAGAACGTTTTCCGAGTAGTTGGTCATCATGCCCAGGATGGCCATGGCCCACATCCAGAAGATGGCACCCGGCCCGCCGCTGAGGATGGCCGTTGCCACGCCCACGATGTTGCCGGTGCCGATGGTCGCCGCCAGCGCGGTGCACAGGCTCTGGAACTGGCTGATGGCCTTATCGTTCTTTTCGGTATGGGCCGTGATGTCCCGGTCGGTGAAGATGGCACCGATGGTGTTCCGCAGCCAGTACCGGAAATGCCCGAACTGGAAAAAACCGGTGCGCACCGACATCACAAATCCGGTGCCGAACAGCAGCGCCAGCCCCACCGGCCCCCAGACGATGCCGTTGACAACTCCATTCACGCTCGTAATGGTCTCTAACATGATCGTTCCCCCTCTGCAAAACAAAAAGCGGACAGAACGCCAAAGGCTCTGCCCGCAAAACGCAGCTTCCCGCACAGGGGTCTGCTGCTGACAGACGCACCCCTTTGTGCGCAACAGACGGCGGCTCCGCCGTCTCCCCTCATTCTGTTCCCGTGTGATGCACAGTTCCGTTTGTCTGTGCGTGATAGAAGAACTGTATCATAGTTTCCCGCCGCTGGCAAGCTTTTTGTTTCAATTTATTCTGAGGTTTCATCTTTGATGCAAAGTGGATGAATTTTATTTTCGTATGACTTCTCCGCACAGCCCGCGTTTTTTGTATAATCCGCAGGCGGCGGGGCCATCCTTTCCGTAACACCGGCAAAGGAGGAGTCAGGAATGCACAAAGGCGGATGGAAGCCGTTCTGGGCCGCACTGGGGGCGGCGCTTCTGGTGCTGCTGCCGCTGGTGGGCGGCACCGTCCTGCTCACCCGGCAGATGCTGCGCCAGCAATGGCTGATGCAGACCGCCGAGCCGCAGCGGAGCGTGCCCATCGACCTGCCCAAAGCCGACGACCGGATGACGCTGCTGCTCTGCACCGCCGGGGAGCAGCCCGGCTTCGTGCTGTTCTACCTGAACGCGCCCCAGAACGCCGCCCATCTGCTGGCCGTGCCGGGGCAGCTGACGGTGCCGTTCGGCGGCGGCGAAGCCTCGCTGGCCCAGTGCTATGCAGCGGCCGGCCCGGCGCGGTGCCGTCAGGCCCTGCTGGAAACGCTGGCCCTGCCGGAAGACACTTTGTATCTGGCCCTCTCGCCCGCCGTGCTGGAAACGCTGGCAGCGCGGTATGGGGCCGTGCGGGTCAGCCTTTCGGGCGCACTGACCGCCGAGGAGCTGGACGCCCTCGGCCAGAGCCCCAGCGTCCAGACTTTCCGCGCACGGGAGGCATCGGATCTTCTGACCGGGCTGGACGCCGACGGCCTTTTACCGCCCAGCCGCCGGGCCGCAGCCCGCGCCGCCGTGTGGGACGCCTTTTTCCGCCAGAACTTCGAGCTGCTGCCCTCCACCCTGCCGGAGGCCCTGCGCAGCCAGAGTTCCGCCCTGCTGACCGACTTTGCAGCCCAGGACTACGCCCTGCTGGGCGACATCCTCGAATTTCTCGTGAACCGCGCGGCGGTGTTCCAGTCGGACGCCCTGCCCGGCGCGTGGGACCGCAAGGCGGGCACTTACACCGTCACCGAGGCGTCCCGCGCAGCGGTGCAGACCTTCCTCAACGTCTCCCCCACCGAGGGGCAGGCGTCGTCCGCCAGCGAGCCGTAGCCCAGCACCAGTGTGCCCGCAAGGCCGCGGGCGCTGCCGGTCAGGTCGTAGTCGCTCAGCAGGCTCAGCCGGACACCCTCGGCCTCGGCAGCGGCCCGGAGCGCCGCATCCGGCGGGGCATCCCGGAGCGCCGCCAGCAGATGCAGACCGGTGTGCAGGCCGGAAAAGCGAAGCTCTCCCGGAGCGAAGGCTGCGTTCAGCGCCCGGACCAGCGCATCCCGCCGGGCCTTGTAGGCCACCCGCTCCCGCGCCAGATGCCGGGTGAAATATCCCTCGTTGATGAACCGGGCCAGCGTCTGCTGCTCGAACCGGCTGACCGGGCTGGAATAGAGCCGGTACGCTGCCCGCCACGCCGGGAGCAGCTGGACCGGGAGCACCATATAGGCGATGCGGATGCTGGGGGCCAGACTGCGGGAGCAGGTGGAAAGGTAGACCACCGGGCCGTCGGCCCCTGCCATGCCCTGCAGGCTGGGCAGCGGGCGGGTGTCGAAGCGGAACTCGGAGTCGTAGTCGTCCTCAATGATGTAGCGCTCCCCCGGCCTGCGGGAGGCCCAGTGGAGCAGCTCGGCCCGGCGTCCGGCGGGCATGGTGGCCCCGGTGGGGAACTGGTGGCTGGGGGTCACATAACAGACCGCCGCGCCGGAGCGGGACAGCGCCTCGATGGACAGGCCGTCCGCATCCACGGGCAGGCAGCAGCAGGAGACGCCGTTGTTCTCCAGCACCCGCCGGGCGCGGGGGTAGCCGGGGTTCTCCACCGCCGCCGGGCCAGGCAGCAGCGGGGCCAGCAGACCCAGCAGATATTCCAGACCCGCCCCCACGACGACCTGCTCCGCCCGGCACCGCACGCCCCGGTATTCTTCCAGATAATCCGCCAGCGCCTGCCGCAGCTCGATGTCCCCCTGCGCGTCGCCGTGGGTCAGCAGTTCGGGCGAGGAGTAGAGCAGCTCCTTCTGGAGCCGTGCCCAGGTGCGGAACGGGAAGAGGGCCGGGTCCACCCCCCGCGTGGAGAGGTCATACCGCACCGGCTGCACCGGCGGTCCCGCCTCCGGCTGGGGCAGGAGCGCGGCGGGCGGCGGCGCGGCCGGGCGGATGGGCAGGGCCAGATATTCCTGTACATAAAAGCCG
Source organism: Faecalibacterium sp. AF28-13AC (assembly GCF_003478405.1). Lineage (NCBI taxonomy): Bacteria > Bacillati > Bacillota > Clostridia > Eubacteriales > Oscillospiraceae > Faecalibacterium > Faecalibacterium sp. AF28-13AC. Next base: position 48,302 of record NZ_QUFG01000002.1, on the reverse strand, counting down.
CTGCGCTCCCGCGATTCCAGATATCCTTCCGCCGCGAGCAGCTGATAAGCTGCATCCACGGTGTTCACCGAGACGGACAGTTCCGCCGCCAGCCGCCGCTTGCCGGGCATCCGGGTGCCCGCCGGGATGGCCCCGGTGCGCATCTCCTCGGCCAGGCTCTCATAGAGCTGTTCGTACAGCGGCACCGCCGAGGCTGCATCCAGTGCTGTCGTCAAATGGAACACAAAACCCCTCCTCTTTTTGGGCATTCCCTCAAACTGACCCCATAAAAAAACTATATTCTGGGTATTTTCACGGGGCCAGTTTTGCGTATAATAGGAGCATACCCGCTGTACACCCAAATGTCAAGTAGTTTTATGGGTAAATTGGGACATTCCGGTCTCCCGGCAGGTCTTTGTGAAAATTGGAGGGAATCATCATGTCAACCACCGCAATGTGGCTGCTGCTGGCAGTCGTTGTCATTGTCATCGTCTTTGCAAGTGTGCTGTACAAGCGCACCTTTACCGTCCACGAGCTGGCGCTCACCGGCGTCATGGCCGCGCTGAGCCTGGTGGCCTATCTGTTCTTCCGGGTTCCGTTCTACGGCGGCTCCTCGTTCCATCTGGGCAACACCTTCACCGCGCTGACTGCCCTGCTGCTGGACGGCGTGTCCGGCGGTCTGGCCGGTGCCATCGGTCTGGCTCTGGCCGACATCCTGGCCGGTGATCCGGGCTATGCCGTCACCACCTTCGTACTGAAGTTCCTCATCGGCATCACCTGCGGCGCGGTGGCCCACAAGGTGTTCAAGCTCCGCGACCTCGACCGCCACAGCTCCGGCTATCTGGTCAAGGTCATCGTGGCGGCCGGTTCCGGCCTGCTGCTGAACGTCTTCACCGACCCGTTCCTCGGCTACTTCCGCAACGTTTACATCTTCGGTCAGGAGTACACCGTAGCCCAGGCCCTGACCAAGATCGCCGGCGGCGTCACCTTCGTGAACAGCGTGGCCTCCACCGTCTGCGTCGTCCTGCTCTACCTTGCCCTGCGCCCGGCCCTCGACCGCGCCGGTCTGCTGCCCAAGGGGGAGAAGAAGAACTAAGCCTTTCCCCTGCCTCTCCACAGGTCTCTACACAAAAGCCCGCCCCCGGTGCCGCACATCTGCGCAGCACCGGGGGCGGGTCGTTTATTGCTCTTTTTCAAATACGAGGAAGCGGAACGCGATGTCGGTGGTCAGCTCCGGCAGGGCGGCCAGACGGGCCGCGCCGTCGCGGGGCGTTTTCCAGTAGTAGGGCGTCATGGCGAAGAGCGCTTCCAGCTGGGCGGCGGGCACCGTGATGGTCCCGGAGACCTCCCGCTCCCCGATGGGGCGGAAGCCTTCATACGCCACCTGCTGCACCGGGTTTTTGTAGGGCGTCTCGTAGAGGACGGCCTTCATCTGGTACAGATGCTCCGCGCCGGGCACGACGTAGAGCATCCGCCCGCCGGGGCGCAGCACCCGCAAAAACTCCTCCCGCGCAAAGGGCGAGAAGCAGTTCAGCAGCAGGTCGGCCCATCCGGTGCGGACCGGCTGGGCAAAGCTGGATGCCACTGCATAGCGGGCCGTGGGCAGCGCCTTCGCCGCCAGCCGGACTGCCGGTTTGGCGATGTCGAACCCCGCCAGCTCCAGCGGCCGCCCGGCCGCATCAAACTGCCGGGCGATGCAGCGGTCGTACCAGCCCTCGCCGCAGCCTGCATCCAGCAGGTGCAGCGGGGCCTCCGGCCCGGCCGGGAGACCGTATTCCAGACACAGCTCCCCCACCGCCTGCCCAAAGATACCATAGTATCCGGCATTCAGAAAGGCGCGGCGGGCGGCGACCATCTCTTTGCTGTCGCCGGGGGCCTTGGTGCGCATGCTCTGCACCGGCAGCAGGTGCCAGTAGCCCTCTCTGGCGCGGTCAAAGCAGTGGCCGGAGGGGCATTTCAGATCCTGCTCCCCGGTCAGCGGCCCGCCGCACAGCGGGCACTGCCATGGCTCAGACTTCATCGCTGTGATCCTCGATGGGAGCCGTTGCGCCGCCGTGGGCGTTCATATACTCTTCGAAGTTGGTGAACTTCTGCTGCGGCGGGCGGCGGCTGATGAGGACCAGACCCGGATCTTCGTCCCGGCTGGGCGCACTGTTCCGGCTGCGGCTGCGGGAGGCCTCCTGCTTCGGGGCACGGGGTGCGCGGGCGGGCTGGCCCGCAGTGCTGCGCTCCGTGCGGCCCTTGCCGGTGTTGGCACTGCCTGCGGCGTTCTGTGCCGGGCGGGCCGGGCGCTCCGTCCGCTCGGTGCGGCCTCCGCGAGCCGGGCGGCTGGCGCTGCCCGGCTGGGCATTGCGGCGGCTCTGGCTGTTCGGGGCGGTCTGGGTGTTCTCGCCTTTGGCGCTGCCGGCCGGGGCTGCCGTTTTTGCGGCGGGCTGGGCTGCGGGCGCATTGGGCTTTTTGGCCGGGCGCAGCGGCGTCGCTTCCGGGGCGCTCACAAAGTGGGGGTCGAACTTAGGCTGGGCGTTGCTGCCGCGGTTCGGGGCGGTATTGCTGCCCTCGCGGCGGGGGCGGCTGTTGTTGGAGCGGCGGTTTTCGCTGCGTCCGCCGGGGGTGCGCTTCTGGTTTTCATCCATGGATGGTTCCTCTTTCGGTTGAGATTTCATCGGCTCTGCCTTGGCAGCAGCCGTTTTTTCTTTTTTGGGCCGGGCCGGTTTCGCCGCCTTGGCGGGCTTTTCCGGCTGGGCGGCAGGCGCTTCGGCCTCCGCCTTGGGCTTTTTGCCCCGCACAGGCGGCTCCTTTTTGGCCGGGGCAGGCACACCGTCCCACGGGTGGCCGGACACCACCGGGATCTTCCGGCGGTTCAGCTTTTCGATCCCGGCCAGATACTCCTGCTCCTCCGGGGCGCAGAAGCTGACGGCCGTGCCGTCGGCACCGGCGCGGGCCGTGCGGCCGATGCGGTGGACGTACGTTTCCGGCACTTCGGGCAGGTCGTAGTTGAAGACATGGGACAGCTCGCTGATGTCGATGCCGCGCGCGGCGATATCGGTAGCCACCAGCACTTTGGTATTTCCGGCCTTGAAGCCCTCCAGTGCCGCCACGCGGGCGGACTGGCTCTTGTTGCCGTGGATGGCTGCCGCCGGGATGCCCTGCTTGTTCAGATCTTTGGCGATCTTATCCGCGCCGTGCTTGGTGCGGCTGAAGACCAGCGCGTTCTGCACCGGCGGTTTCAGATTCTGGATGAGCCAGGGCAGCAGGAACTTCTTGTTGCCCTTCTCGACGAAATACAGGCTCTGGTCGATGCGGTCCACGGTGCTGGACACCGGGTCCACCTTGACGAAGGCGGGGTCGTGCAGGATACCGGCCGCCAGCTGCTCGATTTCCTTGGGCATGGTGGCGCTGAACATCAGGTTCTGGCGCTGGGCGGGCAGCTTGGCGATGACCTTTTTCACGTCATGCACAAAGCCCATGTCCAGCATCCGGTCGGCCTCGTCCAGCACGAAGATCTCGATGTGGGAAAGGTCGATGAGGCCCTGCCCCACCAGGTCGTTCAGGCGGCCGGGGCAGGCGATGAGGATATCGACGCCCTTCTTGAGGGCCGCGACCTGCGGGGCCTGGCCCACGCCGCCAAAGATCACGGTGCTGCGCTGGTTCAGGTACTTGCCGTACAGCTCAAAGCTCTCGCCGATCTGCAGCGCCAGCTCGCGGGTGGGGGTCAGGATCAGGGCACGGACGGCCCCTTTCTTTTTGGCCGGGGCCGCTGTCAGGCGGTCCAGCATGGGCAGCGCAAAGGCTGCGGTCTTGCCGGTGCCCGTCTGGGCGCAACCCATCAAATCCCTCCCGGCCAGCACCGGCGGGATGGCCGATGCCTGAATGGGCGAGGGGGATTCGTAGCCCGCCTCCGCAACGGCACGCAGCAGCGGGGCGGACAGATTCAGTTCGTTAAAAGTCATGGTTCTCCTATTGTCCATAAAATGCTTCCGCCTCGCCCTGCCGGGGAGGCCTTTGCATTTCATTCTGTTACTCTTTGATTTTCCGGCACTCGATGTAATACCGTTTTTCCTCCGCATGGCCCATGCTGAAGGTCTTGCGGGGCAGCACACCGCCCATCACGACGCCCTTGAACAGGTCGCTCTTGTCGAACGGCGGCAGCAGGAAGGCCACGCCGCCCTGCTTGCACAAAGCGCGGACCGCAGGCTCATCGTGGACGTAATCCACGCGGGCCTCAATGTGGCGGGCCATGAAGTATTCGATGAAGGCGTCGATGGTGCCGACGGTCAGCGGGGCCACGGGATGCTCGAAGCTGAGCACATTGGCGACGTGGGGGCCTGCCAGCGTGAAGGACTGCTGCCGGGCATCGCCGAAGCAGATGCCTGCATTGTGGGAGTCGCTCCACGCGATGAGGGCCAGCAGCACCGCGCCGCAGTCCACATTGAAGAGCACCCGGTGGATCGGCTCGATCTCGATGGCGGGCGAGTGGACGTTGCACACCTCGGCCAGGCACCAGCGGGCCGGGTGGTTTGCCTGCTGCTCCGGAGGCAGGGTCTGCTTCAGCTCCTCCCAGTAGGCCTTGGCCGATGCCAGCGAGTGGTTGCCGTCGCCCACGGCCAGCGTCAGCGGGGCTGCGCCCCTGGCCTGCGGATACCGGGCATCAAAGACTTCCTGACGGCCCAGCCCCTGCAGGGCCGCATCGATCTGGGCCAGCAGAGCCGGGTCTTCCACGGCCCAGCCCGCGATGTGCCCGCCGCCCAGCATCAGTTCGCCTTCGTAGACCTTGCGCAGCGCGTCTTTCTTCGCCCCGATGGGCTCGATGAGGGTGCAGTCCGGGTCGTCGGCCAGCATCATGACGTGGGGCGTTTCCAGGCTGGCCCCGCGCCGGACGGCCATCCGGGGCGGGATGCGGCTCTCGACCGTGTGTTCGCTGGGGCGCACCTCCGGCTGGGCACCTTCGGCGTAGCTGTAGGCTTCAAGGTCGATCTTCCCCACCAGCCCCTGCCGGATGCGGCCGCTCTGCTCGGTGCGCTCCACATAAAGAAAGCCGTCCACCGCGCGGGTCAGCACCGTGCGGAGATAGTCGTCCATGGTCTCATGGATCTTCTGGATGCGGCCGGTCACGCCGCTCTCTTCCAGATACACTTCCGGCAGGATCAGGTTCAGGGTGCTGGGCGAACCTGCCGCCGTCCGGGCCGCTTTTTCCCAATAGGAGCGGTCGCTCGTAAACTGATCGCAGGCCACGCAGCCCCACTGCTCCAGCGGGATATTCTCCGCCGGGAGCAGGATATGTGCCGGAGAAAAGCACGATGTTTTGTTCATATCACATTCCTCCCTCTCGCGTTATTGAAAGGAAACCGTAGTTTTTATTCATAGTATCCGGCCGCATTGTCCCGCACGACCACATGCTCGACGCCCGCTTCGGTCTGCGCCTGCACCAGAGCAGCGCGCTCCTCGGCGGTCATGGTGGAGGCCGAAGGCACCCGCACCACAAGGTTCTTCACACCCAGCTGTGCGGCCGGGACGCCCAGTGTGCTGGAGGTGTCGGCCACCTCGGCCAGCGTATAGCTGTACCACAGGGTCACACCGTTGCCGAAGCGCTGCTCCCAGACCGCCATATCGGCCCGCAGCTGGTCGGCACGGCTCACGCCGTTGGTGGTGCCATAGTCCTGCTTGCTGCTGGTGGAAGCCGGGAACTGGACGTTCTCCAGCACCATCTGCTCAAACCCGGCGGTGTGCAGCTCGTCAATGAGGCCGCCGATGTACTGGACGGCCGCGTCCGCATAGGGGTTCAGCCAGGGCTTGCCGTCGGCAGACGCCTTGTTGTCCAGCCAGAGGTAAGCTTGCCCCGTATACCCAATGGCCATGGTGCGGTCGGCGCGGGCACCGGCCGGGTCGCGGAAGGCGGCGAGCTTCGCCACTGGGATGAGGCCCTCTTCCCGGAAGATGGCGGCCACTCTGGCCGGGTTCACGGTCACGCTGGCCGGGCTGGCCGCAGCGGCGGGCACCTGAGACGCATAATAGACCACGCCGGTGGCGTCCTTCAGGGTCACGACGGCATATTTCACGCCCTGCGAAGCCAGCTGCTGCGCCGCAGCGCGGATGGAGGCATCCTCGGTCAGGGCCGTGATGTCCGCCTCGGCCCAGCTGCCCTCCACGATGGCGGTGCCGTCCACAGCAGGCGTCACCACCTCCGGCTGCGCCTCCGAAGAAGCGGCCGGTTCACTCGCCGCAGAGGACGCCGGGTTTTCCGCCACGGACGATGCGCTCGCGCTGGCGGGGGAGGAGGCGGAAAGATCCCGTTTGCGCACCACGGTGTACCAGGTATGCGTTGCCCAGTCCAGCACATGGGGAGCTGCCAGCCAGGCCGCGCCCAGCATCACGAGGACCAGCACGGCGATGCCGATCCCCTTTTTTACCCGCATCTCGCGGCTGTAGAAGCTGCGCCGATAGCGCTTGACCTTCTGGCGTTTCGGATATTTTGCCATAATCAACCACCCTCCCTTGGGGTCTTTTACAAGATCACAGAATGGCCGGTAAAGCCATAGATGGCCAGTGCCAGCACCCCGATGTAGATCAGCGTGACGGGCAGGCCGCGGAATGCCTCCGGGATGGCCCGGCTGCGCAGACGGTTCTGTGCTTCCGTCACCAGCATGACGGCCAGCAGATAGCCCAGGCCGCTGCCCAGGCCGAAGCCGAGGGATTGTTCCAGCGTGAAGCTCTGGGTGCGCTCGACCAGCACCGTGCCCAGCACACCGCTGTTGACGGCGGCTATGGGCAGGATGCGGATGAGCTGGCCGCTGCGGGGGCCTTTTGCCAGCTTGAGGACCAGCAGCTCAAACAGGCAGACCGCCGCGATGCAGGTCAGATACATCACCGGGCGCAGCTGGGCGCGGTTGGGCAGCGGGGCAATGAAGCTGCCCGCAAAATAGACCAGCGGAGCCACCAGCACCTGCGTGATGCAGAGCATCAGGGCAAACCACCAGCTGCTCGTCCGCTCGTCGCCGACGAGTTGGACCAGCCGGGACACGCCCAGGCTGCGGGTAAAGACGGCGTTCTGGGCAAAGATGGCCAGAACGGCATAGCTGAAGAAGACGCCTACCAGGTGCAGCACGTCGCTCATTGTTCTGCCTCCTTCCGGTTCTCCTGCGGATGCACGGCCAGATAGCCGCGCGCCTCATTTTTCAGGTATTTCTGCCGCTTGCGGGCCAGTGCGCGCCAGATGGCGCACACCACGCCCAGCACGATGAAGCCGCCCGCCGGCATCCCGGCCATGGGCAGGACGGAGCGGCTGAGCGGGATGCCGAACACGCTGCCGAGGGCCAGCCACTCGCGCACACAGCCCAACAGCAGCAGGATCAGCGCATAGCCCAGCGTGATGCGCAGACCTTTGGAAACAGCCTTGTGCATCGTTTCCTGCACACGGCCGAAGCGGTAGGTCAGCAGCGGCTCCACCACCAGCAGAGGCAGGTAGATGCCCAGCACCAGCAGATCGGTGCCGAAGAGGGCGTTCAGGATGGGATACACCGCCAGATACACCACGGCGGCGCTGCCGCTGTAGACAAAGGCGCGGGGCAGCAGCTTCTTTTCCAGCTCTTCGGGGGCCGGGCGCTCGTCCCGCAGGGGGCACAGACGGCTGAGCAGGCAGGCCAACATCCGCGAGGGCGTCAGCAACAGGGCCACGGCCACCGCCAGCATCACGGCGTTTCTGCCGCTGGTGGCCAGCACCACCAGCGGGGCCAGGCCCATGCCCTGCATGACGACCGGGTTGTTTTTGAAGACGCGGTCATGGTGTGCGAACTTTTCGGGGTCGCGGGTGATCATTTCTGCAACGTGACGTTTCATTCCGCATCCTCCTTCCAGCCCAGCAGACGGTACAGGCGGGTCTCGGTGCGGTCCAGCCAGCCGGAAATGCTGTTGACCGTGAGCAGTGCAAAGCAGACCCCCGTATCGTAGACGCCAAAGTAGCGGAAGCCCATGGTCGCGGCACCCACCAGCACACCGTACAAAATGCGGCCGATGCGGTGATGGGCACAGGTATAGGGCTCGTTCAGCAGGAAGACTGCGCTGAACAGCATCGCGCCGGTCAGCAGCTCATCCCGCACACACTGCAAACGGGGGAGCAGACTGGCCACAAAGGAAGTGTCCAGCAGGCCCACCTGCCGGGGGAACAGAAACGCGATGAGAGCGCTCGTCACCAGAAAGCTGACGGCGGCGCTCAGGCGGGTATCCTTCTGATACCACAGGAACAGCCCGCAGGCCAGAATGACCAGCGCCGCACCGGTGCCCATGGGGGCAGCATACTCGCCCAGCACCAGCGAGATCGGGCTGAGGTTCAGGATGCCGCCGCTGCGCAGGGTCCGGGAGATGGTATCCGACACCGGCACACCCGACGCATCCCACAGGGGGATGGCAGTATACGGCTGGGGGTACTGGAACACCTGTTCCGGCCAGGACACCGCCGCGATGACGTAGCCCACCGCCGCCGGGTGGAACGGGTAGCTGCCGTAGCCGCCAAAGACTTCCTTGCCGATGAAGACACCGGCCAGGACCGCCGCAATGAGGACGTACCAATCCACCGTGGCGGGCATGAGCAGCGCGATGAGGAGCGCGAAGCTCTCGCTGGAAAAATCGTTGGACTGGTAGACGCGCCGGCGCAGCAGTGAGACCAGACGGTCGCACAGATTGCCGGTGAGCACCGCCGCGCCGCAGAGCAGCAGCGGCCGCAGCCCGTAGAAGTAGCAGGACATGCACAGCAGCGGGACGGCCATCCAGCAGACATGCCGGTAGTAGCGGCCCGTCCGGGTCAGTTCCCGCTGCTGCGCCCGGATCAAAGTTTCATCCATGGCTCAGCACCTCTCACAGCGCAGCCAGACGGCGCACAGCCGCCGCCGGGTCTGCCGCACCAAAGACGGCACTGCCCGCCACCAGAATATCCGCGCCGGCCTCCACGCAGAGCGGGGCCGTGGCGTCGTCCACGCCGCCGTCCACTTCCAGCAGGAAGTGGGCGCTCCGTCTGGCCCGCTCTTCGCGCAGCCAGCGCAGCTTTTCCAGCGCCGAGGGCATGAACTTCTGCCCGCCGAAGCCCGGCTCCACGCTCATGACCAGAACGAGATCCAGCTGGTCCAGATACGGGGCCAGCGCCTCCGGGGCCGTGCCCGGCTTGATGGTCAGGCCGACCTTGCACCCCTGCGCCTTGATGGCGTCGATGGTCTGCTGGATGTCGTCCTCACATTCCAGATGGAAATTCTGCAGCGTGGCCCCCGCCTTTGCAAACGGCTCGGCATAAGCCAGCGGGTGGCTGATCATCAGGTGCACATCGTAGAACGCCGCGGGCATCCCCTTGTGCAGGCTCTTCAGCACCGGCACACCAAAGCTGATGTTGGGCACGAAATGGCCGTCCATCACATCGTAGTGCAGCATCTGCGCCCCGGCGTCCAGCACCATCTGGCAGTCTGCGCCCAGCTTCGTGAAATCGGCTGAAAGGATCGAAGGACTTACAATCGTCATGTTCGTTTGTACTCTCCGTTATTTTTTCAAAAAGTTTTGCCATGCGTCCTGTTTTTGTGCTCCGTACAGGGACAGAATTCAGGGTAGACATAGCTATTCTTAGTTTACATGAAAACGCAGAAAAAATCAAATCCGCAGCCGTGTTTTTCACGGAAAAGTCGCAAAAATCCCTTTTGCGGCCCCCATCATGCAAAAAACAGCCAAGCCGTTCCACGCTACGGAACAGCCTGGCTGTGCAGGATTCAGTTGACCGGCTTCATGCTGGCGGGGTCTTCCACCGGCACCGGACGGCCCGATTCGTCGGGCAGGCGCTTGATCTCGCCGGGGTTGGGCGGGCAGGTGGGCAGGGTGAACACGAACCGGCACCACTCGCCCTGCTGGCTCTCGACCCGGATCTGGCCGCCGGACAGATTGACCAGCACCTTGCAGATGTTCAGGCCCAGGCCTGCGCCGCGGGCGTGGAGGCCGCGGGAGCGGTCTTCCTTATAAAAGCGCTGGAACACATAGGGCAGCGCCTCCGGGCTGATGCCCTGGCCGGAGTTCCAGATGGAGACCTCCACCTCCGGGCCCAGCTTCTCGACGTGGAACCGGATGGTCCCGCCCGCCGGGGTGAACTTGATGGCATTGTCCAGAAGGTTGTACGCCACCTGATGAATGAGGTCGGGGTCGGCATAGACCAGAACTTTTTCGTCCATGGTCAGCCCCTCCAGCTCGATCATGCCGTCGTTGATCCGCTGTTCCGCCGAGAGCGCCACGCCGGTCAGGGTCTCCCAGATGTTGAACATCCGGGCGTTCACCTGATACTCGCCGCTTTCCAGCTTGGACAGGTCCAGCATGTTCTGGATGAGCCGGGCCAGACGGCCGGTCTCCTCGCTGACCAGCTGCAAATAATGGTTCTGCATGTCGGGCGGGATGGTGCCGTCCAGAATGCCGTCGATGAAGCCCTTGATGGTGGTCATCGGGGTGCGCAGCTCGTGGGCGATGTTGCCCATGAACTGGCCGCGCGAATTGTCGTTGGACTGGATGTTTTCGGCCATCTGGTTGAAGGTGTGGGCCAGGTCCACGACCTCGCCTTCGCCCTCGACCCCCTCGACGCGGACCGAGAGATCTCCTCCGCCGAACCGCTGCGCGGCCTCGGTGATCTTTTGCAGCGGGTCGGTGAGCCGCCGCATCAGGACGCTTGTCAGCACACTGGCGCAGAGCAGCATGATGCAGGCCGAGAAGAAGAAGTTCGACCAGAACTCATCCTTGAAATCGGTCAGCCGTGCACCGGACGAGCACAGGAAGAGATAGCCGCTGCAAGCGCCGTCGTCGTCCATCATTTTCCGCACGGAAACGTAGCTTTTTTCGGTCAGGACGCCATCCAGCGTGCTCAGGACATGGTAGGGCTTCTCATCCCCCACCCTGGCCATCAGGGCTTGCGGCACGGTATCCTCCGCCAGCTGCGCCGGGTTGGAGGTGATGAGGACATGGCCGTCCTCATCGGTCAGGAACAGATAGGCCTCGGCGCTCTCGCCGATGATCTCCAGCTTGGTGCTCAGCGCGTCCAGTTCCTCGCCCTTGGGCAGGGCCGCCTGCTGGACTACGTAGTCCGCCGCCCGCCGGGTGACCTCGGCCACGCTGTCTAGCGCTTCGTACCGCTCCTGTGCAAAGTAGCGGTTGAACAGGACCCACTCCGAGCAGCCCATCACCGCCGTTCCCAGCACCAGAAGGGTCGCCACCACCGAAAAGAAGGTGACGGAAATACTTTTGCGCATTACTGACGCACCTCGAACTTATAGCCCACGCCCCAGACGGTCTTGAGCTCCCACTTGTCGGAGGCGCCGGCCAGTTTCTCGCGCAGGCGCTTGACATGGACGTCGATGGTGCGGCTGTCGCCGTAGTATTCAAAGCCCCACACCTCGTCCAGCAGCTGGTCGCGGGTGTAGACGCGGTTCGGGTGGGAGGCCAGGCAGTTGAGCAGCTCCAGCTCCTTGGGGGGAGCCTCCACCACCTTGCCCTTGACCCGCAGCTCATAGCTGTTCATATCCAGGCGGAGGTTGTCGAACTCGATGACGCCCTCGGTGCTCTCGGCCGCCGCCGTGCTGGTCTGGCAGCGGCGCAGCACCGCCTTGATGCGGGCCACGACTTCTTTTGCATCAAAGGGCTTGACCATGTAGTCGTCCGCGCCCAGTTCCAGGCCCAGCACCTTGTCAAAGGTCTCGCCCTTGGCCGTGAGCATCATCACCGGCGTGTTGCCCAGCTTGCGGATGCGGCGGCAGACTTCCAGACCGTCCATCCTGGGCATCATCACATCCAGCAGGACCATGTCCGGCTTGACCTGATTGAACTTTTCCAGACCTTCCTCGCCGTCGTTGGCGATGGTGACCTGATAGCCCTCCTTGGTCAGATAGAGCCGCAGCAGCTCGCAGATATTGACGTCGTCATCCACGACAAGGATCTTTTCGTTTGCCATGAGTGTTCCTCCTGTATCCATGTAGCGTTCTTAAAAATCGTCCCACAGCCTGGGACGGGTGTTTTCAAAGAGTCCCTATCTTCTATTATACGGAACAGTTATGACAAAATAAAGAAGGTTTTGTATGATTTTTGGGATTTGGGTGGAGGTTTCCGCAAACTGGTTGTGTTCTCCGTTGCTCTGGCCCATGGATTGTGGTATAATGGATTGATTATAATAGGAAAGGTATCGCAGAATGAGAGTTTTGGGCATCGACCCTGGGTATGCCATCGTGGGATGGGGCGTTGTGGACTATGCAGGCAACCGGTTTGCGCCGGTGGATTTCGGCGCGGTGTGCACCGATGCCGGGGTGCCGTTCGAGCGGCGGCTGGATGAGGTGTATGTCGGCATCCGGGAGGTCATCGAGCGGACACAGCCGGAGGTGCTGGCCATCGAAAAGCTGTTCTACCAGCACAACCAGACCACCGTCATCGGCGTGGCCGAGGCGCGCGGCGTCATCCTGCTGGCGGCGGCGCAGGCAGGCCTGCCCATCTACGAGTACACCCCCATGCAGGTGAAACAGGCCGTCACCGGCTACGGCAAGGCCGTGAAGAAACAGGTGCAGGAGATGACCCGCATCCTGCTGCATCTGCCTGCGATCCCCAAGCCGGACGATACCGCCGATGCTCTGGCGATGGCCATCACGTTCTGCCACACCAACGGCAACCAGCTCAACCGGTTCCGCCGCCAGGGCGTGGGGCCGATCTGAAGCGGAAGCTTTTAGAATGAGGGCAGCGCACTGCATTTGCCGGGCCTGCCCGACCTGCCAAAGGCTCCTCTGACAGGGGAGCTGGCAGCGCGAATGCGCTGACTGAGAGGTTTTATGATTTACTGTCTGACTGGAAAGATCATCAAAAAGACGCTGAACGCCGTAGTGCTCAGCTGCGGCGGCGTGGGCTACTTTGCCCAGTGCCCGGCCAGCGTGGCCGGTGCGCTGCCCGGTGTGGGGAAGGACGCCACCATCTACACCGTGATGAGCGTGACCGAGAACGACGTCAGCCTGTACGGCTTCGCCACCGAGGAGCAGCAGGCCTGCTTCGAGATGCTGACGGCGGTGTCGGGCGTCGGCCCCAAGGTCGGCCTTGCCATCCTGAGCGTCATGGAGCCGGACCGGGTGGCGCTGGCCATCTCGGCGGGCGACCACAAGGCCTTCAAGGCCGCGTCCGGCGTCGGCCCCAAGCTGGCCCAGCGCATCGTGCTGGAACTGAAGGACAAGGTGGCCAAGGGCTTCGTGGAGGGCATCAACCTGGAAGATGTAGCCGGTGCTGCGGCCGACACGCCCGCCGCTCAGGGGGCCGGGCAGGCCATTGCGGCGCTGGTGTCGCTGGGCTACAGCCAGAGCGAAGCCGCTCTGGCCGTCTCCAAGATCGACGGCACCTTGCCCGTGGAAGAGATCATCAAGCTGGCCCTGCGGGGCATGGCAGGCAGGAGGTAATCCATGCAGGACGAAACCGCGCTCTATGGCGCAAAAATGATGCAGCCGGGCCTGACCACGGCGGACAACGAGGAAAACAGCCTCCGTCCTCAGCATCTGGAAGACTACATCGGTCAGGACAAGGTCAAACAGAACCTGAAGATCTATCTGGAAGCGGCCAAGCGCCGCGGCGAGCCGATGGATCACATCCTGCTCTACGGCCCGCCGGGCCTGGGCAAAACGACGCTGGCGGGCATCATCGCCAACGAGATGGGGGTCCAGATCCGCATCACGAGCGGCCCCGCCATCGAGAAGCCCGGCGATCTGGCTGCCCTGCTGACCAACCTGCAGGAGGGCGACGTGCTCTTCATCGACGAGATCCACCGCCTGTCCCGGCAGGTGGAAGAGGTGCTCTATCCGGCGCTGGAAGACTATGCGCTGGACATCATGATCGGCAAGGGCCCCAGCGCCCAGAGCATCCGCATCAACCTGCCCCGCTTCACGCTGGTGGGTGCCACCACCCGTGCGGGCCAGATCACCGGCCCCCTGCGGGACCGCTTCGGTGTGCTGCTCAAGCTGGAGCTGTACAGCCCTGACGAGCTGAGCCGCATCATCCAGCGCTCAGCGGGCATCCTGGATCAACCCATCACCCCGGAGGGCGCCTACGAGCTGGCCAAGTGCAGCCGGGGCACGCCCCGTGTGGCGAACCGCTTCCTCAAGCGCGTCCGCGACTTCGCCACCGTGCTGGGCGACGGCATCATCGACCGGGATGTTTCCCTGATGAGCCTCAAACGGATGGACGTGGATGCGCTGGGTCTGGATGAGCTGGACCGCAGCCTGCTCCGCGCCATCATTGAGATGTACAACGGCGGCCCGGTGGGTCTGGAAACGCTGGCGGCAGCGCTCGGCGAAGAGGCCGTCACGCTGGAAGACCTCTGTGAGCCCTATCTGATGCAGATGGGGTTCCTGACCCGCACACCGCGCGGCCGCTGCGCCACCCGGCTCGCCTACGAACACCTTGGCCTGAAGGCCCCGGAGAGTGCCTCCCCGGAGGACAACGGCCAGCAGAGCCTGTTTTAAGAGGAAAGGAGGACGCTTATGCGCCCCGCAGATACATGGAAAGATTATGAGCTGCTGGATGCCACCGGCGGCAACCGTCTGGAGCGCTGGGGCGAGACGCTGCTCGTCCGCCCCGACCCGCAGGTGGTCTGGAAGACGCCGCAGAAAAGCCCGCTCTGGGCCAAGGCGGATGCCATCTACCACCGCTCCAATCAGGGCGGCGGCGAGTGGGAGTACCGCCGCCGTCTGCCCGAAAAGTGGAAGATCTCCTGCGGCGAAGGGGAGGACAAGCTGACCCTCATCGTCAGCCCCACCGGATTCAAGCACACGGGCGTGTTCCCGGAGCAGGCCGTCAACTGGGCCTGGTATGCGAAGAAGATCCGCGCGGCGGGCCGGCCCATCAAAGTGCTGAACCTGTTCGGCTACACCGGCGGCGCTACGCTGGCCTGTGCGGCGGCGGGGGCCACCGTCTGCCATGTGGATGCCTCCAAGGGCATCGTGGCCTGGGGCAAGGACAACGCCGCCGCCAGCGGCCTGGCCGACAAACCCATCCGCTGGCTGGTGGACGACTGCGCCAAGTTCGTCGCCCGCGAGAAGCGGCGCGGCAACACCTACGACGGCATCATTATGGACCCGCCGAGCTATGGCCGCGGCCCCGGCGGCGAGATCTGGAAGCTGGAAGACTGCATCTACGACCTCGTCAGCCAGTGCGAAGAAGTGCTGAGCGACAAGCCGCTCTTCTTTGCCGTCAACAGCTACACCACCGGCCTGTCGCCCGCCGTCATGGAGTATATGCTCCACACGACGCTGGTGCCCCGCTTTGGCGGCAAGACCAGCTGCGATGAGATCGGCCTGCCGGTCTCGGCCACCGGCGGCGTCGTGCCCTGCGGCGCGACCGCGATCTGGGAAGAATAAAAGGTTGTACGAAGACTCACCTTTTTGCAAAAAAGACATCGTATAGAATGGGGTACAGCCTTTTGAGAAGGCGCACCACCGGAAAGAGAAACACAAATGGAAGAAACGATCCTGACAGCGAACGCGCTGAAATTCCGCTACGACCCGGAGCAGCCGGTCTACGCCCTGAACGGCGTGTCGGTGGGGGTCCAGCGCGGCGAGTTCGTGGCCGTTCTGGGTGCGAACGGCTGCGGCAAATCCACCCTCGCAAAGCACTTCAATGCCATCCTCCTGCCCGAAAGCGGCACCGTGCTGGTGGAGGGGATGGACACCAGAGACGAAGAGAAGATCTATGACATCCGCCAGAAGGTAGGCATGGTGTTCCAGAGCCCGGACAACCAGATCGTGGCCACCGTGGTGGAAGAAGACGTTGCCTTTGCGCTGGAGAACCTCGGCGTCCCTCCCGAAGAGATGCGCCGCCGCGTGGATGACGCCATGAAGATGGCGGGCATCTACGAGTACCGCGAGCGCGCCCCGCACAATCTTTCCGGCGGCCAGAAACAGCGCGTCGCCATTGCGGGCGTCGTCGCCATGCGGCCCGACTGCCTCATCCTCGACGAAGCCACCGCCATGCTGGACCCGCGCGGCCGCGAGCAGGTGATGCAGACCATCCACCGCCTGAACAAGGATCTGGGCATCACGGTCGTCGCCATCACCCATTATATGGAAGAGGCCGCGCAGGCCGACCGCGTCCTGGTCATGAGCCAGGGCCATGTGGTGATGGAGGGCACCCCGAAAGAGGTGTTCAGCCAGACCGAGAAGGTCCGCGCCCTGCGGCTGGATGTGCCCCAGGCGGCGGAACTGCGGGACGAGCTGGTCAAGGCCGGCATCCCCATGCCGGAAGGCATCATCGACACCGGCGAATGCGCACAGGCTCTCTATGAGCTGCTGCAGTAAAGGAGGGCGGACGCAATGGGAAGCATCATCAAAGTCGAACATCTGAGCTATGTGTATAACCCCGGCATGCCCAACGCCGTCACCGCGCTGGACGATGTGAGCTTCGAGGTGGAAGAGGGCGATTTCGTCGGCATCATCGGTGCCACCGGTTCCGGCAAGAGCACCCTCATCACCCACATGAACGGCCTGAACAAGCCCACCAGCGGCAAGATCTTCATCGATGGCCGCGACCTGTGGGCCGAGCCGGAAAAGATCCGGGACTTCCGGTTCCTGACGGGGCTGGTGTTCCAGTATCCGGAATATCAGCTCTTTGAGGAGACCTGCTACAAAGACATCGCCTTCGGCCCCAAGAACATGGGGCTGGACGAGGCCGAGATCGACCGCCGCGTCCACGAGGCCGCCAGCTTTGTCGGCCTGGACGAGGCCCTGCTGGAGCGCAGCCCCTTTGAGCTGTCCGGTGGCCAGAAGCGCCGCGTGGCGGTGGCGGGCGTCATGGCCATGAAGCCCCGCATCCTCGTGTTGGACGAGCCTGCCGCCGGTCTGGACCCCGAAGGCCGGGACGAGATCCTGTCCGAAGTCAAGAACTACCACAAGAAGACCGGCACCACCGTGCTGCTGGTCTCCCACAGCATGGAGGACATCGCCAAGTACGCCGACCGGGTGCTGGTCATGTCCAACAAGAAGATCGCGATGTACGACACCGTGGAGCAGGTCTTCGCCCGTGCGCCGGAGCTGCTCGCACTGGGGCTGTCGGTGCCGCAGGTGACGAAGATCTTCCTCAAGCTGCGGGAGATGGGCGTGGATGTCCCGGCGGACGTGTACACCGTGCCCTATGCTGTCAAGATGATCCTGGAAGCCAAACAGCGGCGGGATGCGGGTGAGAGCCTCGTCCTGCCCCGTGAGCAGAGCCGGAAAGGGGGCGTGTCCGAATGCTGAGAGACATCACCATCGGCCAGCATTTTCCGGGCAGCAGCCTGGTACACAGATTTGACCCCCGGCTCAAGCTGGTGCTGACCATCGCTTATATCATCCTGCTGTTCGCAGCGTCCAACCCGCTGGGTCTGACGCTGTCCATCCTCTTCCTCGTGGCGATGTATGCCGTGGCGAAGATCCCCTTCAAGCTGATCTTGAAGAGCCTGAAGCCCATCCTGCCCATCATCCTCTTTACGGCTGTGCTGAACCTCTTCTTCGTCTCCGGCGAGGGCGACCCGCTGGTGCAGTTCTGGATCTTCAAGATCTACGCCGAGGGCGTCCGCTACGCCGTGCTGATGGCCGTCCGCGTCATGGCCCTCATCGCAGGCACCAGCCTGCTGACCTACACCACCAGCCCCATCGTGCTGACGGATGCCATCGAGCAGCTGCTCAAGCCGCTGGGCAGGCTGCACTTCCCGGTGCACGAGCTTGCCATGATGATGAGCATCGCCCTCCGCTTCATCCCGACCCTCATCGAGGAGACGGATAAGATCATGAACGCCCAGAAGGCCCGTGGTGCCATGCTGGACAGCGGCACCATGACCGAGCGGATCAAGGCGCTGGTGCCGGTGCTCATCCCGCTGTTCATCTCGGCGTTCCGCCGTGCCGACGAGCTGGCCATGGCCATGGAGTGCCGCTGCTACCGCGGCGGCGATGGCCGCACCCGCCTGAAGGTGCTGCGCTGCACCCGGCAGGATTACATCGACCTTGCCGTCTGCATCGTCTGCTTTGCGCTCATCCTGTCCTCGCGGCTGGTGTTCCCGAATTTCTAACCACTCCCTCAGTCTGCGTTGCAGACTGCTCCCTCTGGGAGGGAGCCTGAATGCGCGACGGTCGGCAAAGTCTCCCTCAACGAGGGAGGTGGCATCGCGCAGCGATGACGGAAGGAGTATCTATGAATTTTTTACTCACTTTAGCCTACGACGGCACGAATTACTGCGGATTTCAGGTGCAGCCCAATGGGCGGAGCGTGGCCCAGACGTTTCAGGACGGTCTGGAAGCTGTGCTGGGCACCCGGCCCGACATCAAGGGCTGCAGCCGCACCGACGCAGGGGTCCATGCGCTGGGCTTTGCACTGAACTTCCACGCCGACACCCGCATCCCGCCGGAAAAGCTGCCGCTGGCGCTCAACCAGCATCTGCCGCCGGATATCCGGGTGTTGTCGGCCCGCATCGTGCCGGAGGATTTCCACGCCCGGTATGCCGCTCACACCAAGACCTACCTTTACCGCATCCACAACAGCCCCATCGACTCGCCTTTCGACGCGAAGTACTACACCCGCGTCCCCCGGCGGCTGGATGAGACCAGGATGCAGCAGGCGGCGCAGAAGTTTGTGGGAACGCACGATTTTCTCGCCCTCTGTGCGGCGGGCAGCTCGGCAGCAGCCCACGGCGACACCGTCCGCACCATTACGGATTGCAGCGTTGTGCGAAACGGCGACGACCTGGAGATCACCGTGACGGCAGACGGCTACTTATATAATATGGTGCGCATCCTGGCGGGGACCCTGTGCGAGGCCGGTGCCGGGCGGCTGGACCCGGACGCCGTGCCGGGCATCCTGGCCAGCCGGGACCGCAGCCTGGCCGGGCCGACCCTGCCCGCGCAGGGCTTGTTCCTGAAATGCGTAGATTACAAGGGAGAGGGCGAAGCGAATGCGTAAGATTTCCCGCGGCCGTTCGGAAAACGACGAGCCGCTCTCGGCGGGGCGTGTCGAATATCTGGAGCAGGCCCGCCAGCGGGTGCGCACCCGGCGCATCCGGCGGACGGCCGTCCTGCTGGTGCTGCTGACGGCGGTGGTGCTGTTTGCCACCGGCGTGGTGGGCAGCTCGGTGACGATGGCAAAGGACTTCATCGACACGGCCCGCATCGCGCTGCTGCCCGGTTCCGGCTGGCCGCAGCAGACCGGCGTTTCCGAGGTAACGCAAGTGGAGCCGCTGACCGGCAGCTTTGTGGAGCTGGGCAAGGAGAGTTGCGTCGTCTACTCCCGCAGCGGCAAAAAGCTGAACAGCATCCAGAGCGGCTACGCCCGCCCGGCTCTGGCCGCAGGCCGGAACCGCTTTGTGCTCTACAACCGGTCCGGCAATGAGCTGCGGGTGGAGAGCCGCACTCAGAATCTCTATACCAAACAGATGGAAAACAGCATCTTCCTCTGCGCGGTAGCCGACAACGGCAATCTGGCCGTGGTCACAGAGGACATCAGCGCCATGGCGAAGCTGCTGGTCTACAACGCCAACATGGAAGAAGTGCTGCGCTGGAGCATGAGCTCCAACGACGGCACCCCGCTGCGGATGGCCTTCTCGCCCGACAGCCGGAAGCTGGCGGCGGCCGCCGTTACAGCCAGCGGCGGCCAGATGATGACGAACCTTTACCTCATCAATCTGGCATCGGGGGACCCTGTGAGCATCGCGAACCAGAGCGGTGTGCCCCAGTGGCTGGGCTGGACCTCGGCGTCCACCCTCCTGGCCGTGTACGACACCCGCGTCGTGCTCTACAACGCCGGCGGCGGCGAGCGCGCAGCCTACGAGTTCGCCGGGAACACCCTGAAGGACGTCTCGGTGGATGCAGCGGGCAATATCGCCCTGCTGCTGGGGTCCGGCCAGCTGCATCAGGCCGTGCTGCTGGACAAGAACCTGAACGTCCAGTTCAGCGGCTCGGTGGCATCGGCCAACGCCATCGTCCGGGCGGGCAGCCTGTTCTATCTGCTGTCCGACAGCGGGGTGGAGTGCTGCACTGTCTCCGGGGAGCGGCAGTGGAGCCAGACCCTTGCGGCCAAGCCCCAGGCACTTCTGGCCGACGCCAAGGAGCTGCTGCTGTTCAGCGGCAATACGGCACAGGTGCTGGAGCCGCCGCAGGAGTAAGGGCTTTGGAGCGAGGGGAGAATGCGATTTGATTGGCACTCTGCGGCAGAAAGTAACAAGGATCATGTTGTATGTTCAAGAATCCGTCATTTATTTTTGATATCCTATGTACGGTGGTCTGGCTCGTTCTGGCCATCCGCTACGCCCGCAAGGGCTTTCTGGCGGGGGTCGTGCAGCTGACGGGCAACCTCATCAGCCTGTTCGGAGCCCGGCAGTTTTCCGGCTGGGCCGCCGGGCAGGTGTTCGAGCGGTTCTTTGCCGGCAGCTTCCGGGACCAGATCGCCGCCAGCATCTCGGCAGAAGGGGCTGTCAGCCTCTCCGGCATCGCGGCCCGGTACGCGGGATTTCTGCCGGAGAGCTTCCGGGCTTCCATCGTGGAGGCCTGCGAGCGCTCCATCTCCGCCGTGCTCAACGACAACGCCGTCCTTCTGGCCGACGTCATCGTCCAGAAGGTGCTGGCCCCGCTGCTGACGCCGGTGATCTCGCTGGTGCTGTTCTTCGTGGCATTCGCCCTGCTGCGGATGCTCGTCAGCCTGCTGGTCACGGTGCTGGGGCTGGTGAACAAGCTGCCCGTCATCGGCACCGTCAACCGCGGGCTGGGCTATACGGTGGGCGCACTGGCCAGCCTGGTGGACATCTATCTGGTGCTCTGCGTGGTCTGGGCCATCATCGTCATTACCGGCGGCAATCTCACGGTGCTCAACGACACTGTGATGAGCAGCAGCCTTTACTATAAAGCATTCAATTTGTTCAACCCGTTCCTGTAAACGGGTGGGACCTGAAGGAGGAACTATGGTCTGCATTCGATGCCAAAAGCGTCCGGCCATCATCTTCGTCCAGCGGATGGAGAACGGCCAGATGAAAAACGAGGGGTACTGCCTGCATTGTGCCCGCGAGCTGCACATCAAGCCGGTGGAGGATCTGATGAAGCAGTTCGGCATGTCGGACGAGGACATGGACAACATGGAAGACCGGATGGAAAACATGATGCAGGAGCTGGGCGACGGCTCCGGCAATCCGTTCTCCATGATGATGAACATGGGGCAGCCGCAGAGCGGTGAGGATGGGGACGAAGACCTCATGCCCGGCTCCAGTGCAACGTTCCCGCTGAGCATGAACGGCGGGGAGCAGGACGCCCCCAAGGGGGACAAAAAGCCCGGCAAGAGCGGCAAAAAGCCGCCCCGCCGCAAATTTCTGGACACCTACTGCGAGAACTTGACCCGCAAGGCGCGGGAGGGCCGGCTGGACGACATCATCGGCCGCGACCGTGAGATCTACCGCACCATCCAGATCCTGAGCCGCCGCCAGAAGAACAACCCCTGCCTCATCGGCGAAGCCGGTGTCGGCAAGACCGCCATCGCGGAGGGCATCGCCGAGCGCATCGCCAGAGGCGAGGTGCCCGCCGGGCTGAAGGATAAGGAGATCTACCTGCTGGACCTGACCAGCCTTGTGGCAGGCACGCAGTTCCGCGGCCAGTTCGAGCAGCGGGTCAAAGGCCTGCTGAGCGAAGTCAAGGCCGCCGGAAACGTCATTTTGTTCATCGACGAGATCCACACCATCACCTCGGCCGGTGAGAGCGAGGGTGCCATGAACGCGGGCAACATCCTGAAGCCGGCCCTCTCCCGCGGCGAGATCCAGGTCATCGGTGCCACGACCTTCAACGAGTACCGCAAGTATATCGAGAAGGACCAGGCCTTGGAGCGCCGCTTCCAGCCCGTGCGGGTGGAGGAGCCCAGCGTCTCCGATACGCTGGCCGTGATGAACGGCATCAAGCACTACTACGAGGAGCACCACCATGTGCAGGTGCCCGCCGATGTGCTGAGCGCAGCCGTCACCCTGAGCGAACGGTACATCACCGACCGCTACCTGCCCGATAAGGCCATCGACCTGCTGGACGAGGCCTGCGCCTGCTGCAATCTGGCCCACCCGGTCATCTCGGAGTACCTCGAAATGCAGAAGGAGCTGGACGCCCTCCGGCAGGAAGAAGCCGAGATGGAGAACGCCGATGTCAACGAACCCATCGACTATGAGCGGGTGGCCGAACGGAAGACCCGGATGGCCCAGCTGGAGAGCGAGCTGCCCGCAAAGCAGGCCGCTGCCAGCGCGATCCAGGTGACCATGGACGATGTGGCCAAGGTCATCGAGCTGTGGACCGGCATCCCCGCCGTGAAGATCCGGGAGACCGAGTACGCCAAGCTCGCCAGCCTGGAAAGCGAACTGAAAAAGAAGATCATCGGGCAGGACGAGGCCGTCCATCTGGTGGCACAGGCCGTCAAGCGCAGCCGCGCCGACCTGTCCGGCCGCCGCCGCCCCGCCAGCTTCATCTTTGTCGGCCCCACCGGTGTCGGCAAGACCGAGCTGGTCAAGCAGCTGGCCAGCCAGCTCTTCGACGGGCCGGACCCGCTCATCCGCCTCGATATGAGCGAATATATGGAAAAATATGCGGTGTCCCGCATGATCGGTTCGCCTCCGGGCTATGTCGGCTACGAGGAGGCCGGTCAGCTGACCGAAAAGGTCCGCCGCCGCCCTTACAGCGTCGTGCTGTTCGATGAGATCGAAAAGGCCCACCCCGACGTCATGAACATCCTGCTCCAGATCCTGGACGAAGGCAAGATCAACGACGCCCAGGGCCGGACGGTCGATTTCTCCAACACCGTCATCTGCATGACCTCCAACGCGGGCAGCAGCGACCAGTCCACCGCCGGTCTGGGCTTCAACAAGAGCCAGGACCAGCTCAGCGAGGAAAAGAGCCGCAAGGCCCTGAGCCAGTTCCTCCGCCCGGAATTTCTGGGCCGCGTGGACGAGGTCATCACCTTCAGACCGCTGGGGCAGGAGACGCTGGAAGGTATCGCTGCCCTCATGCTGGATGAATACAAGCCCAGCATGGAGGCCAAGGGCATCCGGTACAGCTACACCCCGGCAGCCCTCCATGCGCTGGTCGTCAAAAGCCAGGGCGGCAAATTCGGTGCGCGCGACCTGCGCCGCGTCATCCGCAAGGCCGTGGAGGACCCCGCCGCCGAGAAGATCATCGACGGCACCCTCGTTTCGGGCAGCAGCCTGACCGTGGACGCCGAGAACAACGAGATCGTTCTGCGATAAGCGTATAAGATGAAACAGCCGCCGTGCAGTTTTTCACTGCACGGCGGCTGTTGTTGTTTGATCGGCGGCTCAGTCGTGCTCGCCGGTATAGATCTGGATATAACGGGGAGCATGTTTTTCCTGCACAAAGAGCAATGCGCAGGTCAGCGCGGCAGCTAAGAACGTGAACACAGCAAGCAGAGCTTTGAGAACTTTCATCGTTTGATCCTCCTTGGCGGGTATGGCATCCGTGGAGCAAGACCAGCTCCACAGAAGTTATTATAGGTAGTATATCATATTCGATGCCGAAACGCAAACGTCCGTATTTTGGAAGAACGTTACAAAAATGTCAAGGGTTAGTCTTGCCTAATTAGCAAAATCGGCAAAGAAAATTCAGGAATTTGCATCATTTTGGCTCAGTTGTCGTTGAACTTCGGGATGCAACATGATACAATAAACGTGTCAAGCAGCTGCCGTCCCTGGCCCCCGTGCGCCCGCACGAAAGCCGGGGAAGGCAATTCAAGCAGAATGGGGGATTTAATTCCATGTTGAACAAGCTGAAACGTGCGGCGCTTGGCGCGCATACGCCGCATGACAAAGCAACTGCTGCAAGCAAACCAGTCCCGATGCCTCTGCCCGCGCAGGTACGCATCCTGATGAGCCAGCACATCGGCGCCCCGGCGAAAGCCCTGGTCAAAAAGGGCGACGAAGTGTTTGTCGGCACCAAGATCGGTGAAGCAGGCGGTTTTGTCTCTGCAAATATCCACTCCAGTGTTTCCGGCACCGTGGCTGCCGTGGAACCGTTCCGTCTGTCCAACGGCCGGATGTGCGACTCCGTCGTCATCAAGACCGATGGCAAGCAGACCGTTGACCCCGCCGTCAAGGCCCCGGAAGTGACCGATAAGGCCAGCTTCCTGGCAGCCGTGCGTGAGTGCGGCCTGGTCGGTCTGGGCGGCGCAGGCTTCCCGACCGACGTCAAGCTCCAGCCCAAGCCTCCGGTGGATACCCTGCTCATCAACGCTTCCGAGTGCGAAGTGTGGCTGACCAGCGATACGCAGGAGATGCTGAACTGCAGCGATGATATCATCCGCGGCATCGAGGCCGTGTTGAAGTACGTCGGCATCCCGAAGTGCGTCATCGGCATCGAGAACAACAAGCCGGAGTGCATCGACCTGCTGTGCCAGAAGACCAAGGACAAGCCTGCGATCGAGGTCAAGCCGCTGCCCAGCGTCTACGGCACCGGTGCCGAGCTGATCCTGATCGAGAAGTGCCTGGGCCGCGAGGTCCCGCACGGCGGTCTGCCCGCCGATGCAGGTGCCATCGTCATGAACGTGACCAGCGTCTCCACCCTGGGCAAGTATCTGGCGACCGGTATGCCGGTGGTCAGCCGCTGCATCACCGTGGACGGCGATGCCTGCGCAAAGCCCCAGAACCTGATCGTCCCCGTGGGCACTGCCTATGAGGATGTGCTGAACGCTGCCGGTGTCAAGGGCGGCGTCAAGCTGGGCAAGGTGGTCGCCGGCGGTGCCATGATGGGCCCCGCTGTCGAGAACCTGAGCTACCCCACCACCAAGACCACCTCCGGCCTCATCATGCTGAGCGACACCGCTGCACAGCCTGCACCGGTCTCTCCCTGCATCCGCTGCGGCCGCTGCGTCGAGTATTGCCCGATGGGTCTGGAGCCGGTGGAAGTCAATCAGGCTTACGCCGCCCGCGATGTTCAGGAGCTGGGCAAGCTGCATGTGGATTACTGCTTCAACTGCGGCTCCTGCTCGTTCGTCTGCCCGGCAAAGCGTCCCTGCACCCAGATGATGGGTCTGGCAAAGGCGTTCTACCTTGGTGAAATCAAAAAAGGAGGCAATAAGTAATGGATACTCGGCTTATTGTTTCGGCCTCCCCGCACCTGCGCTCGGAGGAGACGACCACCAGCCTGATGGCCAACGTGATCGTCGCCCTGACCCCCTGCGTGGTCGCCTCTGCAATCATTTTCGGCTGGCGTGCCCTGCTGGTCACGGCGGTGTCCGTCGTGGCCTGTGTGGCCTTTGAGTGGCTGTACTGCAAGCTGCTCAAGAAGCCCAACCCCATCGGCGACCTGTCCGCAGTCGTCACCGGCATGATCCTGGCGATGAACGTGCCCGTCGGCATGCCTCTGGGCCAGCTCATCGTTGGTGACCTGGTGGCCATCGTGGTGGTCAAGCAGCTGTTCGGCGGCATCGGCATGAACTTTGCCAACCCCGCACTGGTCGGCCGTATCGTGCTGTTCATCAGCTTTGCCGGTTCGATGAACAAGTGGGTCTACCCCGACGCAGCGGTGGACCAGCTGTCCAGCGCGACCCCGCTGGCCGTGGCAGATACCTCCAAGCTGAGCCTGCTGGACCTGTTCATGGGTGTGCACGGCGGTGTTCTGGGTGAGACCTGCGCTCTGGCCATCGTGCTGGGCCTGATCTATCTGGTGGCCACCAAGACCATCAGCATCGCCATCCCCGCTTCTTACATCGGCAGCATGTTCGTCTTCTACCTCATCTCCACGGGCAGCCTGCACGGCGCTCTGGTCGGCATCCTGTCCGGCGGCCTGATGTTCGGTGCCGTCTTCATGGCGACCGACTATGTCACCAGCCCCTTCACCCTGAAGGGCAAGCTGATCTACGGCCTGTGCCTGGGCATCGTCACCTTCGCCATCCGTCAGTGGGGCAGCTACGCCGAGGGCGTTTCCTTCGCTCTGCTGTTCATGAACCTGTGGGTCCCCTTCATCAACGACTGGACCCGTCAGACTCCTTATGGCTATGTCAAGCCTGCCAAGAAAGCAAAGGAGGGTGCTGGCAAATGAGTAAGAATTCTACCTGGGAGAGCACCGTCAAGCCGGTCGTCGTCCTGAGCGTCATCGCTCTGATCGTCAGCCTGCTGCTTGCACTGGTGAACTCCTTTACGGCTCCCATCATTGAGGAGCACCTGAAGGCTGCGACTCTGGCAGCCTATGTGGATGTCATGCCCACCGTTTCCAGCGCATCCGACCTGGACGAGGTGACCGACTTCAGCACCGAGAACGTGACGGGCGTGGTCAAGGCCACCGATGGCAGCATCGCCATCAAGGCAGAGGAAAAGGGCTTCGACGGCGGCATCCTGTCCGTCATCATGGGCTTTGATACCAATGGCACCGTCACCGGCATCTGGGTGGACGCTTCGACCCAGACCAAGGGCATCGGCAGCAATGTCGCAACGGACAGCTTCCTGGCGCAGTTCGACGGCATGGACGGCACCCAGAACATCACCCTGGGCCAGGGCTACGACGCTTACAGCGGCGCTACGATCTCTTCCAAGGCTCTGTTTGCTGCCATCAATGACTGCATCAACTGCTACAATGAGCTGGCATAAAGGAGGTTGGTAAGAAATGGCAAACGAAAACAAGTCCAAGGTAAGCATCCTTACCAACGGCATCATCAAAGAGAACCCCGTTCTGCGTCTGGTCCTGGGCACCTGCTCGTGCCTGGCCGTTACCACGGCTGTTTCCAGCGCACTGGGCATGGGCGCGGCCTTCACCTTCGTGCTGGTCTGCTCCAACATCCTGATCTCGCTGCTGCGCAACGTGATCCCCGCAAAGGTCCATCTGCCCTGCTACATCGTCATCATCGCAGGCTTCGTGACCATCGTTCAGATGGTGATGCACGCCTACATGGAGAGCCTGTACACCGCACTGGGCGTCTTCCTGCCCCTGATCGTCGTCAACTGCATCATCCTCGGCCGTGCCGAGATGTTCGCCTGCAAGAACAGCGTGGTCGATTCCGCTCTGGACGGCATCGGCATGGGCATCGGCTACACCCTGACCGTCACCCTGATGGCCTCCATCCGTGAGATCCTGGGCAGCGGCACCTGGCTGGGCTTCACCGTCCTGCCGGAGAGCATGGCCAAGATGAGCATCATGACCCAGGCCCCCGGCGCATTCTTCTGCTACGGTGTCCTGATGGCCGGCTGCATCTGGCTGGAAGGCAAGCTGGACGCCCGCATTGAGCGCAAGAGCTGCTGTGACCTTGACAATCTGAAGAAGGAGGCGGAATAAGATGCTCGTTAAACTCGCTGCGATCTTCTTCAGCATGATCTTGGTCAACAACTACGTGCTGGTGAAGTTCTATGGCATCTGCCCGTTCCTGGGCGTTTCCAAAAAGCTGGACTCCTCGCTGGGCATGTCCGGTGCTGTTATCTTCGTCATGCTGGTGGCAACGGCTGTCACCTTCCCGCTGCAGATCTTCATTCTGGACCCCGCTGGCCTGAGCTACCTGCAGACCATCGTCTTCATCCTGGTCATCGCCGTTCTGGTCCAGTTCATCGAGATCTTCCTGAAAAAGTACGTTGTCGCTCTGTACAACTCTCTGGGCGTTTACCTGCCCCTGATCACCACCAACTGCTGCGTGCTGGCTGTCACCATCCTGGTCGTGGACGACTACGGTGCTGACGTTGCCACCCTGGGCTTTGCAGCCGCCTACGTTGAGGCTCTGGTCTGCGCTGTGGGCGCAGGCGTCGGCTTCATGCTGGCCATGGTCATGTTCAGCGGTGTGCGCAAGCGCGTGGAAGCCTGCGATCCCCCGGCACCCTTCAAGGGCCTGCCCATCACGCTGATCGCAGCGGCCATCACCAGCCTGTCCTTCATGGGCTTTGGCGGTCTGGTCGAGAACCTGTTCAACGTGACGCTGTAAAGGAGGAAACAGAACTATGAATATTGCATCGGCTGTTATCCTCTGCACCATCGTGGGCGCGGTGGGCGCGATCATTCTGGTCGCTGCCGCCAAGTTCATGGCCGTGGAGGAAGATCCCCGCATTGAAGAAGTTGCCTCCTGTCTGGCTGGCGCAAACTGCGGCGGCTGCGGCTACGCAGGCTGCGCAGACTACGCCAAGGCCGTCGTCATGGACGGCGTGGCCTGCGACAAGTGCGCACCCGGCGGCCCCAAGGCTGCTGCTGCCATCGCCAAGATCATGGGCGGTGAGGCCAGTGCGGTTGAAAAGAAGGCTGTGGTCCAGTGCCAGGGCAACTCTGAGCACTGCAAGCCCAGCTACGATTACACCGGCATCCAGAGCTGCGCTGCGGCTGCGGCTCTGTACGGCGGCCCCAAGACCTGCACCTTCGCCTGTGTCGGTCTGGGCGACTGCACCAAGGTCTGTAAGTTCGATGCCATCCACATCGTGGACGGCGTGGCAAAGGTGGACAAGGACAAGTGCACCGGCTGCGGTGCCTGCGCCAACATCTGCCCCAAGAAGGTCATCATGATCGACGCTGGCGGCCCCCGCAAGCCGGTGGTCATGTGCTCCAACCAGGACAAGGGCCCTGTTGCCATGAAGGCCTGCACCACTTCCTGCATCGCCTGCGGCATGTGTGAGCGCACCTGTAAGTTCGACGCCATCCATGTTGTGGACGGCGTGGCCCGTGTGGACTACGACAAGTGCAAGGGCTGCGGTATGTGCGCCCAGAAGTGCCCGAAGAAGATCATCCTCTTCCCGCTGAAGGACTATCCGTATCCCCTCGTGAAGCCCGCAGCACCTGCGGCTGCAAAGCCTGCTGAGGCTCCCAAGGCTGAGTAACGCAAACGTGAGAAACAACAAAAGCTGGACTGCAAACGCAGTCCAGCTTTTGTTGTTTTCTCTCTTCGCAGGCGTTTCAGGATGCAGGGTGTGTTACTTCCCGCAGCTCTCGCAATGCTCGCAGTCCTCTTCCAGCTTGCCGACGATGGGTTCCGGGTCGATGCCCTGACGGCGGTAATAGTCGGACAGAGCAGCCTTGACGGCCTGCTCGGCCAGGACCGAGCAGTGGACCTTGATGGGAGGCAGACCTTCCAGAGCTTCCACAACGGCCTTGTTGGTCAGCTTGAGGGCCTCTTCGATGGTCTTGCCCTTGATGAGGTCGGTGGCCATGCTGCTGGTGGCGATGGCGGCACCGCAGCCGAAGGTGAGGAACTTGACATCGACGATGACGTTGTTCTCGATCTTCAGGTACATGCGCATGATGTCGCCGCACTTGGGGTTGCCGACCTCGCCCACGCCGTTGGCGTCGGGGATCTCACCGACATTGTGCGGATTTGCGAAATGCTCCATGACCTTTGCACTATACATACTTGCCATTTTTACTGCTCTCCCTTCAGGCTGAACTGACGGGCCTTGTTCTGGCCCTGCAGCCACATACAACTCATTGCGCGGCGGCGGGGGATGACCTCCTCCAGCACGTCACACAGATACTCTGCTTCTTCCATGGTATTCTGCGGGCCGAACGTGAACCGCATGGAACCGTGGCCGATCTCTTCCGGCACACCGATGCTCAGCAGAACATGGCTGGGGTCCAGGCTGTCCGAGTTGCAGGCAGAACCGGTCGAAGCACAGATGTTGTGCATATCCAGGTCCAGCAGAATGGTCTCGCCCTCCAGGCCGGGGAAGCTGATGTTCACGTTGCCGGGCAGGCGGTGCTCCAGACCGCCGTTCAGGCGGGCTTCGGGGATGTTCTTCAGGATGCGGTGGATGACGTAGTCCCGCAGCTGCTGCTCGTGGGCCATCCGCTCTTCCAGATTGGCCGTGGCCATCTCCAGCGCCTTGCCCATACCGGCGATGCCGGCGACGTTCTCAGTACCGGCGCGGTGGCGGGCCTCCTGGCTGCCGCCGTCGATGAGGTTCTGGGGCCAGACGCCCTTCTTGCAGTACAGTGCGCCCATGCCCTTGGGGCCGTTGAACTTGTGAGCGCTCATGGACAGCATATCCACGCCCAGCTCCTTGACGTCCACAGGGATGGCACCCACAGCCTGCACCGCATCGGTGTGCATCCAGACGCCGTGCTTGTGGGCGATCTCCGCGATCTCCTTGATGGGCTGGATGGTGCCGATCTCGTTGTTGGCCATCATGATGCTGACCAGCGCGGTATCGGGGCGGATCGCAGCCTCGACATCCTCCGGGCGGATGTAGCCCTCGGCGGTGGGTTTGATATAGGTGACTTCAAAGCCCATGCGCTCCAGAGAAGCCATGCTGTGCATGATGGCATGGTGCTCGAAGGCGCTGGTGATGAGGTGTTTTTTATTCTGGCGCGCCTTGGTGAAGGCGGTGCCCTTCACAGCCCAGTTGTCGGCCTCTGAGCCGCAGCCGGTGAAGAAGATCTCGGCCGGGGCAGCGTTGATGGCCTTGGCCACCTGTGCGCGGCCGGTATCCACAAATTCTTTTGCTTCGTAGCCGACGCTGTAATGGCTGCTGGGGTTGCCGCAGGCGCCGCTCAGCGCCTCGGTCATCACAGCCAGCACTTCAGGAGCGCAGGCCGTGGTCGCAGCGTTGTCCAGATAGACAACTTTTTCAGAAATTTCCATAGGGATCCTGTCCTTTCCTCGGATAACATCGGGCCAGTTTTCGCCCGAATGAATACTTCGCTCTCTATTTATACCCTAGTATTCCCACTATGTCAATATGAATTGCAGAAATTCCGGAATTTTTTACAATTCAGCCTTTTCCTTTGCCGGTCAGCCTGCCCAGCAGCACCTTCCAGCGGGGATAGCCCCAGCGCTTGTCTTCCTCAAAATCATCTGCCAGCTTCCACGGAAATTTCGAGCCATCGAAGTAGAGGTTTCCGGCTTCGTCCACGCGGTCCAGTTTTTTGGGCAGATACGCCTCGTCGTAGTAGCTCTTCCGGCGGTCGGGCAGTGCCCAGTGCAGGGTGCCGTCTTCGTCCATGCCGGACGCCCAGACGCCGAACACGAAGGTCGCAGCCTCGCCGTAGCAGTGCTGCTCAAAGCGAATGGCACCGTCGTAGTAGAATTTGATGACCTCCAGCGTACCGGACTCCTTTTTGCCGTCCCGCCCCAGCGTCGGGCGGTAGTCCTGCTGATACCGGCAGCCGCAGTGGCTGCCGGCAAACTGTTTTGCCTGAAATCCCATCCTGTTGCCCTCGTTCCTGTTTTGATCGGCTTTGTCGAAAAATCGGAAAAGCGTCTGCGCCGACTGGCGCACCGCCCGATTTTTTGACAGAGCCTTCTTCTTTGGGGTCACTAGGGGCGAGCAGCCCCTAGTTCGTGCCTCCCGCGCTTCGAAAGTAGCGGGCGCTTTTCTGGTACTCTTTTGGCGCGCAAAAGAGTACTGTTTCCACAGTTTCCTTAGAAGTGTCCCTCAAAATCGCCTTCGATCTCATACGGCCAGCTCAGAATGCCGCCCAGATCGTAGAGGTTGGTGTAGCCGAGGCTTTCCAGCTTCTGCACGGCATCGGCGCTGCGGCGGCCGGTGCGGCAGTAGATCAGCCAAGGGGCATTCTTGTCGGGCAGGACCTCTGCCGCACGGCTCAGCACCTCGCCCAGCGGCAGGAGCTTTGCTCCCGGAATGTGCCCCACCGCAAACTCGTCCGGTTCCCGGACGTCCACCGCAGTCGCTTTGCCTGCATCCAGCAGGCGGATGGCTACGGCCGGTTCGATCTTCTCTATCATAGGTTCATCTCCTGATCTCAGACTTTCTCTATTATATGATACCAGACCTTTTTTGTTTCGACAAGAGAAAGCCGCGTTTTCACTTTTCAAAATCGGTTTGGCGTGTTATACTAAGAAAACGAACAAGGAGAGATCGCTATGAAGTTTTCGACAAAAAGCCGCTATGCGCTGCGGCTGATGGCTGAACTGGCCCGCTATGCGCCGGGCACCACTGTCCCGCTGAAGGAGATCAGCGAGCGCCAGAACCTCAGCCTGAAATATCTGGAACAGATCGTCACGCCGCTGGCACGGGTCGGCCTTGTCAAGAGCGAGCGCGGCAGCCAGGGCGGCTACCGCCTGACCAAGGCTCCCGCCGACTACACCGCCGGGGAGATTCTCCGCGCCATCGAGGGCAGCGTGGCTCCCATCCCCTGCCTGGGCAGCGAGACCAACGAGTGCCCCATGTCCGAGCAGTGCTTCACCCTGCCCTTCTGGAGCGGGCTGGACGATGTCATCAACCAGTATATCGACAGCGTAACGCTGGAACAGCTGGCCCGGAGCCTGCCCTCTGCCAGCGACGGCTGCTGCGGCTGCAATTCAAAAAATTGAAAAAATGTGCTTGACATTTTACGCTGAATCTTATATAATAATCAAGCATTCAGAAAATGCAGCACAGATCTAGGGGTATAGCTCAGTTGGTAGAGCAGCGGTCTCCAAAACCGCGTGCCGTGAGTTCGAGACTTACTACCCCTGCCACAAACGTCCGGAGCAATCGTTCCGGACGTTTTGTTTTGCCCATTTTCGGCCTGCAGGCGGCTTTTTCTGTTCTCCCGAAAAGTTTTTTGCGGTTTTTGTAGATTTCTGCTTGACAAGAAGTCATTCTTCGGGTATAATAAAGCACGTTCCGGCGGTGAACAGCCGCGAACTTGAGCGATCATGGCCCGGTAGCTCAGTTGGTTAGAGCACCAGCCTGTCACGCTGGGGGTCGTCGGTTCGAGCCCGATCCGGGTCGCCATTTGCTGCTATAGCTCAGTTGGTAGAGCGCATCCTTGGTAAGGATGAGGTCTCCAGTTCGAATCTGGATAGCAGCTCCACAGCGAAGCCACTTGAATCCTTGGGATTCAGGTGGTTTTTTTGTTTTCCGCAGTTCATCAAAATGCCCAAAACACGGCGCTTCTTTCTCCATTCCGCTCATTGAAATTTTCAATAGTTTGCGATATAATTTGTTTAAGCAAATTGGTTATTTTCATAACGATTTCAGAGCAAATTGATTTGGAGGTAGATTCCTATGGCACGTTTTACTCTTCCCCGCGATCTGTACCACGGCAAGGGCGCGCTGGAAGCCCTGAAGTCCTTCACCGGCAAAAAGGCCATGATCTGTGTGGGCGGCGGCTCCATGAAGCGGTTCGGTTTCCTGGACCGTGCGGTCAGCTACCTGAAGGAAGCCGGCATGGAAGTCGAGCTGTTTGAAGGCATCGAGCCGGACCCCTCGGTTGAGACCGTCATGCGCGGTGCCGAGGCCATGCTGAAGTTCGAGCCGGACTGGATCATCGCCATGGGCGGCGGTTCCCCCATTGACGCCGCAAAGGCCATGTGGATCAAGTACGAGTACCCGGAGATCACCTTTGAGGAGATGTGCAAGGTCTTCGGCATCCCGCCGCTGCGCCGTAAGGCACACTTCTGCGCCATCTCTTCCACCTCCGGCACCGCCACCGAGGTGACCGCATTCTCCATCATCACCGATTACCAGAAGGGCATCAAGTACCCCATCGCCGACTTCGAGATCACCCCGGACGTCGCCATCGTCGATCCCGACCTGGCCGAGACCATGCCCAAGAAGCTGGTCGCACACACCGGTATGGACGCCATGACCCACGCCATTGAGGCTTATGTCTCCACCGCACACTGCGATTATACCGACCCGCTGGCCATCTTTGCCATCCGGATGATCCAGGGCGACCTGGTGGACAGCTACAACGGCGACATGGCCAAGCGTGATTCGATGCACAACGCACAGTGTCTGGCCGGCATGGCCTTCTCCAACGCGCTGCTGGGCATCGTCCACTCCATGGCCCACAAGACTGGTGCTGCCTTTGCAGACTACGGCGCACACATCATCCATGGTGCAGCCAACGCCATGTATCTGCCCAAGGTCATCGCGTTCAACGCCAAAGACCCCGAAGCCAAAAAGCGCTATGGCGTCATTGCCGATGAGATGAAGCTCGGCGGTGCCAATGACGACGAGAAGGTCCAGCTGCTCATCGCACACCTGCGCGGCATGAACGACGCGCTGAACATCCCCCACTGCATCCAGCACTACGGCCCGGATTCCTATCCCACTGAGCAGGGCTTCGTTCCGGAGGAAGTCTTCCTGGAGCGTCTGCCGGAGATCGCCAAGAATGCCATCGGCGATGCCTGCACCGGTTCCAATCCCCGCCAGCCCAGCCAGGAGGAGATGGAGAAGCTGCTCAAGTGCTGCTACTACGATACCGACGTTGATTTCTGATCCCGATCTTTCCTGAGATTCCTCTTTCCCATAAACGCAGAGCCGCAGACCCTCACCGGGCCTGCGGCTCTTGCGTTTCAGGCGTTCCGTCTGCTCTGGGAGCAAAAAAAGACACCCCAAAACCAAACGGCTTCGAGGTGTCCTGAGCTGGAGCTGCTATCCAGATTCGAACTGGAGACCTCATCCTTACCAAGGATGCGCTCTACCAACTGAGCTATAGCAGCATAATCACAGCTCAATTAGTTTATCATAAAACGCGCCGCTTGGCAAGAGGTTTTTGCAAAAAAGTTCGATTTTTCTCAAAAAGAGGTCGTCACGCTGCGTGACGACCTCTTTTGGGTTTTCTTTCTTACTCGATCAGACCGTTCAGCAGCGCCAGGCACTTGCGGCTGTGCAGCTTGCGGATGGCCTTGGCCTCGATCTGGCGGACACGTTCACGGGTAACGCCGAAATCGCGGCCGACCTCTTCCAGCGTGCGGGGGCGGCCATCGTCCAGACCGAAGCGCAGACGGATGACCTTCTCCTCACGGGGGGTCAGGCTCTTGAGGGCCTGGTTGATCTGCTGGGCCACCATGGCGCGGTCGGCTGCCTTGCCGGGAGCTTCAGCGTTTTCGTCTGCGACGAAATCGCCCAGCGAGGAATCTTCCTCCTCACCGACGGGGCTTTCCAGGCTGGCCGGCTCCTGCGCCATGCGCTGGATCTCACGGACGCGCTCGACGCTCATATCCATGGCCTTTGCCAGCTCTTCCGGGGTGGGCTCGTGGCCGTTCTGGTAGACCAGCTGGTTGGTGGCCTGCCGCATCCGGTTGATGGTCTCGACCATGTGCACCGGGATGCGGATGGTACGGGCCTGGTCTGCGATGGCGCGGGTGATGGCCTGACGGATCCACCAGGTGGCGTAGGTGGAGAAGCGGAAACCGCGGTCGCAGTCGAACTTTTCAGCGGCCTTGATGAGGCCGATGTTGCCCTCCTGGATCAGGTCGAGGAATGCCAGATTGTGGCCCACGTGCTTCTTGGCGATGGAAACGACCAGACGCAGGTTGGCTTCGCTCAGGCTGCGGCGGGCGTTCAGGCCGTCACGGCGGGTCTTCAGCAGCTCCTGACGGCGCTCCTCGGTCAGAGGGCCGTTCTCGATCTCTTCCTCAGCCTTCTCTTCCGCTGCCTTTTCCTCGGCATCCTCGGTGGACTTCTCGCCGCCCTCGTCGTCCAGATCCTCGTTGTAGCTGCGGCTGTTCTCATCCTCTTCGAACGAGAAGCGGGCGCTGTTCTTTTTGATGTACTCCGGCGCGCCGTACTTGATGCGGTCTGCCTGAAGGATGTGTGCTGCTTCGGCACCGGCATGGATACGGCGGCTCAGCTCCACTTCCTGCTCTGCGCTCAGCAGCGGGATCTGACCGATCTGCTTGAGGTAGTTCTTCACGGGGTCGTCCAGCAGCTCATCCATCGCTGCCTTCAGGTCGGCCGGGTTCTCCTCGGCTTCCTCTTCCTCGTCAACGCCCAGGCCCAGCTCATCGCTATTGGCCTCGGCGTTCTCCACCTCGGCAAGGATGCTGTCCACGTCCAGGCTGGCATCCTCTTCCGCCTCGTTGTCCAGAACTTTGATGCCGCGCTCCTCCAGCAGGGTGTAGAGGGTCTCCACATCCATCCGGCACTGCGAGGCCAGCGTTTTGGCCTCCTGTGCGCTCAGGGTGCCTTCGCCTTTCGTCAACAGTTCCTTCAAAGTCATGCCCATTTCGCTCTCTCCTTTTCACGCCGGACGTGGTTCCGCCCGGAAGTGACGTTGTATCATAGTTTTGTCCGCTGTCAGGCCGGTCAAATCACCAGGCCGCCGTTCACGCCGAACACCTGGCCGGTGATGTATCCGGCATCCTCTCCGGCGAGGAACACCAGCAGCTTCGCCACCTCGTCCGCACTGCCCAGACGGCCCACCGGGGTCTCCTCGGCCAGCGCCGCCTTGTCCTCGGCGGTAAAGGCAGCCATCATATCGGTGTCGATGACACCCGGAGCCACACAGTTGACGGTGATGCCGCTGGGGCCCTCCTCTTTGGCGAGGGCCTTGGTCAGGCCGATGAGGCCCGCCTTGGCAGCGGAATAATGGACCTCGCAGCTGCCGCCGGTCTGGCCCCACATGCTGCTGACCGTCAGGATGCGGCCCGCCTTGCGGCGGATCATCCCCGGCAGTGCCAGCTGGCACAGGTGGAACGCACCGGTCAGGTTCACGTCCAGCATATGCTGCCATTCGTCGGGGGTGATGTCGGTGAACAGCTTCTGCTGGGCGATGCCCGCATTGCTCACCAGCACATCCACCCGGCCCAACGCCTGTTCGGCCGCATGGAACGCGACCTCACAGCTGGCGCGGGATGCCACATCGCACTGGATGGCGATGCAGCCGGGCAGCTCCTGTTCCAGAGCCGCCGCCGCGTCGGCGTTGGTGTGGTAGAACACCGCCACACGGTCGCCCGCCGCGTAAAACGCCCGCGCTGCTGCTGCGCCGATGCCACGGTCGCCGCCGGAGATCAGCACACACCGCCCGTTGGCAGGCCGGGGCGGTGCCTCCGGCTGCGGTTCGGATGCTGTGGGTGCTTCCGGCTGCGGCATGTCCGGCGCTGCCGCTTCTGCGGCCGGCTCCGGCCTGCGGTCCGGCAGCACGATGGTCGGTTCCTCATCGGCTGCGGGTTCCCGCGTTTCAGCCGGGGCTTCCGGTCCGGCCTCTTCCGCCGCCTTGGGCAGCTCCACCGGTGCGGCGTCCTCGTCCTGCAGATTGAATGTCAGCTCAAATTCGTCATCGTACAAGAGTCAGCCCTCCTGTCGCTTGTTCTCTGCCCGCGCAAAAATCCGCACAGGCAGGAGGAACTGCCGTTCCACGCTCCCCAGAACAGCGCTCTGCTCACTTCTTCCGGTCAAGTCCGGTCCTGCGGCGTGCCTGGGAACGATTGTGTGTGGTTTCGACAAGTTTCCATTGAATAATATAGCACAATTTCTCGAAAAAAGAAAGTGGGAACCGCAGACTTTTTCACGCAGTTCCCACTTTTTTCAGTTTTCACTTCGTCACAGGCGGTCTCCAGCGGGGTTTGCCGGCCCGCTCCTCCCGCAGCCGGAGGAAAAACGCCTGCAACAGCGCCTGTGCTTCCTCGGCCCGCAGCCCGTTTTCCACCGCCGGGTGGTGATTGAACGGCAGGGCGAACAGGTCGGTCACCGACCCACAGCAGCCCGCTTTCGTGTCTGCCGCCCCGTAGACCACCCGCCGGATTCGGCTGTTGAGGATGGCCCCGCTGCACATGGGGCAGGGTTCCAGCGTCACGAACAGCTCACACTGCCACAGCCGCCAGCCGCCCAGCTTTTTGCAGGCCGCATCGATGGCCAGCAGCTCGGCATGGTGGAGGGCATTTTTCTCGGTCTCCCGCGTATTGTGGGCCGATGCGATGATCTCGCCGTCCTTCGCGATGACGGCCCCCACCGGTACTTCGCCCAGCGCAGCGGCCTGTTCGGCTTCGGCCAGCGCCGCGCCCATCAGTTCATAATCGGTCATGGTGTTCCCCTTTCTGCCAGGCAGCGGGCCAGCACGGCCCCATTGTTCAGGATATGCAGCAGGATGCCGGGCAGAAGGCTTCCCGACCGGTCTGCCGCCCAGCCGAAGAGCAGCCCCATCCCAAGCGCGTACGCTTTGGCCTGCAGACTGCCGTGCAGCGCAGCAAACAGCACCGCCTGCCCCAGGATGGCCGCATTCCGCCCCAGCGGACGCAGCAGCCGCAGCGCGGCCCCGCGAAAGACCAGTTCCTCCGCCACCGGCAGCACCAGACAGCTGCGCAGGATGCCTGCCGCCCCCGCCGGGGCCGCAGCCGACGATGGAAACAGCAGTTCAGACCCCGCTGCCAGCGCAGCCCAGAGCAGCGCCGCCAGACCAAACGTTTTCCAGAACGCGGCCGTTTCCTGTTTTTCTTTCACGCACAGCCCTCCCATCGGCGGACATTGTACCACATCCGCCCCCATTTGCGCAAGCCGAGGAGCTGTTTTGCGAAAATGCGAAGAAATTTTTGCTCAAACAATTGACTTTTTCCCTCTGCATCTGGTATAATTCCCACGACTTTTCTGATGAATTGGTCGTTTTACGGCCACGACCCTCGGAGGTATTGTATTTATGATCCGTATTCTCACCGATTCTGCGTCCGACATCCTGCCCGCCGAAGCCGAGCAGCTGGGCGTGACCGTCATTCCCCTGAACGTCACGCTGGAGGACGGCACCGTCCTGCGGGATGGCGTGGACATGACCCCCTCCGCCTACTATGAGATCCTGGCCGGGTGCCGCAAGCTGCCCACCACCAGCCAGCCCAGCCCGGAACTGTTCGAGAACTTCTTCCTCGAAGCCGCTGCCGCCGGGGATGAGGTCATCGGCATCTTCCTGTCCCACGCGCTGTCCGGCACCTACCAGTGCGCCAAGCTGGCCGCCGACATGGCCAATGTGGACAACGTCCTCTTTGTGGACAGCGGACACGTCTGCCTGAGCGAAGCCCTGCTCGTCCGCCTGGCCGTCCAGCTGCGGGATTCCGGCAAAACGGCCGGTCAGATCGCCGCCATTCTGGAACATGCCAAGGAGCACCTGCACCTTGTGGCCGCCATCGACGACCTGAAGTACCTGCGCAAGGGCGGCCGCCTGCCCGCTGCCGTAGCCGTTGCAGGCGGGATGCTGGGCATCAAGCCCCTTATCACCATCCAGGACGGCAAGGTCGCCATGGCCGGCAAGGCCCGTGGCCTGCCCGGTGCCTACGTGGCCCTGTTCAAGAAGGTCGAGGAGATGGGCGGCATCAACCCCGCCTTCCCGGCGCTGGCCGGTTACACCGTCTCCCCCCGTGAGGTGACGCCCATCCAGACCTACCTGCGCGACAACCTGCAGCAGGAAGATCTGCTGGTCCGCCAGATCGGCTGTGTCATCGGCACCCACGCCGGCCCCGGCGCTTTCGGCATCGCCTTCTTCGACAAGACCTTGACGCTGGATCTGTAACCCCCAGACGCAAAAACGAGGAACTGTTTTGTGCAGTTCCTCGTTTTTTTGTTTACAGCACCGCGTCCGAAACGATCTTGCCCAGCAGGAGCACCAGCACCACGAGCATCATGGGGCGGATGAACTTGGCGCCGTTCTTCAGGGCAAAATGCGACCCCAGCAGGTTGCCCACGATGCCGCTGACGGCGCAGGGGATGCCCACCGAGAAGACCACCAGCCCGTTCATCAGGTAGGTGACCAGGCTGGCGTAGTTGCTGGCAAGGTTGAGCACCTTGGCGTTTCCGCCTGCCGTGCGCAGGTCAAAGCCCATCAGGGTGGTAAAGGCGATGATGGCAAAGGTGCCGGTGCCGGGGCCGAAGATGCCATCGTACAGGCCGATGCCCAGACCGATGGCCAGAGCCAGCACGGCCTTTTTGGCCGTCAGGGTGCCGTCGTCGCGGTTCTCGTCCGGCAGATTCCGCCGCCACAGGATGAGCACGGCCGCGATGGGCAGGATGACGAGCATCATGGCCCGCAGCGCCTCATCGCTGAGCAGCAGCACGATGTGGGAGCCAAGGGCACTGCCCACAAAGCTGCCTGCTGCCGCCAGCAGGCCCACTTTGATGTTCATGGCACCCTTTTGGAAAAACTGCGCCGTGGCAAAGGTAGTGCCGCAGGCGGCGCTGAATTTGTTGGTGCCATAGGTGTAGTGGGCCGGGAGGCCCGCAAACAGATAGGCAGGCAGGCTGATGAGTCCACCGCCGCCTGCTGCCGAGTCCACAAAGCCCGCAAAGCCGGTCATGCACATCAGGAAGACCAGCATCAGCGGAGAGATCGTTATACTTTCTGTCATGTTTCCCTCTATTTTTCACGTCGTTGTATATTTTTCGGTTTTTCACGGCCGGTTCCTCCGGGAGGAGCCGACGGGGCACCGCGAATGGGTCAGTCCAGATACAGCCTGCCCTCGCAGGCCAGGATCTGGTCCAGGATCATCCGGGAGACGCGGGCACCGTAGACCATGGAGGGGTGGTCGTTGTACTCGATGATATCATGGAAGTCTTTGTTCATCAGCACGATGACATACTCGCCGTAAGGGGTGTGGACGATGCCGCCGTCGTTGCGGCAGGCGTTCATGCTGCCGCTCTTGCTGGCCACCCAGATGCGTTCCGGTTCGCCGGTCTCCTCGCAGTCCAGATAGAACTGCGGGAAATCGTGGGTCAGCATGGTGTTATAGTGCTGCTGGCGGAAGATGGCCAGCATCTCCGCGCTGGCCTCTCTGCTGACGAGGGTGCCCTTTGCCACCTGCGCGAACAGCGCTGCGTAATCGCGGGGGGTAGTGGTGCCAAGGTCGCGGTAGCGGTCAAAGTGGAGCGGATTGTGCAGCACCGTGTGGGCAAAGCCCAGCTCCCGGATGCAGGCGTTGATCGTATCCAGCCCCAGATAGTCGATGATCATATTGGTGGCGATGTTGTCCGAGCAGATGATCATCATGGTGGCGGTGTCCTTCACCTTGAGCGCCGCACCCACGCCCAGCGCCCGCAGCATACCGGAGCCGTCCACGAACTGGCTCTCCTCGTAGGTGATGCGCTCGTCCAGGCTGGCCTTGCCCCGGCTGACCTGCAGATACAGCGCCGCCAGGATGAATGCCTTGATGGTCGAGGCCGTCTCGAACGCTTCATCGGCCCCGATCTCGACCGTGCGGCCCTGCAGGTCGTCCACAAAAACGCTCATCTTGCCCTGATAGGAGTACAGTTCGGCCGCGATCCGCTTTTCCAGCGTCATATTTTTATCCATTTCGGAATTTTTCCCTTTCTATTTACAGATTTTCCTCGAAGAAGCGCTGGGCGTTGCGGAAGAAGATCTGCTCCACCTCGTCCTCGGTGAAGCCTTCCTTCCGCAGCGCGTCGGCCAGCAGCGGAAGTTTGGAGCAGTCGCCCATTTCCAGCTTGCCGCCGATGCCGTCAAAGTCGCTGCCCAGGCCGATGATCTCAATGCCGCCCACCCGCTTGAAATGGGCTGCGTGCCGGGCCATCAGGGCCGTGGTGCTGCGGCAGAGTTCCGGGCGCGGCTGGTCATCCAGGAAGCCGGAGCAGTAGTTCAGGCCCACGAGACCGCCCTTTTCGGCCATGACGCGGATCATCTCGTCGGTCAGGTTGCGGCAGTGGGGTGCCAGAGCGCGGCAGTTGGAGTGGCTGGCCGCAAAGGGGCGGGTGCTGTGCTCCGCGATATCCCAGAACCCCCGGTCGGACAGGTGGCTCACGTCCACGATCATATGCAGGCGCTCCATCTCGGCCAGAAATTCAAACCCGCGCTCCTTCAGGCCGGTCTCGGTGTTGGGCTTGCAGGGCCAGATGTCCCCACCCCCGCCGGGCACCACATTGGGGCTGGCCAGCTCGTTTTCGTGGTTCCAGGTCAGGGTCATCATGCGGGCACCCAGCTCATACATCTGCCGCAGCACACCCAGGCTGCCCTTGCAGCAGCCGCCCTCCTCGATGGTCAGCATTCCGCTGATCTTTCCGGCCTGCGCGTTGCGGCGGATGTCCTCCGGGCGGTAGACCGGCGCGATCTGGTCGGAATACTTCGCCATGATCCGCTTGAACACATCCACCTCTTCCAGCGCCGTCACCAGCGGGTCTGCGCCGGGGGTCGGGTCGCTCAGGTTCACAAAAGCGGCAAAGCATTGCAGCATGTAGTCGCCCTTGTGCAGCTTTTCCAGATCAATGTGCAGATCATTGGTTGCAAAGCTCTTGGCTTCGCCCCGCCGCTCGGCATAGCGCAGTTCGCTCAGGGTATCACAATGGAGATCAAAGACTTTCATAACGTGTCGTCCTTTCTGCTATCGTTCCTTCGTACAACCTCTCCGTCATTGCTTCGCAATGCCGCCTCTCCTTGTAGGAGAGGCCTTGGCAATCCCTACAAAATTTCTGGTTTTGCCCAAAGCGCCCCCTTCGGGGGGAGCTGACAGGCGGAGCGAGACGGAGCGGGTTCAAAACAAACTTCCCACCGCATACAGGCTCTTCACCAGATCTTCCCGGTAGAGCGGGTCGTCCGGGTCCAGGCTGTTGAGCACCACGCCGCCGCTCCCTGCGGCACCGGTGGAGTGGATGTACCGCCCCTCGCCCAGATAGAGCGCGATGTGGCCGGGGAAGTAGAGCGCATCGCCGCGCCGGACCTGTTCCTTCGGGATCTCGTGCATGGGCCAGCCCTCCACGAGTCGGGCGTCCCGGTAGATGAGGACGCCGCACTGCATGTAGGCGCTGCTCACGAGGCCGGAGCAGTCGATGCCCCGGCCCGACTTGCCGCCCCAGCGGTACTCTGTGCCCAGATACCGTTTGGCCTGCTCGGCCAGCGCATTCCGGAACGCTTCCTCGCTGCCGCCGTACCAGCGGTCAAGGGCACGGGGCACAAGCTCTTCGGGCCTGCACCCCTCGGCCAGCGCCAGTGCCTCGTCAAAGCGGCGGCCTGCCTGCTGGGTGAACACCGCCGTCATCGGCCAGCGCACCGGCTCCAGCGCCACAGACCGGACATAGCCGGTCCGTCCATCCACGAGCCGGACCAGTGCCCAGCCGTCGTGGGGGGCCTCTTCGGGCAGGCGGCGCAGCAGCGCCCCGCGCTCCAGCTCCAGCAGCCGGACGCCCTGCACCTTGGGCAGGGTCAGCACATCGGTCGCGCGGCCCGCCATCACCCATTCGGCGGCAAGGTAGCTCCGCAGTTCCGCTTCCCCGCAGAACCGCAGCTCCGATGCGAACACATAGCCGTGATAGCCGTAAAAGCTGACCACCTCGGCCATCTCCTCCGGCAGCGTTACGCCCTCTGC
The DNA here is from genome assembly GCF_003478405.1 of Faecalibacterium sp. AF28-13AC. Taxonomy (NCBI): domain Bacteria; kingdom Bacillati; phylum Bacillota; class Clostridia; order Eubacteriales; family Oscillospiraceae; genus Faecalibacterium; species Faecalibacterium sp. AF28-13AC. Next base: position 5,390 of record NZ_QUFG01000002.1, on the reverse strand, counting down.
CGTCACGCCGCCGGGGGCCGTGCGCACCTGGCAGACCTGCCCATACAGGCCCTCGTCCCCGATGGTGGAGACGACCCCCGCGTCGCTTTCCTTCGTCGTTTCGGTCAGGTCGTAAATGGTCACGACCGGCCGTGCAAAAATCGCAAAGTTCATGGTTCCGGCACCTCCAACAATTCCAGCAACTCTTCCGGCTTCATCGACAGGATCGCGCCGTCGGCGCTGCCTGTCACCGTGTCGGCCAGCGACTGCTTGGCCTGCTGCAATGCAACGATCTTTTCTTCAATGGTATCCTGTGCAATGAGCTTGTACACCTGCACCGGGTTCTGCTGGCCGATGCGGTAGGCACGGTCGGTGGCCTGGTTCTGCGCTGCCACGTTCCACCACGGGTCGTAGTGGATGACGATGTCGGCGGCGGTCAGGTTCAGGCCGGTGCCGCCCGCCCGCAGCGAAATGAGGAAAACGCTCACCTCGCCCCCGTTGAACCGCCGCACCAGCTCGGCGCGGACCGGCTTCGGGGTCGAGCCCTGCAGCGTGAAGTGGCTGATGCCTGCTTCATCCAGACGTTTGGCCAGCAGGTCCAGCATGGAAGTGAACTGGCTGAACAGCAGGATGCGGTGCCCGCCCTCCACGGCGGAGGTCACCAGCTCGGTGCAGGCGTCCAGCTTGGCGCTGCCGCCCTCCCAGTTGTCGGCGATGAGGTGCGGGTCGCAGCAGATTTCCCGCAGCCGCATCAGCACGGCAAACACGGCCATCTTGTCTTCGGGTTTGGCCGCCTTGAGCTTTTCGCGGGCATCCAGCACCGCCGCCAGATAGAGCTTGCGCTGTTCTTCTTCCAGCTCAATGCGGTAGATGTTCTCGGTCTTGGGCGGCAGCTCTTTCAGCACCTCTGCCTTCATGCGGCGGAGGATGAACGGCCCGGTCAGCTGGTTCAGCCGCCGCACCGCCGTCGGGTCGTTCTCCTGCACGATGGGCTTTTCGAACCGGGTGCAGAAGCTCTTGTAGGGCGGCAGATAGCCCGGCATCAGGAAGGAGAAGATGCTCCACAGCTCACCCAGCCGGTTTTCCACCGGCGTACCGGTCAGCGCAAAGCGCACCCGGCTGTTCACCCGGCACACGGCCTTGTATTTCTGGGTGGTATGGTTCTTGATGGCCTGCGCCTCATCCAGGATGCAGGCATAGAATTTCCGGTCTGCATACAGCGCCTCGTCGCGGCGGAGCAGGTCGTAGCTCGTCACCACAAGGTCTGCCCCCTCCCACTGCTCGGCCAGGGCCGCGCGGTGGGCCGCGCCGCCGTCCACAACGATGCAGCGCAGCTCCGGCGTGAACTTCTGGCATTCTTCGGCCCAGTTCAGCACCAGCGACGCCGGGCAGACGATGAGGCTGGGGAGGGCCTCCTCCCCCAGCTCCTTGATGGAGAGCAGGTAGCTCAGCACCTGCACCGTTTTGCCCAGACCCATATCATCGGCCAGGATGCCGCCCATGCCGTAGCCGTCCAGCGTCCGCAGCCAGCGGTAGCCATCGCGCTGGTACTTTCGCAATACTTTTTGTAGGGAAGCAGGCGGAGTATACTCGCTGTCCTTTACCGCATGGAAGCTGCGGCTGATCCGCCGGAACGCATCGTCGCGGTTGAAGTGGATCCCGCTCTGCCCCGACAGCGCCCGATCCAGACTCGGTGCCCGGTAAAGAGGCAGCTCCGCGTGGTTCTTGCTCAACTTGACCCCGGAGAGTTCCAGCGTCTCGTTTAGCTCGTCCAGCCCCTCGAACTCCTCGTCCAGCTTGAGCAGGCGGCCATCCCGCAGGCGGTGGTAGCGTTTTTTCTGGTGGAGCGACTTCAGCAGAGCCTTCAGCTCCCCCACCGGGAACGCACCGGTGTCTACTTCCAGGTCGAGGACGCTTCCATGCACCGATACCCCCACCGAGATCTTCGGCGGCGGGGCCTGCAGATTGCGGAACGCATCGGTCAGGTAGACTTCGCCCTCGTTCATCAGCACCGGGACACCCTCGTCCAGAAAGCGGTAGACCGCTTCCTCCTCGGATGCGCTGTACTGCATCGGCCCCGCGCCCGGCTGCAAATACCGGCCCAGCAGGCGGGCGGCGCGGTTCTCAGTGCGGGCATCCCGCAGCAGCCCCTGCGGCGGCGGAGCAAAGGGCGTCACGCGATCCTCGCCGTACAAAAATTCCAGATGGGCGCTCACGGTCCCCATCTGCGGCGCATCCAGATAGAACTGCGTCACCGGCGCCAGCGGGATCTGGTTCAGCAGCAGCCGTTCCGGGTCTTCGATGGTCACATAGCGGCCCAGTTCCGGCAGCACATAGCTGCAAAAAGCCGTAGCGTCCCCGCTCGTAAAGAACAGATTCTTTCCGCTCAGCCCCCGGAACGCAGGCAGCATCCGGGCGGTGGCTGCACGATCCAGCCGCCAGATGGTATCCTCGCTGTAAAGGTAATCAAAATCCAGCCCTTTGATCGAACCCAGCGACGGCCGCACGTTGATCTGCACACCGCCGCGCCGCCGTTCCACCTGGATCGTCAGGGAGGGGATGCATTCCTTTAAGGCATAGCCGCCCAGCTCGTGTCGGTCGGCATACAGGTTCACAAGGGCGTCAAAGGCCTCTCCCGTCAGCGTGATGCCGCCGGCCGGGCCGGTCTCCGCGTAGCGGCTCGTGGTATAGCCCCGCGTTTCCAGCTGCTGCCGGTTGATGATCTCCCGCCGCAGCAGGTTCAGCAGCTGCCGGGCCTCCGGCGTAAAGGCATCCCACCGGTGCTGGAACGCCAGCGATTTTCCGTAGCTGACAACCTGGTTGTTTTCAATATGCGACAGCAGTTCCTCCAGGCTCTTGACCACATAGGGCCGTCCGCCGTCCGAGATGCGGAGCCGCAGCCAGGGTGTGCCGCCCTGCAGCACGGTCAGTTCCGGTTCCAGCTCCACAAAGCCGGTGCGCTGGGGCAGGATGCTGTCCTCCACTTCGGAGAACTCCCCTTCCCGATAGGTGCGCAGCAGGGCGCGGGCCTCCGGGTCCGATTCTGGCTCATCGCCCCGCCATTTCCGCCCGAACAGCATTTGCAACCCGGAGGCATAGCTGTCCTTCCGGGCTGGTTCCGGCTCTTCGGGCAGATTGGCCGTGCCCCGCACGACGCCGGGGATCGCGGTGAGGCCGATCTTAGAAGGACACGATTTCTGCGTCTGCGCCGTTTCTTTTTGGTCATACAGCAGAAGCGCCCCGATATGTTTGCAGAACAGGCCGTTGCCATTGTCATTATAGGGGCAGGTGCAGCTCGCGCTGACAAAGCTGCCGTTCTGGCGCAGCCATGCCTCCGTCTCATACAGATCGTCTCCGCCGCCCTCCACCTCTGCGCTCAGATGCCGGACCCCATTCTCTTCGGTCTTGCATTCATACGATTCGATGCGATTCACATATTTTTTTGCCCGCGCAAAGATCGCACTGCCCAGCAGATACTGGATCTCTTCCATATCCATCCCGGTTTCCCTCCCCCTGCGAGCTCTATTGGTTAAGCATACCGCACCGGTGGGCCAGATGCAAGGCTTTTGCCGAAAAAAATCCGCCGCCTCTTGAAGAAGAGACAGCGGAAATCGCTCGGCATTCATTCTTTTTCCAGGAAATAGGACACCAGGTCAGTCGGGCCGCGTTCGGCATGGCGCATCGCCTTGTGTTCCACACCCTCATAGACGAACCCCAGCTGTTTCAGCAGCGCACCGGACGCCGTATTATAAGCATAGTGTCCTCCAGTGAACAGCACGGTATCCGTCTGTTCAAAATAGGTCCGCACCACCGCGGCCAATGCTTCACGTGCGTATCCCTTCCGGCGGGCATCCGGTGCAACTTCAATGCCCAGGTCCCAGCCCGGAACAGCCCGCCCGGCGTCCATCATCGAAATCACTGCAACGACCCGCCCGGTCTTCTTTTCCACCACACTGTATCGGGTCTGCCCCGCAAATTTCTGCATCAAGCGGCCATATTCCTCATCCATCGCATCAAAGGCATGGTAGCCTCCGCAGTCCAGCGTGGTCTGCTCGTCCGAAAAAATTGCAAATACATCTTCGGCATCCTCTACCGCAAACTGCCGGAGCAGCAAGCGATGTGTTTCAATAGGTAAAATGTCCATTTATTTCTCCCAATAGATCTTATAAATATGCTCAAACTGACTGGGGGCGCTCAGAAGAGCCGCGCCATCCGAAAGAACGGTCAGCGTATCGCCTGCCGAAAGCGCCTTGACGTCCACCTGCTCTTCGTCCCGCGTCCGCAGCTTTTCTGAGATGCCGTGGATCACATACTCTTTCCCCTCTGCATCCGAAGCCGTCAGCTGGTCGTTTGCCGCATCCAGTGCCGTGATGGTCACAGTGGTCTGTACGCTGTCCGAGGCCAGGATCGCTTCGATCTTCTGGTAAGCGGCCGTTCCACCTGGAAAAACATAGGCCTTTTTCCCGTTCACGAGGCAGATCCGGCGGTCGGGATAGAACGCCAGCCAGAGTTTTACCTCCTCCTCCGTTCCGAATTGCAGGATCACATCCTGAGTACCCGCATCAAATGTGTCCTGGTTGATGCAGGGCAGATAGACCAGGCTGTTCAGATAGTGTCCCAGTGCGCCATACAGTTCGGTCAGGCGGTCGGTCTGGAAATCGTTCAGCTCTGCATCCCCCAGGAACGCGTCCAGACGCAGTTCTGCCACTGCGAGCAGCTCACTGTCCCGGATGGGCTTCGTGATCTTTTGATTCCGGTAAACGGCCAGCGAGCCGAATGCAGCCGCCAGAAACAGCACGACCCCGGCCGCAGCCAGAATCCGCTTTTTCTTTTTCGTCACCTTCGCGGCGGCAAGAAAGCCCACAAAACACACGGCAAAGGGCAGCAGACACATGACCCAATCCATTTCCGGCACCTCCCTTACGGTCGTTTCTTTCATTCTACCAGAGCGGGTCCCAAAGTGCAACAAAAAACGCCCTAAGATTTCTCTTAGAGCGTTTCGATCAAGTCGGCGACTACCTATTTTCACAAGCCGTTTCCAGCTAACTATCTTGGGCACGAGTGAGCTTAACTACTGTGTTCGGAATGGGAACAGGTGGGACCTCACCGTCATCGTCCCCGACCATATGACTGGTTCAGTATACCATCCGGTCTACTGTTTGTCCAGTGTTTTTAGAAGGACGTGCCTTCAAAACTGAATAATCACTGCTATCATTTTTTCGTTGACTCTTTGAGTCTCAAGCGAATTGTGGTCAAGCCCTCGATCTATTAGTACACACTTGCTGAATGGATCGCTCCACTTACACATCATGCCTATCAACCTTGTAGTCTTCAAGGGATCTTACCTGATTGAATCAGTGGGATATCTTATCTTTGGGTCGGCTTCACGCTTAGATGCTTTCAGCGTTTAT